>JBFWLP010000124.1:0-8028 GCA_050252075.1 Burkholderiaceae bacterium | reverse complement strand
GTGCGCGTGCACTTCGTCCAGCAGGCCGGCATGCGGGTTCAGCCCGTCCAGGCTTTTGGCATCGCGCCCCAGCGGCAAGAACTTGTCGGCGCGGCCAGGCCTAGGGTCGTACAGCTCGTTCAGGCGTATGCCTACACTGCGGCGTAGGTGCGGCGAAGCCTGCACCATGCGCGTGGCCTCGGCGTGCAGAATCTTCGCCTGATCCATTTTCGTGGCCGCGCTGTATACCTCGGCACCGCCCTCGCCGTCGAACAGAAACAAGTACAGCCCCACGCCGGCCAACTTCGTGGTCTTGCCGTTCTTGCGTGGCACCTCTTCCCAAACCTCGCGAAAGCGGCGCGTGCCATCGGCGCGCATCCAGCCAAAGGCCAGCGCCACCCAGAACTGCTGCCACAGCGATGGTTCAAACGCCTGCCCGGCCCATTCGCCTTTGGAGTGGCGCAGGAAAAGGAAGGACTCCAGGGCATGCTGGGCAAGTTCCTCGCTGAACCACAGGCCGCGTTCGTGGCCGGTTTCCAGATCGCGGTAATGCCGCTCGACCCCAAGCCGTATCCACTTACACGCCGGAATCTCGCCCGCTATCACCTGACGGCCGTAGGCATCCCAGTCGAATGACCGGGCCGGAGCCTGTATGGCAGTCATACGCTACGCAGTGAGGCGGCGACCTTTTCCCGGCGGTGTCGCTCCACCGGGTCTTCAAACCCGGGCAGCTGCCCCTGACCACCGGGCTTGGCGGCCTCACCCATCACCTTCTGAAACGAAGGAATCGTCAACGCCGCTTCGGGCAGCCACTGCAAAAGCTCGCGCTTGATAGTGCGCGCCATATAGAAAAGCTGATGGGGCTGCTCGTAGCCGTTGGGCGTGGTGACGATGTAGGATCCGCCGTTCTCCTTCATGTACTTCGTTAACTGTTCTTCAACGTCGACCCAGCGCGCAAACGTGCGCACGATCACCGTCACCACCATGGCATCGGTACGATGGATCAAACCGCAGTCGTGCAGCGCCTGGGTTACGTGCTCCCAAAGCACCTTTTCCTTGGCCGTCAGCTTGGCGACTGGCGCGGGAATTTCCGATGGAACGTCAAGAACCGGCGCGGCATTCCCCACCAGGGAACCGGACGGTACTGGATAGAGATGTGAGCTCATGACTTTTTGGGAGGGTCAATTGCTCGACCCCCCCCCTATTCAAAAATCAGGTGTGCGCAAAGAAAGCCTGGGCGGCGGGTGTCCAGCCAAAGGGGCTGAACTTTCACCCACCCCCTGCCGGTCAGCGCCGTCGCGCCTTCGCGGCCTGCTGCTGGGTGCGTTTGCGGTGGCAATCGCGGTTCATGGCGCGCAGGTTGTCCGGGTGATCGTTCAACCGACCCGACGCATCGCGCGTGTTGTCAATGTGGTCTACCTCATGGGCCACCAACGGCATGGAGCGGCGCTTACAGCCTTCACACTGGCACAGCCAGCCGTCACGTTCGAGAACCTGCTGACGCAATTCACGCCACGGCCTGCCGCCCCTGCCCGATTTACCCGGCGCCTTCACCCATTCCTTCACGCTTTCGTCGGCATGCCGAGCACAAAAGCCGCTGCCGTCAAACACCAGCGCTGAACAGCCTGAATGCCTGCACGGTTTCGGGGATGATTTCGCCATGAGAGCCCATGGAAACCCAATGAAAAAGGCCCGGCGTCTGTGTGATCACCGGGCCCTGCGAATCGCTTAAGTCGCGACTTCCTGCGGAATATGCCACATATTACTGAATCCAGTATATGTCTCGTAATTCAAAATGTTACAGAGCAACCTTTCTCCGTTCGCGCAACCAGTCCTGAATGCGGCTATCCGCGTGGCACAGCCGCCGATGAAGCGTACCGCGCACCACACCCAGCCGACCCGCGACTTCATCCAATGTACCGTGGCTGGCACAGTGCCATGCCACCACGGCCTGACGAAGATCGGGCGGCAGCGTGTTCACCGCATCGTCCGTGATGGCGCACTCAATGTTATCCACAGGCACCAACGATGAAGGCGGCGCGTCATCGTCATGCACCCGCTTGCCGGCGGCAAGGTCCACCAGATACCCCAGTATGGAGCCACCCGCGCCAATGCCGTAACCGCCCTGGCGCCACATGGCCCATCGGTCGAGCCTTGCCTGAATGGCTGGAATTCGTCGTACACCACTCATGCGCACCACCCGGCCTGGCCGAAAATTAATTGAAGCATAGTTTCTCCCACTCTCATAAAAAGCATAACTTCCGCTCAAGGCCCCCCCTACCCCCCAAGCGCAAATAAGCAAGAGGGAGTAGAGAGGGCCACTTCCGCCCCGCGACGCGGGATCGACACCACAGGCATGCCGCCTGCCCCCGGGCCTGTCGATACGGCCAGCCCGCCGGATTATTCGGGGAGTTGCACCCCTAGGCTCGTTGAGCCGTACCGGTACCGTGTTGGGTCAGGCCCACGGGTTGTCCTGGTGTACTCGCTCCTGCCAGCCCATTCAGGCCCTGTTGCGTGCGTGGGAGCCGTCGTAGTGGCCCTACCCTGTGGCGGGCGGGCCGAAGCGTTTCTGGTCTTCCATGGCCGCGTGAATGCGTGCTCGGTACTGCTCGTTGGTTTCGCCCGGTCTGGCGGGGCCTACGCCCACCTCGCGACCCTTGGCCTCCATGCTGGCGTGCGACATCCACCAGGGTGGGCCAGAGGGCGCGGCCACGCGGCGCTGCTGGGGCTGCGGCGGGAATATCTCGCCCAGCTCGTCTTCCCATCGCTCGCCGTTCAGCCACGTGGCCGGGTGCGGTATGTGGTTGCGGGCCCGGCCTTCGCGGCGCCATCGTTCAACATGGCCCGGCAGGGCCTGAAGCGCAGCAATACGCTGCTGGGCGCACAACTTGTCCCAGGCGCGGCGCGCATCTTTCTTCGCCTCGCGCTTGGGCCAGGCGGCCCAGAAATCCTCGAAGTCGGGAATGCAATTGCCCACCAGTTCGCGCGCCTGCGCGGAGGGCTGGCCGGTGGTGGAAAACAAGGTCTCTGCGGTCATGATGCAAACCTCGGGCAAAAAGAAACCCCGCGACCCCTGAAAAGGGCTCGCAGACGGTAGTAACGAAAGGGGGTTAAGCCGATAAAGGGCCAGCCTTACGGGGGCTTAAAGCGGTGCGGCGCGCCATGGCGCGATACGGTACGGGCGCTCATCGCCACACCGTGGCCAGCTCGAATGCCGGACATTTGATGCTTGCAGGGGCATACAGCGCCACCGGCCGGCGCGCATGGCCAGCATTCTTAGTGGTGACGACGCGGGCGTGCCCAGCTGAACTCAGCCGGTAGCAAACATTCTTGATAGTGCGCTCGGGCACCTGCAGGCGCAGGGCCAAATCTCGCGCGGTTACGGGCTGCTCTCGCATGATGGACAGCGCTGCCCGTGCGATTTCTCCCATTGGTCTGGCCATCACATCACCTCGCCAGACGTTCCTGCTGCTTTGGCGCACCAGGCACGCAGCGCATTGGCCCGGGCGACCATCTCGCCCAATTCCTTGTCGATGGCGCGCATCTCGTTGGGTGTAACGTCGTTATCGTCGGACGCTTCGGACACCGCCGCAATGAACTCGCCAAACTCGCGTACCGTGTCGGCAATGCGCCTGTGCAAATTGCCGGATTGCGGCATGCTGCTGACCTGCACACACAAATGGTTAAGATCGGCAGCCAAGGAATGCAGCATGCGGCAGTCGCCCGTAGCCTGCATAAGCTTGCGCGCCTGCGGCACCGTCAGCTGGTTATCATGGTCGGTGAGGCTTACCTTGTGAGCCAGCACCGAGCCGTTAATACCAACCACCGGCCCCAGGGCCTTCGCACCACCGGGATAATCGGCCACCGTGTTGAACGCAGCCTGCTCGAATGTCATCGTGTGCATGGTTTCACCAGTTCCATAAAGCGTTCGCTGAATTCGGTGGGCTCGTTGCTGCCGTCCAGGCGAACAACGGCCACACGCTCAATGCCCTGCGCGGCATCACCGCGCATCACGGGACGCGCGCGCCACCGAACAAACCGGCCTGTTTGGCCACTGGGCAGCACCACCGGCACCCCAAGGTCGAAATACGGCATCACGGCCTCCGAACAGTATTGGCGGCCGCTACCGCTCGTGACAGAATGCCGGTAACGACACCTACAAAACCATCACGAGGGAGCGACCATGAGCAGTAAACCCCCCTCTTCCGCCCGAGGAGCACAATGAATTGGTGGAAGAAATTGAAGGCGAAACACTGGGATGAAAAAATGCTCAAAGACCCGCCAGGCAAAGAAATAGGGTTTGGCTGGTCAATTGAAACGCCAATGTTTCGCTCAATTTGCCGAAGGGTCTGGCTTGATGTTGTTGCCCATCGCTGGGCTGCAATTGGTGCAGTTGCAGTCATTCTTGCTGCCCTGATTTCACGATGCTCACCTGAAGAACGTCTTCAAGAATCACAACCTTCAAGCCAAACTCGCAACGAAGCCTCTCCGCATAAGTGATCCAAGAGTTGCGTCGCTCGCCTACAACAGGCTTGCTCAACGAGATAACGAGCGTATCGCCGGGGCCAACCAAGGCAACTTTGCTCATGTCGGCCTCTACAACGCTCACCTCGATCCTGTTGTCGGGGAAGAGCAATGACATCATTTCGCCAATGCTCGAGCCGAAACTCTTTGTGGCCGGCTTTTTTGGATCATTGTTTGTGATAAAAATCCCCTGAAGCATGTCTTCGGTTATCGAATCCGACTGAGTCGCATGGCAATCCTCTTCGCGTCGTGTCATCGCGCCACCTCCGTTGACATGGACGGCTGACCGGGCCCAGCTGATACTGGGCACATGAGAGAAAAATCAGTGCAATCAAAAGCCTCCGGCCCTTCAGCCATCAAGAATGATTTATGCATGGGAACGCTCCTTGGTGACGCGGGCGGGTCGCTTCAGTTCGAGCTGGGGGATGATGGCGCCCTGGTGATGCATCAGCAGTTCGCAATCTCCCCGGCGATGCGTAGAATCGGAGGCTCCTACACCAACCGAAACTACGCAAAGGGGAGATCGATGATTGCCTTGATTACCGGCATCGTGACGTCGATTGCAACGACAATCGCCGCCTTCTTCATGTGGAGGGACTGGAAGTTGAAGACCACGCCTTACATCGCGGTAGAGCGAATGACAATCGAACAAAACGCCGAAGTGCTGACCATTCGCATGCATCCTGCGGATGCTGCTGTGCGTTTCAAAGCCATAGAGGCCAAGGGAGCATGTCTTGCCTTTGTGGATACAGGCGAGTACAGCATTGAGACGGGAGTGAAACAATGGAAGCCGGCTCATGACTTGGTTCCTGACAGGCTGCCTGTGGATATTTCCTTGCCGCCTGCGCGGGTATCTGGCCGAGAGCATGAATTGCATGTCTGGATCAATTTGGCCAACTCTGCCCGCTCCTTGCGGATTTGCATGATTGCGCGGCACAAGTACTTCGACGTGAGGTACTGGCTGACCATGTAAGCCAGAAACACAAGGCAATAAAGCAACAGAGGGACCGGCACCATGACGGTCATTGAGTACCAGTCAAGCATGGGAAGGCTCCTCTTCCTGACCAGAAGCAACCGACGGCGCCAGGAACGCCGCGCGGGCAGCATCGCTGACGCTGTCTTTGCAGCCTGAGTTTTTACCAACCTCTCCCAAGAGCCGCGCCAACCTCAGGACGTCGTTCGCGCCAACGGGAGGAGAACCGTTCTCCCACCTGGATAAACGAGGCTGAGGGATGCCTGTGCGGCGTGATATCTCAGACTGGGAGAACCCAGCGGCCCGAAGCTCTTTGATAATGTCGATGACTGTCTTCATAGAGGCATAGATTATACGTAAACGTATAGCCATGCAATACCCACACGTATTATTCGATCATGCATAGTGGTGTCATGAACCCTCGAGAATTCTTGAAGCTCTTGATGGACCGAGCAGGAGACAACCCAAATTCGTTGTCGACAAAGTCGAAAGTCCCTCAGCCAACCATCTTTCGCTTCCTCAACGGGACGGCGAAAGAACCTCGTCTGCGAACAATGACGTCCATCGCAAGGGTGTATGGAGTGCCGGTAGAGGCATTTTTCAGCGATACCGCTCTAAAAGAAACAATGGGCCGCCTGCGACTGGGAAATGAAGTTGCAGAAAAAACGGCAACTTTCACAACTGGTGCCGAGCCTAAACAGCATGACTGGCCATTCAAAGCATTCACCGCCGATGAGGTCAGGCGATTGACACAAAATGAGATCAAGGAAATCGAAGATTTCGTCCGCTGGAAGATCGACAGATCAACTGGCGAAGGTTCAAAAAAGACCGCGTAGCAACCCGACTGAAAGTGGGTGAAGATTCCCATAAACGCAGAAATAACGCATCAAAACTACGCTACACCAAGGCAGGAAACGTGATCAGGCCGGGAAGTTTTTTTACGCCCAAAGTAACAATATGAAAGATATGATGCAAATTATATGGACTCGCCATTTTTACGATAAACGCATTGCGATACGTATAGCCTTGCGATACACTAACCCATGGTCAAAACGTTCAGGCATTCCGGGTTGCAGCGTTTCTTTGAAACCGGTTCCAAGGCAGGCATTCAGGCGGCGCACGCATCAAAACTGGCGCGTCAGTTGCGCCAACTGAATGATTCGGCGGGCCCCGAAGACATGGATATCCCTGGCTGGAATTTGCACGAACTGAAAGGACGTGTTCTCAAAGGACACTGGTCTGTATGGGTCAATAAGAACTGGCGCCTGACGTTCACGTTTGATGGCCAAGACGCGATCCTTGTTGACTATCAGGATTATCACTAGGAGAACGCTATGCGTATGCATAACCCCCCTCATCCAGGCGAGACTCTGCGAGAAGATGTTCTTCCCGCACTAGGCTTGTCGGTGGCGGAGGCGGCCCGGCAACTGGGCGTGAGCCGTGTGGCGTTATCGCGCGTGCTACATGGCCGGGCTGCAGTTTCAGTCGATCTGGCTCGACGCCTGGAGGCCTGGCTGCGCAAACCAGATGGACGCGGCCCCAGCGCAGAAACCTGGCTGCGCGGTCAGGTCCACTACGATTTGTGGCAGGCCGAGCATTGCGGTCGCGACCTTCAGGTTGAGCCAGCACACGCCGCTACTGCCTAAACAAAAGGCGAATCACAAGGGTTGCCCCCAATAAATTTACTTACCCAAACAAACCGCAAGGTACGACCGGCTACGGGCGGTCTTGCCCGTCGGGCGCAGGAGACATTCTGCCAGGGCCCGCACGTCAGACATCGAGTTATGCGGTTCCGGACGCACAATAGCGAAATGCTGACAGATGGTATCCAGCTTCTTATTAGTGGTCGGCCATACAATGTGCCGCACACTGCACAGCCACGGCAAACGTTCCGCCTCCGGAACAATCCTGCCGAGCATCCGGCGATCAAAGTTCGCATTGTGCGCGATAAGCACATCAGCCCGTTCGAGAATGCCGCTGATTCTGGCGGTATCAAACCGTTTGCCCCTGAGGCTATCAACCGTCAGACCATGCACGGCTGCTGCCCTGGGATGTATGGGAACCGATGGCTCACGCATTTCGTAAAGATTCTCCACCTCTTGAATGAGGCGCCCTTTCGGCAGCTCAACCTCAAGCAATAGCATCGCCAGACTTATCGGCTCGTCGCCATGGGAGAGGCCGGTGGTTTCTGTGTCGAGCACACAAACCATTACCCTGCCAGTCTCACGCACAGCCTTCGTCTTCACAGGGGTTGCGTAAGCTGGCGCAGCGTCAATCTGCTGCAACTGGTCTCGCAGCTCGCTAAGACCTTTCAATTTGACTTCGGGATGCTGCGACGCAATCAGCTCCAGTCGTTTGAGATTGTCGAGCGCTTGCTCAACTTTCCCCTTTCTAGCATCTGACCCCGCCGGGTGCCTGAGTGCCGCATCTCTAGACGATTGCACATCCTCGGCTAGCTGCCAGCATTTCTTCGCCAAGCCCTCTTTCGCCGTCTGTTGTTGTTTTTTGGAGCGTAACTTGAACGCGACGACCAGCATCACGACAACAACCGC
>JBFWLP010000123.1:0-8134 GCA_050252075.1 Burkholderiaceae bacterium | reverse complement strand
AGACCCAGCTCGCTCAGGTACACGTCGTGATTGTGCTGGCCGATATCCGGGCCCGTACGCCATACGGTGCCCGGCGTTCGGGACATGCGCGGAATGACGTTCTGCATCTGCACCTGCCCGAAATCCTCGTCGGGAACAGGAATGATCATTTGCCGCTCCCGGAAATGAGGGTCCGCAAACACGTCGGCAATATCGTAAATGGGGCTGAAACTGACCTCGTGCTGCTGCAGAATCGCCGTAGCCTGGTCAAAGGTTTTGCCGCCGAACCATGAAATCATGATCCCTTCAATGGCCTGACGATTGCCCAGACGCGCGGTATTGGTTGCAAACAGCGGATCATCGATCAGGTCGGGGCGCTCAATGGCAACGGCCAGGCGACGAAACACCGTGGGTGCACTGACCGCCAGGGAAATCCATTTGCCGTCACAGGTTTTATACACGTCGCTGGGCGCGGAATAGGCATTCAGATTGCCCTGCCGGCCACGAACGACGTTTAGCTGATCGTATTCCACAGGCAGGAAATCCAGCACCCGAAACATGGCTTCCACGGCGGAAAGGTCGATTTCCTGCCCCTCTCCGGTGCGTTCGCGATGCAACAGGGCGGCGGTGATGGCATAGGCTCCGAACACCCCGGTCAACGCATCGGACACCGGATAGCCGGGGTAGGTCGGCGGGCCGTCCTTTTCACCGCATAAATTGACAAAACCGGACATGGCTTCAAATACCCGCGCAAAGCCCGGGCGATCCCGGTAGGGGCCGGTTTGGCCGAAGCCCGTTACCCGAAGCACAATAATCCGGGGATTGGCCTGACGCAACTGCTCCAGGCTCAGCCCCCAGCGATCCAGGGTTCCCGGGCGGAAGTTTTCAACCAGAACGTCAAACGACGGCAGCAGGCGCAGCAGCAGCTGCGCCCCCTCGGGCCGGCGAAGATCCAGCGAAATCCCGCGCTTGTTCCGGTTTGCCACTTTCGTCCACAGCGACTTGCCCTCTTTGTGAGGCGGCAACTGCCGAATATGGTCTCCCGCTCCGGGAAGCTCCACTTTCAGGACATCGGCCCCATAGTCGGCCAGCAAGGTCGCCGACAGGGGGCCGGCAATCACGGTTGAAATATCCAGCACCCGGCACCCGAGCAAAGGGCCGGAGGGTTTGGCGCCATTAGCGGCATGTTGCGTCATGGCGGGTATCAATCCAGTGAAACGCCGGCTTTCCGGGCGACCTGACTCCAGTTGGCCAGCTCGTCGGCCACAAACGACGTGAACTGTTGCGGTGTCCCCCCCTTGGGTATGGAACCGTCCTTCAGAATGCGTTCCTTGATCTGCGGATCCGCCAGCGCGGCGTTCACAGCCTGGTTCATTTTGTCGATAATGGCCTGAGGAGTTCCCGCGGGTGCAAACAAACCATTCCAGCCCACGGCGGCGAACCCTTTCAGCCCGGACTCGGCCAGGGTGGGAACATCGGGCAAGGTGGGGGAGCGTGTATCACTGGTAACCGCCAGCGGGACAACGCGTTTGCTCTCGATAAACGGAACGGTCGTAAGAATGACATCGAACGCCGCCTGAACCTGCCCGCCCACCAGGTCGGTCATGGCCGGGCCCGCCCCCTTGTATGGCACGTTGAGAAAATCGGCATCCACTTCCGACTGGAATTTCTCCAGAATCATGTGCGCACCCGTCCCTTGTCCGGCAGACGCCACCGAAACACTGCCCGGATTAGCCTGGGCCTTTTCAATAAATTCTTTCAGCGTGCCGACCCCCGTGGACGGATGCACCACCAGCACATACGGCTGATTCACGACATGCACTACCGGCGCAAAATCTTTGGCCGGATCGTAGGGCAGCTTTTTGTACACGCTGGGGCCGATGCCGTGCGTGGCCACCGTACCCCACAAAAAGGTGTAGCCGTCATTTTCCGAGCGGGCCACCGATTGCGTGCCCACGCTGCCACCGGCCCCGGCTTTGTTCTGGATGACAACGGTTTGACCGATGGTTTGTTCAATTTTTGGCGCCAGCATGCGCGCCATGACATCGGTCGCCCCTCCTGGAGGGAAAGGCACCACAATGTTCACCGGCTTCTCGGGCCAGGCGGTTTGGGCGGTGCCCGGCAGCGGCATCAATAACGCCAGGGCGGCGGCGGCCAGTGTTGTTTTAAGAAATGGCATCTGTGTCTCCTTGATCTGAACAGGTGGCCCATGCCGACCGGCAAGAGCTTGGTTCAGAAGCGTACCTGCAATACACTTAACCGAAAATTGACTTATTATGATAGTTTGATCACTTTTGGTTAACCATGCACGAGCCTGCCCCTTCCCTGCTCGGCCGGCTTCGCTTCAAACAGCTGGTATTGCTGTGCGGGGTGGCCAACGGGAAATCCTTTCGCACCCTTGCCGATGAAATGGCGCTCAGCCAGCCGGCTGTCAGCAAAATGGCCCGGGAGCTGGAAAGCGCCATGAACGCGCCTGTCTTCGACCGGCGCAGCGACGGCGTGGTGCTCAATGCCTTTGGGCAGTCGTTGGTTCAGCCGGCCTTGCTCATACTGGGCCAGCTCAATCGATTGTCGATCAGCGCACAGCGCCACAATCAGCGCCGCAACGAGGTCCTGCGAATCGGCGTTCCCTCATTCACCGGCGTATCGTTGCTGGCCAAGCCGTTTGCGCAACTTGCACGGCTTTATCCCGAAATCCAGGTCAAGGTGGTCGACACCATTGCCAGTGCGCTGTTCCAGAAACTGAAAGACGGCGATATTGAGTATGTGGTCGGCAGTCTGCCTCCCAATCTTTCCGATGCCGATGTACAGCAAATCCATGTGCAGATTCTGTATCCCGACGAGGTCAGGTTCATTGCCCACCCGGCAACGCTCAATGCCGGGCGCACCTACACGCTCGCCGACCTGACCGACAGCGACTGGGTGCTGCCGTCGGAAGACTCGCTGGTACGCAACAGTCTCAGGCAAACCTTCACTGAACTGCAGCTTCCATTGCCGGTTCCCTACCTGGAAACCAGCATCGTGCCGTTGATTGGCGCCGTGGTGGCCGAACAATCGGGTTTGGTGACGGCGCTGCGGGCCGATGCCGCACACTACCTGTCGAAACGTTTCGGGCTGTCGATGCTGAATGTAGAGCCGCGGCTTGCACTGCCACCCGTGGGCATTATTACGTTGCGCGATGCGCCGCCCACGCCGGCCGCCAATTGCCTGTTCCAGCTGATCCGTGACAGCGTGTCATCGCTCATTCACCCGGGCTAGAGGAAGCCTCCCAGCCGCCCCCCAGAGCCGTTACCAACTGAACACCGGCCAGCAGACGGTCCAGCTGCAAACCCAGGGCCTCGCGTTCGGCATCGAAGGCCGCCGTTTCCACCTGCACCACGCTCAGGTAATCAATAAGCCCCGCATCAAACTGATTCTGTGTCAGCCGCAACGAGGAACGGGCGGCCGTCAGCGCACGCTCCTGGACACGCTGCTCCTGACCCAGCAGATCCAGCGCCACCAGATAATCCTCGACTTCACGCAGGGCATCGAGCACGGTTTGACGATACCCTGCCACGGCTTCGTCATAGGCGGCACGGGCATCCTGAAGCTGTGCTTCGCGGGCACCGCCGTCAAACAGCGTTAACGCCAGCGCAGGCCCCAGTGCCCAGAAACTGGCCGGCGCCGTCAGCCACTGCGCCCACTGACCGCTGCGAAAGCCGGCCTGGGCGCTCAAGGTCAGGTCGGGAAACCACGCGGCTTGCGCCACACCAATCTGTGCGTTGGCCTGCGCAACGCGCCTTTCCTGGGCCACGACGTCGGGCCGCCGTTGCAGCAATTGCGCCGGCAAGCCCACCGGCACAGTGGGCACTGACGGCAAGCTGCGAGCGCCGCTCAGCGAAAATGACGAGGGCGGCACACCCAGCAGCACGGCCAGGGCATTCTCAAGTTGCGCCCGGTCGCGCTGCTGGGCCAGCAACCGCGCCCGGGCGTTCTCCAGCTGGGTTCGGGCCGCCTCGACATCCGATTGCGGCACCGTGCCGACACGCAAGCGATTTTCCACCATGGCCAGTGACCGGGCATACGCATTGACCGTACTGTCCAGCAAGCGGGCCTGGGCATCGGCCGACAGCACCCGGAAATAGGTTTGGGCCAGCGTCGACTGCAGGCTCAACCGCACCGCCGCTACGTCGGCGGCACTGGCCTGAAGCGCTGCCTGGGAACCCTGCACCGAGCGGCGCACGCGCCCCCACAGGTCCGGTTCCCAGCTGACGGCACCGGATACGCTGTAGTCATTGCCCGTGCTGGACGTGTCACCGGCGCCGGTTCCCGAACGCGTGACCGATGCATTGCCGCCCAGCGTGGGGAAAAATCCCGCCCGGGTTTGCTGCAAAGCGGCCTGGGCGCGACGGTACTGGGCCTCGGCCTGCGCAATCGTCAGGTTATCGGCGTTCAGCCGCGCCATGAGTCCGTCCAGGGTCGTATCGTCAAACGCCAGCCACCATTGCGGCGCCAGCGCCGACCGGGACGAATCCACCGGCACCCACCCCCGGTTCGCCGGATCATCCGTGCGCTGGGCCTGAGTGAGGCGGGCGATTTGCTTGAAGGCGTCGCCCGTCACCGCCACGGGTTGCCGGTAGTCGGGGCCCACCGCGCAACCTGACAAGACGGCAAAGAGTGCAGCCAGGGTCATTCGTTTCATGCGGATCATGCGAGCTGTTGCCCTCCAGGCGTTACGCCGCGCCGACGCTGTGCCCAGCGCCGCAGCCGGTCAAGATACAAATACACCACAGGCGTGGTGTAAAGCGTCAGCACCTGGCTGAGAACCAGGCCGCCCACAATCGTCAGGCCCAGCGGGCGGCGCATTTCCACACCGGCCCCGGTGGCCAGAACCAGCGGCAAGGCACCAAACAAGGCGGAAACAGTCGTCATCATAATGGGCCGGAAACGCACCAGGCATGCCTGGTAAATGGCATCGCGCGTTGACAGCCCGTCCCGGCGTTCGGCCAGCAGCGCAAAATCCACCATCATGATGGCGTTCTTTTTCACGATACCGATCAGCAGGAAAACGCCGATCAGGGCAATGAGCGTGAAAGGCTCATCGACCCACAGCAGCGCCAGCAAGGCGCCAATGCCTGCCGACGGCAGGGTGGACAAGATCGTGACCGGATGGATATAGCTTTCATACAGCATGCCCAGCACAATGTACATGGTGACCAGCGCTCCCAGAATAAGCCACGGCTGCTGTGCCAGCGATTTTTGCAAGGCTTGGGCCGCGCCGGCGTAGCCCGCCTGAATCTGCCGCGACGGCAGGCCGATTTCGGCCACCGCCGTGTCAATGGCGGCGATCGCCTGGTCCAGAGACACGCCCGGCGCCAGACTGAAGGAAACGGCCTCTTCCGCGAACAACCCATTGTGCCTGACACTTAACGGTGCATTGCCCACCTCGAACCGGGTGAACGCGGAAAGCGGCACCCGATCTCCGTTTGCCGTTATAACCTGCACGTCGTTCAGCGCCTGCGCGTCCTGGGCAAAGCGCGGATCCACCCCCATCACCACACGGTACTGGTTCAAAGGCCCGTAAATGACGGCCACCTGACGCTGGCTGAACGAATTGTTGAGCGTGGACGCCACCAGCGCCATGTCCACGCCCAGCCTGGCGGCGGCATCGCGATCAACGATCAGCTCGACGCGGGTGCCTTTGTCTTCAATATCGGAATCAACATCGACCAGCTCGGGCAAGACGGCCATGGCCCGCTGCACCCTTGGCAACCAGACGCGCAGCAATTCCAGGTCGCCCGAAAGCAGGCTGTACTCGTAAGAACCCGAACCGCTTTGACTGCCTCCCACGTAGATATCCTGCTGCGGCACCAGAAACAGGCGAGCGCCCGGCAAATGATCGAACTTCCCCCGCAGCCGGTTCACCACGTCGGTGGCACTGACATCGCGCTCGTTCAGCGGTTTCAGCTGGATCATGAGGAAACTGCTGTTGCTGCCGCCTCGTCCGCCGGCAAATCCGGTAACGGTGTCAATGGCCGGATCCTTCAGCAGAATCTGGCGAAAGGCATCCAGCTTGGGGGTCATTGCCTTAAACGACGTGCCTTGATCCACCCGGAAGAACCCCAGCAGCTGGCCGGTATCCTGCTGCGGAAAAAAACCTTTGGGAACGGCGGCATACAAATAAACATTCAGCCCTACTGTCGCCACCAGCAACACCATGACGATCCGGCTGTGATTCAGCGCCCATTGCAACGAGCGTTGATAGCCCGTCCAGAATTTTGCGCCGAGTACGCGCATGAACCGGGTGAACACACCGGCCCGGGCAACCGCTGCATCGTCACGACGCAGCAAATGCGCGCACATCATGGGGGTGAGGGTTAACGAAACCAGCAAGGAAATGATGATGGCCACCGACAGCGTGACCGCAAACTCGCGAAACAGGCTGCCCGGCAAGCCGCCCATCAGCAGCATGGGAATAAACACTGCCACCAGCGAGAGGCTCATGGCCAGCACCGTAAAGCCCACCTCGCGCACCCCGCGCAAGGCGGCACGCCGGGGAGGCAAGCCTTTCTCAATGTAGCGCATGATATTTTCCAGCACCACAATGGCATCGTCGACCACGAAACCGGTGGCCACGATCAACGCCATCAGTGACAAGGTGTTGAGCGTGAAGTTGAACCACAGCATGAAGCTGAAAGTGGTGATCAGCGAGGCCGGTACCGCAATGGCGGGAATCAGCGCGGCGCGCGGGTTCTTCAGAAACGCCAGAACCACCGCCACCACCAGCACCACGGCGATCAGCAAGGTCAATTGAGCCTCTTGCATCGTGGCCCGGATGCTGGGTGTGCGGTCCTGGGCGACATCCAGCCGGACGTGCGGCGGAACCATGCCCGACAGGGCGGGCAACTGGGCCATAATGGCATCGACCGTCTCGATGATGTTGGCGTCGGCCTGCCGGCGAACGATCAGCAAGACCGCCTGACGGTCATTGAAAAACCCCGTGTTGAAAAGATCCTCGACCGAGTCTTCGACGGCCGCCACATCCTGCAGCCGGATCGGCGCCCCGTCGCGCCAGGCAACGATCAGCGGCCGGTACTGGGCGGCCCGGGTCAGTTGCCCCCCCGAGCTGACGATCCACCGCGTGTCTGCGCTTTCGATCACTCCGTTGGGCCCCAGCAAAGTGGCGTCGGCCAACGCACGGCGCACGTCGTCCAACGCCACGCCGGCACTGACCAACGCGCCCGGATTCAGTGTGATACGAACGGCAGGCAGCGAGCTGCCGCCCGCCTGCACCTCGCCAACCCCCGGAATCTGGGCGATTTTCTGGGCCAGCACGGTGGACGCCAGGTCATAGAGCTCGCCTTGGGTCGCCGACTCCGACGTTAAGGCCAGCGCGATAATGGGCGCCGATGACGGGTTGACTTTGCGATACGTGGGGTTGCTGCGCAAGCTGCTGGGCAGCAACCCTCGGGCCGCGTTGATCGCCGCTTGCACGTCGCGCGCCGCGCCGTTGATATCGCGATCCACATCGAACATCAGGGTAATCCGCGTATTGCCTTCGGTGCTGCGCGAACTCATTTCTTCCAATCCGGCAATATTGCCCAGCGACTGCTCCAGCGGGGTGGCCACGCTGGACGCCATGGTTTCCGGGCTGGCGCCGGCCAGGCGGGCCGTCACGGAAATCATGGGGAAATCGATTTGCGGCAACGGCGCCACCGGCAGGAACAGGAACGCCACCCCACCGGCCAGCACCATGGCAATGCAGAACAGGGTGGTGGCCACCGGCCGCAGAATGAAGATCCCCAGAAACCTCATGGCTGCTGTGTCCCGGGCGGCCGGCCGTTGCTGGGCGGCATGGACCGGACGCGTCCGGAACGTGTAAAGCGGTCAAACCACAAGTAAATGACCGGGGTCGTGAACAATGTCAGTACCTGACTGCACAACAAACCGCCCACCATGACCAGACCCAAAGGCTGGCGCAGCTCGGACCCCGCGCCGGTTGCCAGCATCAAAGGCAAGGCACTGAACAGCGCGGCAAGTGTGGTCATGAGAATAGGCCGGAAACGCAGCAACGCCGCCTCGTGAATGGCCGACTGTGGATCCAGGCCGCGATGCCGCTGCGCGTCCAGGGCGAAGTCGATCATCATGATGGCGTTCTTCTTGACGATGCCGATCA
>JBFWLP010000122.1:0-8189 GCA_050252075.1 Burkholderiaceae bacterium | reverse complement strand
CGCATGTATTACCTGATCAGGCTGTGTGTGTTGCTGTCCATGTGGGCCACCCGCAACCTGCTCGATTCGCGGCCGGGGCGTGCCATACGCGCCCTGAAGAGCGGCGGCGGCATGGCCGAGTCGTTTGGCGTAAATATGGCCCGTTACAAGGTAATCATCTTTGTCTATGCCGCCATGCTGGCCTGCGTCTCGGGGTGGTTGTACGCCCACATGCAGCGGGCGGTCAGCCCCAGCCCTTTCGGCCTGAATTACGGTATTGAGTACCTGTTCATGGCAGTAGTGGGGGGCGCCACGAACGTGTGGGGCGCTGTGCTGGGTTCGGGCATTATTCTTACCTTGAAAGATCAACTGCAGAACGTCATTCCGCGCTTGTTCGACACCACGCATAACATCGAACTTATTGTATTCGGCGTGCTCATGGTGCTGGTGCTGCAATATGCGCGCGATGGCGTGTGGCCCATCCTGTCATCGGCATGGGCGGCCCTTGCGGGTAACACTCGCAGCCGGCGGTCGAACCCGCCCCCGGCCCAGGCGCCCTTGCTGCCGCAGCGCAATCGCCCGGAAGCAGGCTCGCTGGTGCTGCAGGTAGATGGCGCGCGCAAAGAATTCGGTGGTCTTGTGGCGGTGAACGACATCAGCTTCACCCTGCGCTCGGGCGAAATCATGGGGCTGATCGGGCCTAACGGTGCGGGAAAGAGCACGACGTTCAATCTGATCACCGGGGTGTTGCCCGCAACACGCGGCACGGTAAAGTTCCTGGGCCGGCGTATCGACAATTTGCCGTCGCGCGAAATTGCCCGGCTGGGGGTTGGCCGAACATTTCAGCATGTTCAGCTGCTGCCTGCCATGACCGTGCTTGAAAACGTGGCTTTGGGCGCTCATTTGCGCAGCAATGTCGGCGTGGTGTCGGCGGCACTGCATACCGATCGGCGCGAAGAGGCCGAGCTGCTCTACGAGGCTGCACGCCAGCTTGAGCGCGTGGGGCTGGGTGACTATCTGTACGAGCAGGCGGGCAATCTGGCGCTTGGCCAGCAACGTATTCTGGAAATTGCCCGTGCCTTGTCTGCCGATCCTGTGTTGCTGCTGCTCGATGAGCCGGCGGCAGGCTTGCGCTACAAGGAAAAACAAGAGCTGGCAAAAGTGCTTGACCAGCTGCGTCAGGAAGGAATGAGCATTTTGCTGGTAGAGCACGATATGGATTTCGTCATGAATCTGACCGATCATCTGGTGGTCATGGATTTCGGAACAAAAATTGCTGAAGGCGAACCGGCCGATATCCAGACCAATCCCGCTGTCCTCGAGGCCTATCTGGGCGGGATCGACGACGATTTCGATTTTGATGAAACCCCTGACAATACTGCAACAACGCCGGCCGGAGGTATGGCATGACAACCCACAAGCCCAGGCACCCGGTATTGCAGGTTACCGACCTGTCGGCGCGTTACGGCAAGGTCACCGCTGTCGCCGGTGCAAATATTGCTGTAACACGGGGCAGTATTGTTACTGTGATCGGGGGCAATGGCGCCGGCAAATCCACGTTGCTCAATGCCATTATGGGGGCCTTGCCGACCGGTGGCAACTGCTCGGGATCCATTCAGTATCTGGGTTCCGAAATTGGCGCGTGGCAGGTGGAGCAGCGGGTTGCCGACGGTATATCCCTTGTTCCCGAGCGGCGTGAGCTTTTCGCCAGCATGTCTGTCCAGGATAACCTGCTGCTGGGGGGCTTTCGCTTGTATCGTGCCGGCAAGCATGGCTGGCGGGAAACTATCGATGAAGTCTACGATATTTTTCCACGGCTCAAAGAGCGCCGTACACAGGCGGCGGGCACGCTGTCGGGCGGAGAACGCCAAATGCTGGCAGTGGGTCGGGCGCTGATGGCCCAGCCTCAGTTGCTGATGCTCGACGAGCCCAGCCTGGGCCTGGCGCCACGCATTGTGCGGGAAATTTTCCAGATCATTTCGCGTCTTCGCAGCACCGGCGTGGCCATTTTGCTGGTAGAGCAAAATGCCCGTGCAGCCTTGCAGGTGGCCGACTACGGCTATGTTCTGGAGACCGGCGATATTGTTCTGGAAGGCAAGGCCAAAGAGCTCGCCGGCAACCCGCGTGTCATTGAAAGCTATCTGGGGTTGGGCAAGGGCGCCCGCCACGACAACGCCTGACACAAACACGGCAGCGCACGATCACGGTAATACGTTTTACACGCCGGAAAACCGTTATCACCTGCCGGCTTGCCGGCAAACAAAAAAGGGCCGGAACGTTACGTTGAAACGTACGTTCCGGCCCTTTTTGCCGGGCGGCTTACGCCGCCAGCTTGCGTTGCTTCAGGTAGTGGCCCAGCTCACCCACAATGCCGCGGCGGAACGCCATGACGCACAGGATGAAGATAAGGCCGATCACCATGGTGACGGATTCGCCCAGCACCTGGAACCATTCGAAACCTGTGCTTTGCGCCAGAAAGCGACCGAATTCGCCCACTTTGTTTTCAAGCACCACCACCACCAGTGCACCGACGACCGGACCGGTGAAGGTGCCCAAACCACCGACCAGGGTCATGAGAATGACCAGCCCCGACATTTGCCAGGCGGCGTCGGAAAGGGTGGCAGACACAAACACCAAGGCCTTGGTGGCACCTGCCAGCCCCGCCAGAGCGGCGGAGATAACGAAGGCCAGCAATTTGAAGGCATCAACGTTGTAGCCCAGCGAAATGGTGCGGGGCTCATTTTCACGTATGGCTTTGAGCACCTGCCCGAAGGGCGAGTTCACGGTGCGCCAGCAAATGTAGAAGCCCAGAATGAAGATACCCATGACCACGTAATACAGGTTCAGGTCGTTGCTCAGGTCGAGCCCGAACAGAGTGCCCCGGGGGATGCCCTGCAGACCGTCTTCCCCGCCGGTAAAGGGTGCCTGCAGAAAGAAGAAGAAAACCATCTGGGCCATCGCCAGAGTGATCATGGCGAAGTAGATTCCGCTGCGCCGTATGGCCAGTGCTCCCATCACCAGCCCCATAAGGGCGGTGACCAGCGTGCCGAAAAGCAGGCCGGTCAGTGTGGAGAAACCCCACACGCTGATCGAATGGCCGGCGGCGTAGGCGGCTCCGCCCAGGAAGGCGGCATGGCCGAACGAAAGCAGGCCGGTATAGCCCAGCAGCAGGTTGAATGCACATGCAAACAGCGCGTAGCACATTACCTTCATGACGAAGATGGGGTAGGCCCCAATGGCCGGCAACAGGGCAATGATGACTGCTGCCAGGAGATAACCAAGTAGTTGACGTTTCATGCTTGTTTCCCGAAGAGACCAGCTGGGCGTAACAGCAGGACGATAACCATAATGATGAAGACAACGGTGTTCGAGGCTTCGGGCCAGAACACCTTGGTGAGCCCTTCAATGATTCCCAGCCCCAGACCGGTGACGATGGATCCCATGATGGACCCCATGCCGCCGATCACCACCACGGCGAAAACCACAATGATGAGGTTCGAGCCCATGAGCGGGGACACCTGCATGATGGGCGCGGCCAGCACGCCCGCAAACCCGGCCAGCGCAACACCGAAACCATAGGTAAGGGTGACGATGAGCGGTACGTTCACGCCGAATGCCTCGACCAGCTTGGGGTTCTCGGTACCTGCGCGCAGCAGGGCTCCCAAGCGGGTCTTTTCGATGACGAACCAGGTAATCAGGCAGATGATGATGGATGCCACGACCACCCAGGCGCGATAGATAGGCAGGAACATGAAGCCAAGATTCACCCCGCCCTGAAGCAGGCTGGGTGTGGCGTAGGGTTGGCCCGAGACGCCGTAAATGCTGCGGAAAACGCCTTCCAGCAACAGCGTGATGCCGAAGGTGAGAAGCAGGCCGTACAAGTGATCCAGCTTGTACAGGTGACGTATGAGTGTACGTTCAAGGAGTATGCCGAAAGCACCCACCAGAATGGGGGCCACGATGATCATGACCCAGTAATTCAGGCCGAGATACTGCAAACCCATCCATGCCGCGAACGCACCCAACATGTATAGTGCGCCGTGAGCAAAGTTGATGATGTTGAGCAGACCGAATATGACAGCCAGGCCGAGCGAGAGCACGGCGTAAAACGAGCCGTTGACCAGGCCGAGCAGCAGTTGTCCTAGTAGCGCCTGGATAGGTATGCCAAGTAAGTCAGTCATATTGATATTGAATCCGTGACAGAGCCCCGGGCTCTGGAGTGATACAAGGCTGCCCCGGACGCGCCGGAGCAGCCTTCAGCTGGGTTGCTTATTTCTTGACGAGCTTGCAGGTGGATTCTGCCAGCGAGCCGTAGACTTCTGCTCCGGGAAGCTTGGAGACGATACGGTAGTAGTCCCACGGCTGTTTGGATTCCGAAGGCTTTTTAACCTGCGCAAGGCGCATGTCAAATACCATACGACCGTCTTCGCGGACATAGCCACCCTGGGTGAACATGTCGTTGATCTTGTTGGATTTCATCCATTTCATCATGGCGTCGGCATCGTCGGTGCCCGTTTCCTTGACCCCTTTCAGGTAAAACGACACGGCGGAATAATCACCGGCCTGCAGGAACGAAGGCATGCGGCCCACTTTCTCGTTGAAACGTGCCGCCCACTTGCGGGAAGCGTCGTCCTGATCCCAGTACCAGGCAGTGGTCAGGTACATGCCCTGTGTGGTGTCGAGCCCCAGTGCATGGATATCGTTGATGAACACCAGCAAGCCGGCCAGGTTCATGGTGTTCGTGACACCGAATTCCTTGGCGGCCTTGACCGAGTTGATGAAGTCGCCGCCGGCGTTGGCCAGGCCGAGGATTTTGGCGCCTGAAGACTGTGCCTGCAGCAGGAAGGACGAGTAATCGGAGGTGCTGAGCGGAGCACGAACGTTACCTACGATTTTCCCGCCGGCTTTCTTGACCACGGCCGATGTGTCGCGCTCAAGGGAGTGGCCGAAGGCGTAGTCGGCCGTAAGGAAGAACCAGGAGTCGCCGCCGTCTTTCACAACCGCCGAGCCGGTACCGCGCGCCAGAGCAATGGTGTCATAGGCGTAGTGAACGGTATAGGGTGTGCAGTTGTCGTTGGTGAGGTTCGACGTAGCTGCGCCTACGGAGATGAAGGGCTTCTTCTTTTCGGCGGCTACGGCCGCCATGGCGAGCGAGGTGGACGAGTTGGTACCGCCGATCAGCAGATCGAGGTTGTTCTCGTCAAACCATGTGCGGGCACGGGCGGAAGCAATATCGGCCTTGTTCTGGTGGTCGGCGATCATGAACTCGACCTTCTTGCCGTTGATTTCTCCGCCGGCATCGGCAATGGCCATGCGAATGGCTTCACCACCCGCCTGGCCGTCGATGTCGGAGTAAACGCCTGACATATCGGTGATAAGGCCGATACGAATGACGTCGTTGGAAATTCCGGCCGCCGAGCCCGGGGCTGAAAATCCGATGCCGGCCAGCGCAAAGGCTACAGAAAGTGTGCGTAGTTTCATTACTTGGTTCTCCTCAGCGTATGTCGGTGTTCATGCCGACTATTGTTAGGGTTTTGCCCGTTTAAATAGTATTTCGAGAAGTTGATAGTGGTGTGTCGCCGACATGACATTTGGCGCAATTGTTCAAAATGTTTTGTAACAGCGACACACGTTTACACACCCAGCAGGGTATTGAGTGATTCTTGCTTGCTTTCCAGTTCGTCGGAATTGAATGCTTCAACCACCTGGCCATGCTCGATCACGTAGAAACGATCGGCCAGCGGCGCGGCAAAGCGGAAGTTTTGCTCGACCATGACAATGGTGTAGCCCTTGGCCTTGAGTGTGGTGATCATGCGTGCCAACGCTTGCACGATGACCGGTGCCAGGCCTTCGGAAATTTCGTCGAGCAGCAGCAGGTTCGCGCCGGTACGTAGAATGCGGGCGACAGCCAGCATTTGCTGTTCACCGCCCGACAGGCGGGTACCCGGCGAGTGCTTGCGCTCTTCCAGATTGGGGAACATTTCGTAGATTTCGGCCAGCGACATGCCGCCGCCCAGCGTGTCGCCGACGACCGGCGGCAGCAGCAGGTTTTCCTCGCAGGACAGGCTGGCGAAAATACCGCGTTCTTCAGGGCAGTAGCCAATGCCCAGGTGGGCGATACGGTACGTGGGCAGGTCGATGGATTCCGTGCCGTGTATGCGTATCGACCCTTTGCGTGAGCCGGTAAGCCCCAGGATGGCGCGCAGTGTTGTGGTGCGCCCGGCACCGTTACGGCCCAGCAAGGTAACGACCTCGCCTTTGGACACACTGAGGTTCACGCCGTGCAAGACGTGGGACTCGCCATACCAGGCGTGCAGATCTTTGATTTCGAGTGCGGGGGTTGTCATGTCAGTGGGCTCCCTCGAGTTCGCCGCTGGTAGTGCCCATGTAGGCTTCCATGACATCAGGGTTACGGGAGACTTCCTGATAGTTGCCTTCAGCGAGGACGGCACCGCGGGCCAGCACCGTGATGGTGTCGGCAATTTGTGAAACGACGTTCATGTTGTGTTCGACCATGAGAATGGTGCGGCCTTCGCTGACCCGTTTGATGAGCTGTGTCACGCGGTCGACGTCTTCATGGCCCATGCCCTGTGTGGGCTCGTCGAGCAACATGAGCTCGGGTTCCATGGCCAGCGTCGTGGCGATTTCAAGTGCGCGCTTGCGGCCATACGGCAGGTTCGTTGTGATTTCATCGGCGAAATCGGCCAGATCGACCTGGGCCAGGAGCGCGCGGGCACGATCGTTCAGTTTGTTCAGTGCAGCATCGCTGCGCCAGAAATGGAACGACATGCCGGTGGCACGCTGCAAACCGATGCGTACGTTTTCCAGAACGGTTAGCTGTGGAAAGACGGCGGAAATCTGGAACGAGCGGATAATGCCGCGACGCGCGATCTGCGCCGGCTTTTCGTAGGTGATCTCGCGGCCGTTGAAGAAAATGTGGCCCGAAGTTGGTGTAAGGAACTTGGTTAGCAGGTTGAAGCACGTGGTCTTGCCGGCGCCGTTGGGCCCGATAAGTGCGTGAATGCTGCCCCGCTTGACCTGGAGGTTGACATCGCTGACTGCGACAAAACCGCGGAATTCTTTCACCAGGTTTTTGGTTTCTAGGATGTAATCGCTCATACCCGCCTGTCGTTGATTCTGGCTAGTTATCGTTGCCCGAAAGTATGCTGTGCAGTGCGTCAGAATACTATGCGGGTTTATCATAGGATTATGGAAAACCCCTATGGTTGGGTCTTCTCCCGAAATTCGCATAGGTCCGCAATGCCGCATTGCGGGCATTTAGGACGGCGCGCCACACACACATACCGGCCATGCAATATCAGCCAATGATGGGCATTGAGCAGGTAGGTTTTCGGGGTAAGTTTCTCGAGTTTTTTTTCCACGTCGAGCACCGTTTTCCCGGGGGCCAGACCGGTTCGGTTGGCCACACGGAAAATATGGGTGTCCACGGCCATGACCGGCTGACCAAAGGCGGTGTTGAGCACCACATTGGCCGTTTTTCTTCCGACGCCGGGAAGGGCCTGCAGGGCGTCGCGGTCTTGCGGGACCTCTCCGCCATGGCGTTCGAGCAGCAGCCGGCAAGTCTGAATCACGTTTTTTGCCTTGGTACGATACAGGCCGATGGTTTTGATGAAGTCGGCCAGCCCTTCCTCGCCCAGTGCCAGCAGGCCTTGCGGCGTGCCGTGTGTGGGGAAAAACAGCCGCGTGGCCAGGTTGACCGAGCGGTCGGTTGCCTGTGCGGACAAGATCACCGCCACCAGTAACTGAAACGTTGTGGCGTATTCCAGTTCGGTGGTCGGGTTCGGATTGGCGGCCTGCAGCCGCTGAAAAATGGCTTCGCGTTTGGCGGCGTTCATAAGGGTGCTCCGCGGCGGCGTGCCCGTGCCTTGGCCAGCATGTCGGCTATTTTCTGTTGGCGGGCGGCGTCGTCATCCACCTGGCGTGTAACGGGAGCCTTGTTGGCCAGGTTGCGGGCAACGGCTTCTGTGGTTTCCTGGTGCAGTCCGGCGAGTCGTCGTTCCCTTGCCCGATGGTGTTGGCGCGCGCGGTCGGCCATTGCCGGCGTCCAGTCTGCGCCGGCGGGTTCCATGGTAATGCAGTCGACCGGGCACGGTGCCACGCAAAGCTCGCATCCTGTGCACTGTTCGGGCAGAACGGTGTGCATGAGCTTGTTGGCCCCGATAATGGCATCCACCGGGCAGGCCTGTATG
>JBFWLP010000121.1:0-8358 GCA_050252075.1 Burkholderiaceae bacterium | reverse complement strand
CCGCAGGAATCAGACGGCCAACGATCACCAAATCCAACAAACCACGCAGATCGTCGCGCTTACCCATGATGGCAGCCTCGGTAAGCACCCGTGTGGTTTCCTGGAACGATGCCGCCGAGATGAACGAATCGGTCGACAGCGACGCCTTGGTGATACCCAGCAGCACGTTGTCGTAGGTTGCGGGTATCTTGTCGTCCGCTTCCATGCGATCGTTTTCGTTCAGCAACTCGGAGCGCTCGACCTGCTCGCCCGTAATGAAGCTGGTGTCGCCGGCATTGACCACATGAACACGGCGCAGCATCTGGCGAACAATCACTTCAATGTGCTTGTCGTTGATCTTCACGCCCTGCAAACGGTAAACGTCTTGCACTTCGTTGACAATGTACGAGGCGAGCTTCTCGATACCCTGCAAACGCAAGATGTCGTGCGGATCGGCCGGGCCGTCCACAATCATTTCGCCCTTGTTCACCACCTGACCGTCGTGCACCAGAACCTGTTTCTCTTTGGGAATCAGGAACTCGTGGCTCACGCCGTCCAAGTCGGTGATCACCAAACGCTGCTTGCCTTTGGTATCTTTACCGAACGACACCGTGCCGGTAATCTCGGCCAGCATGCCTGCATCTTTTGGCGAACGCGCTTCGAACAGCTCGGCAACCCGCGGCAGACCCCCGGTAATATCGCGGGTCTTCTGCGATTCCTGGGGAATACGCGCCAGCACCTCGCCCACCGATACATCCTGACCGTCACGCACGGTGATCAGCGCACCGACCGGGAAGGAGATGTTGACCGAATGATCGGTGCCGGCAATCTTGACTTCCTGGCCAGCCTCGTTGATCAGCTTGATTTGCGGCCGCATCATGGTCTTGCCCGACCGCGACTTGGGCGTAATGACCACCAGCGTAGACAAGCCCGTGACCTCGTCCATCTGCTTGGCAACGGTCGCGCCTTCCTCGATGTTTTCGAAGCGCACCTGGCCGGCGTACTCGGAAACGATCGGACGGGTCAAGGGATCCCAGTTGGCCAGACGCTGGCCTGCCTTGACCACTTCCCCGTCGCCCACGGCGATGGTGGCGCCGTAGGGAATCTTGTGGCGTTCGCGTTCGCGACGGCTGTCGTCGAAGATGATGATTTCACCGGAACGGGAAATCGCGATGCGTTCGCCCTTGGCGTTAGTAACGTAGCGCAAACCGATGGCAAAGCCGATCGTACCGGCCGACTTGGTTTCTACCGAGCTGGCAACGGCAGCACGCGACGCTGCACCCCCGATGTGGAAGGTACGCATCGTCAGCTGGGTACCCGGTTCGCCGATGGACTGCGCCGCAATCACGCCGACCGCTTCGCCCTGGTTGACAATGCTGCCACGCCCCAGGTCGCGCCCATAGCAATGAGCGCACAGACCGTAGCGGGTTTCGCAAGTGAGGGGTGTGCGGATTTTGACTTCGTCGATACCCAGGCTGTCGATAAGATCAACCAGATCCTCGTTTAGCAAGGAACCGGCGGCAATGACGGTTTCCTGCGTGTCGGGGTTGACGATGTCGACGGCGGCCACACGGCCCAGAATACGCTCGCGCAAAGGTTCAATGACCTCACCGCCTTCCACCAGCGCCTTCATGAAGTAACCACGGCTGGTGCCGCAATCGTCTTCGGTGATGACCAGATCCTGGGTGACATCGACCAGACGGCGTGTCAGGTAACCGGAGTTCGCCGTTTTCAGCGCCGTATCGGCCAGACCTTTACGTGCACCGTGGGTGGAGATGAAGTACTGAAGTACGTTCAGGCCTTCCCGGAAGTTGGCGGTAATAGGCGTTTCAATAATGGAGCCGTCGGGCTTGGCCATCAGGCCGCGCATACCCGCCAGCTGGCGAATCTGGGCGGCCGAACCGCGGGCGCCCGAGTCTGCCATCATGTAAATGGAGTTGAACGACTCCTGGCGCACTTCCTCGCCGTGGCGGTTGACCACCGGCTCGGTGGCCAGTTGCTCCATCATGGCCTTGCCGACTTTATCGCCGGCCTTGCCCCAGATATCCACGACGTTGTTGTAACGCTCCTGGGCCGTGACCAGACCCGAGGAATACTGCTTGTCGATCTCTTTGACCTCTTTGCTGGCCTGGGCAAGGATGTCTTCCTTGACCGACGGAATCAGCATGTCGCTCATGGCAATGGAGATACCGCCACGGGTTGCCAGACGGAAACCGGACTGCATGAGCTTGTCGGCAAAAATGACCGTGGCACGCAAACCGCAACGACGGAACGACTGGTTGATCAGGCGCGAAATCTCTTTCTTTTTCAGCGGCTTGTTCAGCACCGAGAAAGGCAGGCCCTGGGGAAGGATTTCCGACAGCAACGCACGGCCCACCGTGGTCTCAAACCGGCGCAATACCGGCTGGAATTCACCGGCGGCGTCCTTTTCGTACTCGTTCAGACGGACCGTAATACGCGATTGCAGTTCGACCTCGCCGTTGTCGTAGGCGCGCTGCACTTCGGCCACATCCATGAAGAACAAGCCTTCGCCCTTGCCGTTGATGCGTTCACGGGTGGCATAGTAAAGACCCAGCACGATATCTTGCGAGGGAACGATGGACGGTTCGCCGTTGGCGGGGAACAAGACGTTGTTCGATGCCAGCATGAGCGTGCGCGCTTCCAGCTGCGCTTCCAGCGAAAGCGGCACGTGAACGGCCATCTGGTCACCGTCGAAGTCGGCGTTGAAAGCCGCACAAACCAGCGGGTGCAGCTGAATGGCCTTGCCCTCGATCAGGACGGGCTCAAACGCCTGGATACCCAACCGGTGCAGCGTGGGCGCCCGGTTCAGCATGACCGGATGCTCGCGAATGACCTCTTCAAGAATATCCCAGACCACCGGTTCCTGGCTTTCGACCAGTTTCTTGGCCGCCTTGATGGTGGTGGCCAGGCCCATCATTTCCAGACGATTGAAAATGAACGGCTTGAACAGTTCCAGGGCCATGAGCTTGGGCAGACCGCACTGATGCAGCTTGAGCTGAGGACCCACCACAATGACGGAACGGCCGGAGTAGTCAACGCGTTTACCCAGCAGGTTCTGACGGAAACGACCGCCTTTGCCCTTGATCATGTCGGCCAGCGACTTGAGTTGACGCTTGTTGGCCCCGGTCATGGCTTTGCCGCGACGACCGTTATCCAGCAGCGAATCGACGGATTCCTGCAACATGCGCTTTTCGTTGCGCAGGATAATGTCGGGCGCCTTCAGTTCCAGCAAGCGCTTCAGACGGTTGTTCCGGTTGATCACACGACGATAGAGGTCGTTCAGATCGGACGTGGCAAACCGGCCACCGTCCAGCGGCACCAGCGGACGCAGATCGGGCGGCAGCACCGGCAGCACTTCCATGATCATCCAGTCGGGCTTGATGCCCGATTTCTGGAAACCTTCCAGCACCTTCAGACGCTTGGAGATCTTCTTGATCTTGGCATCGGATCCGGTGGCCTTCAATTCGGCGCGCAAGGTTTCCACCTCGCGGTCGATATCGATGGTGCGCAACAGTTCGCGCACGGCCTCTGCACCCATGAGTGCATGGAAGTCGTCACCGTATTCCTCGGTTTTTGCCAGGAAATCGTCGTCGGACATGATCTGGCCGCGCTTGAGCGGCGTCATGCCAGGTTCGATCACGCACCATGCTTCGAAGTACAGTACGCGCTCGATATCGCGCAAGGTCATGTCAAGGACCATGCCCAGACGCGAGGGCAGGCTTTTCAGGAACCAGATGTGCGCCACCGGGCTGGCCAGTTCAATGTGGCCCATGCGCTCACGACGGACTTTGGCAACCGTAACCTCGACGCCGCACTTCTCGCAGATGACGCCGCGGTGCTTCAGGCGCTTGTACTTGCCGCAAAGACACTCGTAATCTTTGATGGGGCCGAAAATCTTGGCGCAGAACAAACCATCGCGTTCCGGTTTGAACGTACGGTAGTTGATGGTTTCGGGTTTGCGTACTTCGCCATACGACCAGGACCGCACCTTTTCAGGCGAGGCGATGCCGATCTTGATGGCATCAAATTGCTCGTCTTGCGAAACTTGCTTGAAGAGATCGAGTAGCGCTTTCATTATTTACGCTCCAAATCCATGTCCAGGGACAAGGATCGAATTTCTTTGACCAGAACGTTGAACGACTCAGGCATGCCCGCGTCGATGACGTGATCACCCTTGACGATGTTCTCGTACACCTTGGTACGGCCGGAGATGTCATCGGACTTGACCGTGAGCATTTCCTGCAGGGTGTACGACGCACCGTAGGCTTCCAGCGCCCAGACTTCCATCTCCCCGAAACGCTGGCCACCAAACTGGGCTTTACCGCCCAGAGGCTGCTGCGTAACCAGAGAGTAGGGGCCGGTGGAACGGGCGTGCATTTTGTCGTCAACCAAGTGGTGCAGCTTCAGATAGTGCATGTAGCCAACGGTGACGGGGCGCTCGAACTGCTCGCCGGTGCGGCCGTCGACCAGCCAGGCCTGCGAGCGGTTGGATGTGAGCTTGAGCCGGTCAGCCATTTCGTCGGGATACGCCAGTTCGAGCATCTTGGCGATTTCTTCCTCGGTGGCACCGTCGAATACCGGCGTTGCCAGCGGCACGCCGGCACGCAGGTTGCGGGCCATTTCCAGGATTTCGTCGTCGGAGAGCTCGGAAAGATTGGCTTTGGCACCCGAGGCGTTGTACACCTTTTCCAGATAGTCGCGAACCTGCTTGACCTGTACGGCCTGCTCGTCGCGCAACATATCGGCGATACGATGCCCGATGCCCTTGGCAGCCCAGCCCAGATGCACTTCCAGCACCTGACCCACGTTCATACGCGAAGGCACACCCAGGGGGTTGAGCACGATGTCGGCAGGCGTTCCGTCGGCCATGTGCGGCATGTCTTCCACGGGGGTGATGCGTGACACAACGCCCTTGTTACCGTGACGGCCCGCCATTTTGTCACCCGGCTGCAAACGACGTTTCACGGCCAGATAGACCTTGATCATCTTCAGCACGCCCGGGGGAAGCTCGTCGCCCTGGGTAAGTTTCTTGCGCTTTTCTTCAAAGGCAAGATCAAACTGGTGACGCTTCTGTTCGATGGACTCTTTGGCCTGCTCCAGAACGACGGCGTGCTCTTCGTCGGCCAGGCGAATGTCGAACCATTGCCAGCGATCAAGATCCTCAAGGTAATCGCGGGTGATCTCGGCACCTTTGGCCAGCTTGCGCGGACCGCCGTTCACCGTTTTGCCCACCAGGAACTTGGCGATACGGTCAAAGGTGTCGTTTTCCACGATACGCAGCTGGTCGTTCAGATCCTGGCGGTAGCGGCGCAGTTCGTCGTCGATAATGGACTGCGCACGCTTGTCGCGGTCGATGCCTTCACGGGTGAACACCTGAACGTCGATCACCGTACCCACCATGCCCGAAGGCACGCGCAGGGACGTATCTTTAACGTCGGAGGCCTTCTCGCCGAAAATGGCGCGCAGCAGTTTCTCTTCGGGAGTAAGCTGCGTTTCACCTTTGGGCGTTACCTTGCCCACCAGCACGTCGTCGGCGCGAACCTCTGCACCGATGTACACAATGCCGGAATCGTCAAGGCGATTCAGCTGCGTTTCCGACAGGTTGCTGATGTCACGAGTGATTTCCTCGGGCCCGAGCTTGGTATCGCGAGCCACGACGGTCAGTTCCTCGATGTGAATCGAGGTGTAGCGGTCGTCGGCAACGATTTTCTCGGAAATCAGGATCGAATCCTCGAAGTTGTAGCCGTTCCAGGGCATAAACGCGATGAGCATGTTCTGCCCAAGGGCCAGCTCACCCAGATCGGTGGAGGCGCCATCAGCCAGCACGTCGCCGCGCGCAACAACATCACCGCGCTTGACGATGGGGCGCTGGTTGATGTTGGTGTTCTGGTTGGAACGCGTGTACTTGATGAGGTTGTAGATATCAACACCCACTTCGCCGGCGATATTTTCGTCGTCGTTGACGCGAATAACCACACGTTCGGCGTCAACGTGGTCTACCACACCGCCGCGACGTGCCTGCACAGTGGTGCCGGAGTCGACGGCAACCGTGCGCTCAACCCCTGTACCCACCAGCGGCTTTTCGGGACGCAGGCACGGTACGGCCTGACGTTGCATGTTGGCGCCCATGAGCGCGCGGTTGGCATCGTCGTGCTCAAGGAAGGGAATGAGCGATGCCGCAACCGACACGATCTGCGACGGCGCGACGTCCATGTAGTGCACGTTCGCCGGCGACGTAAGCATGGTTTCACCGGCCTGGCGGCAGGCCACCAGATCATCCACAAAACGGCCTTGCTCGTCGAGCTGGGCGTTCGCCTGGGCGATCACGTAGTTGCTTTCCTCGATGGCCGACAGATAATCGATCTGGTCGCTGACTTTACCGTCGACGATCTTGCGATAGGGGGTTTCCAGGAAACCGTACTCGTTCAGGCGCGCGTACAACGCCATGGAGTTGATCAGACCAATGTTCGGGCCTTCCGGCGTTTCGATCGGGCAAACACGGCCGTAGTGCGTGGGATGCACGTCGCGTACTTCGAAGCCGGCGCGCTCGCGGGTAAGACCGCCCGGGCCCAGTGCCGACACACGACGCTTGTGCGTGATTTCGGACAATGGGTTGGTTTGGTCCATAAACTGCGACAGCTGGCTGGAGCCGAAGAATTCCTTGATCGCCGCTGAAATCGGTTTGGAATTGATCAGATCATGCGGCATCAGGTTTTCGGTTTCGGCCTGACCCAGACGCTCTTTCACGGCACGTTCCACACGCACCAGACCGGCGCGGAACTGGTTCTCGGCCAATTCGCCGACACAGCGCACACGGCGATTGCCAAGGTGGTCGATATCGTCGATCTGGCCCCGGCCGTTACGCAATTCGACCAGAACCTTGATGGTTTCAAGAATGTCATCGTCGGTCAGCGTGAGCGGACCGGTGTTGTCGTCGCCACGACCCAGGCGGCTGTTGACTTTCATGCGGCCAACGCGGGACAGATCGTAGGTTTCCTCGCTGTAGAACAGCCGCTGGAACAAGGCTTCGACGGCTTCCTCGGTGGGAGGCTCGCCGGGGCGCATCATGCGATAGATGGCAACGCGCGCGGCCGTTTGATCCACGGTTTCATCGGTACGCAGGGTGTGCGAAATGTAGCCGCCGCGATCCAGATCGTTGATGAACAGCGTTTGAATGGACGAAATGCCGGCATCACGGATATCCATGAGCACGGACTCGGTGATTTCGTCATTGGCGTTGGCGATGACTTCACCCGTTTCAGGGTTCACCAGCGTTTTGGCCAGCACCCGGCCGACCAGATAGTCGTCGGGCACGGAAATATGGGTGACACCCGCGGTGGACAGGTCACGCAGGTGCTTGGCATTGACGCGCTTGTCTTTCTCGACAATGACCTTGCCTTCGCGATCGGTAATGTCGAAACCGGCGACCTCGCCTTTCCAGCGCTCGGCAACGAATTCCAGCTTGCCGCCGTCGGAGAGAATGTCGAAATTATCGAAATCGAAGAAATACGCCAGTATGGCTTCCGGCGTCATGCCAATGGCTTTCAGCAAGATGGTGACCGGCATCTTGCGGCGACGGTCAACACGGAAGAACAGGATATCTTTGGGGTCGAATTCGAAATCGAGCCACGAGCCACGGTAGGGAATGACGCGTGCCGAGAACAGCAGTTTGCCCGAGCTGTGCGTTTTACCGCGATCGTGCTCGAAGAACACGCCGGGCGAACGATGAAGCTGGGACACAATGACACGCTCGGTGCCATTGATGACAAACGAGCCGGTATCGGTCATGAGCGGAATTTCGCCCATGTACACTTCCTGCTCTTTGACTTCCTTGATGGTGGGCTTGCTGACTTCGCGGTCCATAAGGACCAACCGAACTTTGGCGCGCAACGGGGACGCAAAAGTCAAGCCGCGCAGCTGGCATTCCTTGACATCGAATACGGGATCACCGAGCACGTAGCTGACGAACTCGAGGCGAGCCATGCTGTTGTGGCTGACAATGGGGAATATGGAGGTGAAAGCGGCCTGAAGGCCTTCTTCTTTGCGCTTGGATGGTGTAGTATCCGCCTGCAAAAAGGTTTTGAATGATTGCAGTTGAGTCGCCAAAAGGTAGGGAACGTCTTGAACGTCTTCACGTTTGGCGAAGCTCTTGCGTATGCGCTTTTTTTCGGTATACGAATAAGGCATGAGCACTCCGACTCGAGGGTTACATTGGCCGTCAACCACGGCCCTGGTTTACGACTCCAGAAAACCCGACTCTTTCATTCGCCTACGATACCACCCGCCGGCAAACGAACCTAATCTGGTAAAAACCCGCTTCAGAATACGGGTTTTCTGGAAACGCAAAAGCCCGGGAAG
>JBFWLP010000120.1:0-8420 GCA_050252075.1 Burkholderiaceae bacterium | reverse complement strand
CTGACGCACGCTCTCCTCCTTGAATTCCAGCGTGTACTGCGCACGACTTCTTGAGTCTGACATTTCTTTCTCCTTCGTTCCAATTTAACCAGAACCAAGGACTACGTCATTCAGGGGCAAGCTCACTGATCGACTCGGTACAGCTGGACAGCGCGTTACTGAATCTGGCGATCAACGCGCGTGATGCGATGCCAATGGGTGGTGCGCTATCATTCAATGCAAATCAGTACCTATTGTCGCCCGAACAGGCATCGCAATTCGAGTTGCGGCCGGGCGCTTATGTGCGGCTCGATGTCACTGACCAAGGCGAGGGCATACCGGCCGAGCATCTGCCACGCTTGTTCGAGCCCTTTTTCACGACCAAGGAAACCGGTCGCGGAACCGGGCTGGGGTTACCCATGGTGTACGGGTTCTTGCGCCAGTCGGGCGGGCATGTGGTGATCAGTTCCAGGGTGGGGCAGGGCACAACCGTCAGCCTCTACCTGCCGACAGCGCCCGATGTATAAGCGGTAATGATTCGCGGAACGGTAGCCTGTCGCACCGGTACGCGCTACTATTTGTCACCATCCGTTAAATCGACCCGTTTGAGGAGACACAATGCAGTATCGCCAGCTTGGGCATACCGATGTAAAGGTCAGTGTAATAGGTTTGGGCACCATGACCTGGGGGGAGCAAAATACCGAACAGCACGCCCACGAACAACTCGATTTCGCCATAGCCCAGGGTGTCAACTTCATTGACACCGCCGAAATGTATCCTGTGCCGCCGAAAGCGGAAACGCAGGGGCTGACCGAAAGCTATATCGGTACCTGGCTGGCCCGTTCAAAAAAGCGCAATGACATCGTGCTGGCCTCCAAAATAGCCGGGCCGTCCCGCCAGGCGGGGCGACCCAGCCATATCCGGGGTGCGTCGAACCAGCTCGACAAGCCCAATATCGCAGCGGCCTTGCACGACAGCCTGAAGCGGCTTCAAACGGATCACGTCGATCTTTATCAGCTGCACTGGCCCGACCGCACCACCACCACGTTCGGCCGTACCGCCTACCCCTGGGAAGACGACACCAATGTGGCCGTTCCCGTCGAAGAAACGCTGTCGGCACTGGCCGATTTCGTGCGTGAGGGAAAAATTCGCTACATTGGCGTGTCGAACGAAACCCCCTGGGGTGTGGCCCGTTATCTTGAGGCAGCCCGGCATTTGGGTATGGACCGTATCGTGTCCATCCAGAATCCGTACAACCTGTTGAACCGTACTTTTGAAAACGGTTTGTCCGAGTTCACTCACCGCGACGGCGTGGGCTTGCTGGCCTATTCGCCGCTTGCCTTCGGCTGGCTCACCGGCAAGTACGAAAATAATCAGCGTCCGCCCGGCGCCCGTGTCACGGAATTCAGCCGCTACACCCGTTACACCAAACCCCAGGCCATGGCGGCCACCACGTCTTATGTCCAGCTCGCGCGCAAACACGGTTTGTCGCCGGCCCAAATGGCCCTGGCCTTCGTGAATACCCGGCCCTTTGTCACCAGCAATCTGATCGGTGCCACGAATCTGGAGCAGCTCAAAGAGAACATCGACAGCATTCATGTGTCATTGAATGCCGATATTCTGCAAGCCATTGAAGCTATCCACGAACGCAGTCCCAACCCCGCACCCTGACGTTTTCTCACGCCTTTAACTCACTTCATTTGCTCTGGAGCTGACCTTTATGTCTTTACCTTCGCGTACCGACCAGCAAACGCTGGATTTCATGGGCAAAACGCCCTGGGACAAAACCACCCTGACATTCGGCTTCCCCACTGCCGCCGAAGACGTTTACGGCTACCAGGACGAGACCGGCCAGTTCTTTCCCATGAACGCCGAGCAGCAGGCAGGTATCACGTTTGCACTGGCGCTGTGGCAGGATCTCATTCCCGTCACGTTCGTGCAGAACCAGAGCGGCATACCCGACCTGGCCTTTGCCATGGCCGAAGGAATCGACGGGGCGTATGCGTATATGCCCGGCACCAACGACAAACTCAGTGCCTGGTTTGGCGCCGGGATTGGTCTGTTCGACGGTGAAATCATTGTCGGCGCCGAAGGCTTCCTTACCTTCGTGCACGAAATCGGGCACACGCTGGGCCTGGGCCATGCCGGTGATTACAACGGTGACGACAACAGCGGTGCCTCGGCCTTCCAGGACAGTACCGTCTACACGGTCATGTCTTACTATGGCCCCAGCGAACGGGCGGGCGAGGGCAGTGTGGCCTGGGCCGACTGGGTCAATGCCGCCGGTACGTTGCTGGCACCGCAAACACCCATGATCGACGACATCATGGTTATTCAGGCACTGTACGGGGCCCGCACTGATACGCGCGTCGACGACACAGTCTATGGTTTTGGTTCCAACGTAACCGGCACCATGTCGGTGCTGTACGACTTTACGGTGAATGAAGACCCCGTGCTGGCCATTTATGACAGCGGCGGTATCGATACGCTGAATGTCAGCGGGTGGGCGTCGGCAAGCCGCATCGACCTGACTCCGGGTGCGTTCTCGGACGCCAACAACATGACCCACAACATTTCGATCGCCCGCAATGTGACGATCGAAAATGCGGTCACCGGGGCCGGCAACGATGTCATTATCGGTAACACCGCCGCCAACCATTTGCAGGCGGGCGCCGGCAACGACACGCTCAAGGGGGGCGCCGGCAACGATATTCTCGACGGCGGCCTGGGTACCGATACCGCGCAGTACGACGGCGCGTTTGCCGACTATCTGGTGGGTTACGACATTCCCGAAAGCCATTTCACCGTTTCCCATCGTACGGGCACCGATGGCGTTGATACGCTCATTGCCATCGAGCAGGGCGAATTCAGCGACCGCACCGACAGCCTGGAATCCTTGCTGCCGACAGTGTTCCGTTTCTTCAACGAGATCACCGGCAAGCATTTCTACACCGGCAACCTGGGCGAAGCCCAGAATGTGTACGACGCGCTCGACGGCTTCCGTTACGAAGGCGCCGGGTTCGGGCGCACGCTCACCGCTTCCGAAGCCACGGTGGACATGTACCGTTTCTACAATACGGTCACCAACACCCACTTCTATACGACCAATGCAACAGAAGCCGAGTCGGTGCGTACCAATCTGCCCGATTATCGCTACGAAGGCGTGGCTTTCCAGGTCGAAGGTGTGAAAACGGACAGCACCGTCAGCCTGTACCGTTTCTACAATACGGAAAACGGCACACACTTCTACACGTCGAATCAGGCCGAGGCCGATTCGATCATTGCCGATTTGACCGACGCCTATGCGTATGAAGGTGTGGCCGCTTACGTCGACTCACTGGTCATTTAAGCCGGCCGGGTGGCGCCGCCGGCAATGCGCGCTGATTTTTGCGTGCATTGCCGGTGCCGCACCCATCGCGTCGGCAGCCCCCTCGCGCACACTGCCGCCCATCGACCCCGTTCGCGACCTGCGCGTCGAACTTGTCGACGTATCGGAACGCACGGAAGAACGGGCGGTGGGGTTGCTGCGGGCGGTGGGTGATGACTCGTCGCAGCGCTGCACCGGCACGGCCGTGGCGCCATTTTATGTGCTTACCGCCGCCCATTGTGTTCTTGACGAAGCCGGCGGGCCGCGCCGGAACGTTTATTTTTATCCTGCCTATCGTCACGGCCATGTGGCCAGTTTCGGCCGTTTCCCGGCCAGCCAGGTGTTCTTGCCCGCCGGCTACAACCGGTCGGATATGACCACCGGGGGAATCAGCCGCGATATTGCCCTGGTACGCGTCGGGCCGAACCACGCGGGAGACTCGTTGGCAACATTCGCCGGCGTGCTGCCGTTTCAGGGGCTTGATTCCTTGCCGTCTTCCCGGATGAGCACCGTGGGCTACCCTTCCGACAAACCCAGTTACAGCGCTTATGCGCAACGCCGCTGCACGGTGCGCGAGTTCGGCGACATTTTGCTGCAGTCGGCCTGTTTTGTGGAGAAAGGGCAAAGTGGTTCGCCGGTACTGATTCATCGGCCCGATGCCTTTGGCTATGTGGTGTACGGGGTGCTTACGGGGCGTAGCGGCAAGCGCAACTTTGCCACACCCATTACTCCGCCGCGGGCGTATGTTTTGCAAACCATCCTGGAAACCGGCAGGCTGCCGCAAGGTGCATCCGATGATGTCCACGAGGCTTGGCGAACGTTTCCGGTAGCCACAAGCCCGGCAATTACATTGTTTGTGGAGAACACCTGTTTTGAGCCCATCATGGTGGCGTACTCCACGTATGAGGGAAGCGGGCAATGGCGCACGCGGGGCTATTACCAGGTTGAGCCCCGGCAAATCCGGGAGCTTGTGCGCAGTGCCGACAAGCGCTATCGCCTGCACATTCACAACAAGCACACGCGCCGCTTGCTGCAGCCCTGGGGAGAAGTGCTCCAACAGGTGCCGGGCAGCCCGGGCACCAGCCGGTTCAAAGATTACGACGCGGAACAGTTTGGCGATATCATGCACACCCCTTTAGGGTGTTGACGCCGTGTCGCCGGACGGGCCCGTTAACGCAGGGTTTTCAGGGCACCCGCCCACTTGTGCAGTTCGTCGAGCATAACGGCGGCCGAGCTGCGTACAGGGTCGGTGGCGGTAAAGGTTTTTTGTTCGTCCAGGTTGTCCCAGGCCATGGGCACGGCCACGCCCTCGGGCATTGGCATCATTTTCAGTGTGGTGACCAGTTGCTTGGCCTGCTGGGCCGAGCGCAAGCCGCCGGATACGCCGCCGTAGCTGACAAACCCGCAGGGTTTGTAGGCCCATTCCCGGCTTAGATAGTTAAGAGCATTGATCAGTGATGGAGGCGGGCAGTAGTTGTACTCCGGCGTCACGAACACAAATGCATCGGCCTGATTGACCGAGGCCGACCATGCCTTGGTGTGATCGTGTTCGTATTTTTGCAGCCGGGGATGGTTGGGTTCGTCGAAAACCGGCAGATTGAAATCGGCCAGATCCACCAGTTTTACGTTGAATTTGCCGTGCTCTGCGGCGAACCGGCTGAACCAGTGCGCTATGGGCGGGCCGATGCGTCCGGGGCGGGTGCTGCAAACAATGACGTGAAGTTCAAGTGACATGAGATTCCCTGTGGGTGTGAAGTCATTATGTCGTTGTATCTTAGCAGCAGACGATGACACGACGCCTGATACGGGCGGACCCCTAGCCCGGAACGGGTAATCGCCGCATGTGGTTGTCCCAGGCCGTATGTTCAACCTGCGCGAGTCGCGTGCTTTCACCGCCGTGAATGGCGCGCAAGTCGCCGCGACCGCTACTGCCCATGAAACCGCCGTGCCCCAGGGCGGCCACGCCGCAGCCGTCGGGATAGGCCGCTTGATGCAGCACCTGGCCGCTTTGCGCGGACCAGATCACCATCCGTCCGCCTACCGGGCTGGAGGATATAACCTGTTGCCCGCTTGCGTCGGCGGCCATGGAGCCGACGTAGTGCTGCATGTCGCGTCGCACATCGGCCGGGCCCCACAGCATTTCCAGTTCGCCGCCCCGGCGATGCCGGCCTACCACCGGAACATCGTCGATGCGGCTGCCCAGGTACTGACAGCCCAGCCATACCGCGCCGCCGGCATCTTGGGCCAGGTGGCGAATGGAGAGCTGGTGCCAGCGGTCGGGCAGCATGCGCTGCTCCAGCACCGCGCCGGTGTGCCGGTCAAGATACACCAGGGACGGCTGCATATCGTGCAGGTTGAGCGCCTGCTTGCCGTAATCGGGATGGGTCAGCAGCCCGCCGTTGGCGACACACAATGTGTTGGCGTCGTTCAGCAGAATGATTTCATGGGGGCCGATGCCTTCGGTTGACCATTCCCCGATACGCTCCATGACGCGGCCGTCGACCAGGCGGTATACACCGACTACCCCGTGTCCGTTGACGTAGTCGTTTTCGGTGGCGTAGAAGGTGTGGCCATCGGGCGAAAAAGCACCGTGGCCGAAGAAATGGCGGTTGGCGGCCGGGACAATCTGGTGTTCGGCGTGAAGTGTGTCGGTGGTGAAAAGGCAGGCATAAAAGCCGGGCTGGCGCCCGAAGGCTATACAACGATCGCCGCCGGATGTGATGGCAAAGCTGTGCCCGCGATCAGGCAGCGGCGCCCGAGCCAGAATGCTTCCTGCGGCATCCAGTACTACCGCTTCATACCCGGTTCCGAGTTTTCGCGTGGTCAGGAATCTTTCCGACGCTGAAAGTGGTAAAACCCCCGGGCCGGCGCCATGGCTGGTGAGGGGGTGCGAAAAGGTGGTCAGGGCCGCCGCACTCATGAGCACGCCCAGGCAATGTCGTCGGTTCATGTGCATTGCTTTCAGTCGCCGTCCAGCGCATTGAAGCCCAGCGTCACGCCGGCTGCCGGTGCAATGTTTTCAATCAAAATATCCCGCGCGTTGTGCAGTTGCAGGCCAACCAGCACCAGACGTTGATGCAGCGAGGCGGGCGGCAGGTTCTGAAGTGCCGTATTGCCCGGCTCGCCCAGCGCGGAAGCGGCCCGCTCCAGCTCTGCCGCATAGGCCTTGGCCGCCCATTGGGCGTCGTCGGGCAGGGGAAGCTCTGCGGCCTGAAGCATTGCGCGCAGCGCCAGCACCCGTGCCTTCGCGAACGCCAGCGTGTTGCCACTGCGCCAGAAGGGCGCCCGTCGCGGTTGTACGGCTTCCGGTGTCGGCCCCAGGACGGGGGTCAGTTCGATCTCGCTCAGAAACTGGATCCCGGTGGCCACGGCCTTGACCACTTCATTGCGCACTTCCTGCAGTGACCGGTACACCGGGTTATCGGCACCGGGAGCCGCAAAAAGCCGGCCGTAACTACCGTTACCGGCCCACTGCTGCTCCAGTTGCCTGCCCAGATTCTGTACGTTGGCCGCGACCGCCAGGGCATAGGCGCATGCCGTGGACCGCGCCTGGGGATTGGCGGTGATGCCATGGCTTCCGTAGATGGCCAGTTCCAGTGCGGGCAAACCTTGCATGGCCACACTGTGCGACGCGATGGTTGCGTCGGTGATGCCGGTTTGATTTCCTGTCAGCACGGGTGTTACCTGGCGCGCCGTCAGGCCGCGCGGATCCGGCCAGAAGTAGAGGCGTTCAAAACGGTTCTCGTGCACCAGGGGGCCAAAGCGCAGCGGCACCAGGGCGGACCAGGCGGTGACCAGGTTGCGGAAGGGTGCGTCCAGAGTAGCGGCCGGCGCTCCGGGGTTCTGGCTGCACACCCGGGCCAGCGCGGTTTGTGTGGCATCTGCTGCTTCTGTGAACTGCCGGGTGGCCGGTTCAACGTAGCCCGCCATGAAATGGCTTGCCGCCGTATCGGCGCGGGTCTCTTCCGGGACCAGGGCCAGGGCCATGCAGGCACTCATTATGGCCAGCGCCGGCCGGCAAATGCTGGATCGGCGGGTAGTGTATTCCGGACAAGCCACGGTTTCTCCTGAGTGATTAAAGGGATTCCAGAAAGCGCAAAAGATCGGCCCGTTCGCCCGGTGTCATGGCGATTACGCGATCGCGGGCGGCACCGGCCTCGCCGCCATGCCATAGAATGGCTTCCAGCAGGGTTCGGGCGCGACCGTCGTGCAGCCAGGTGGCGTTAGGGTTCACGGTTTTTGTCAAGCCGATTCCCCACAGTGGCGGCGTGCGCCATTCCCGCCCGGTCGCCTGGCCTTCCGGCATACCGTCGGCCAGACCGTCGCCCATGTCATGCAGCAGCAGATCGGTATAGGGCCAGATCAGCTGAAAGCGGTGTTCGGGTTGCGGCGCATCGCGCCGGGTCACGTACTTGGGTACATGGCAGGCGATGCAGTTGGACTGATAAAACAGCTTCTTGCCGTTCAGAACGCGCGGGTCGTCGACCTGGCGTCGTTTGGGCACGGCCAGATTGGCCGTGTAGAAGTGAACGAAATCCATCAGTGGGTCGGGCACTTCGTGTTCGCCTTGCGTGGCTTGCTCGCCGTGCGGACTGGCCAGACACGCGGTCTGGTTGGAGGTGCAGTCGCCGTGGGGGCCCGGAAAAAGCGAGGTGGACAGGCCCATGTCGCCGGAAAAGGCTTTTGCGCTCTGGCGCAGTACCGATGGCTCGGCAGCCTTCCAGTTGAAGCGTCCCAGAAGACGCTCACCGGTGTCGGGGTCGAGGAACCAGTTCGGGCGCCCCGATATGCCGTCCGGTTGGGGCCGGGCGGCATTGGCCAGAATGTCGGCCGGGTGTATGGCTTCCAGCAGGCCCAGCCCGATTACCGGCGGCGCCAGCCGTGCCGAGAGGGTTGTTGCCGGGTCGATGTCGCCGTATCTTGTCTGAACGATGCGGTATTCCGGTTTTTTCAGAATGACCGTTTCATTACCGTTCAGCCTGACGGGAATGTCTTTATAGGTGATGTCCAGTGCGCCTTCCGAGGGCACCCCGGCCACGGCAAAGGGCTGAAGCTGTCCGCCGTATATCGAGTG
>JBFWLP010000119.1:0-8456 GCA_050252075.1 Burkholderiaceae bacterium | reverse complement strand
CGGCCGGGCGGCCGCTGGCCGCCGACGTGAAAGAGAACTTCGACGCATCGCTACGCGTGCTCGAGAGCCAGGGTGCCGAGCTTGAACCGTTCGAGGCCGAAGATTTCCTGGTGGAACCCATCTGGCGGACCATTAATCACACGGTGTGGCGCGCGCGTTTTGTAAAGCTGGTGGAGCAGCACCCCGAGACATTCAGCGATACATTCCGGCGCCAGATTCTGTCGGCGCAGGAGTTCACGGCGCTTGATTATCAAGAGGCCATGTTTGCGCGTTCGGCGCTTTTCAAGCGTTTGCAGGACATGTTTGAAACGGCCGACCTGTTTGTCACGCCCACATTGACGCGAACGGCCTTGCCGCTGACCATGGACTTGTTCGACCCCATCGAGATCGACGGCACATTCTACGAGGGAGTTCGTAGCTACTGGTTCCCCTGGACCATGGTATTTAACATGACCGGTCATCCGGCGATGACCTTGCCCAACGGGTTTGCCCGCGACGGGTTACCAACCGGCATCCAGTTTGTGACATCGTTTGGCGCCGACGACGCGTTGCTGGCGTATGGCGCTGTGTTCGAACAGGCAACGCAAGCGCGTGAGCGCCCGTTGCCAGTTATTGACTGATCTGCAAAGCGCGTCACAGGGTCACACAGCCATGTGACCCTGTGACGCGCTTTGCAGCGTTTAGCCGTATCAATCCATCTGTATGCCGGCCTGTTTGACGACAGGGCGCCAGGTTTCAAGCTCGGCGGCGGCGCGCTTGGCGGTGTCAGCGCCGTTGGCCGGAGCAATCAGCAGGCCCTTCGCGCCCAGTTGCTTGGCCAGTTCGGCGCTTTCCGAGGCTTTCATGAAGGCTGCTTCCAGTGCCGCCACGGTAGCGTCGGGTGTTTTGGCGGGTGCCACGATCGCGTAGAAGCTGGTGGCCGCCTCAAATTCCGGAAAGCCTTGCTCGGACAAAGTTTTCACATCGGGCAGCGCCTCAAGGCGCTTGGTGCCGCTGACGCCCAGAAATTTGGTTTTACCCGACTGGTACAAAGGCATCATGCTGGCAACGGCATCCCAGCCTATGGGCACCACGCCGCTGGCAACATCAATCAGCATTGGCGATGCACCGCGATAGGCAACCGGCTCGATCTTCAGCTTGTGATTGGTGTTCACCGCCAGAATGCCCAAGTGGCCCGAGCTTCCCAGCGTGGCAACGCCCATACTGCTGCCGTCGGGCTGGTTGGTCTTGATCCACTCCACGAAGCCCTTCATGTCGTTGAAAGGCTGTGCTGCTCCCGCCGAGATGGCGGTGGGAATGTCGACCAGCGTGGCAACGGCACGGAAGTCTTTCCGGGGATCGTAGCCCGGATCCTTGTAGGTGAGCGGGAAAATAGTCAGAAGCGGTGAAGGAACCAGATAGACCGTGCGCCCGTCGGGCGCCGAGTCTTTCACATAATTCAAACCGATACGTCCGGAAGCGCCGGCACGGTTCTCGACAATGACATTGGCCACGCCGTCTTTGCGTAGTTGTTCTGCATAGGCGCGTGCTGTGGTGTCGGCGGCGCCGCCCGGGGCATAGCCGACCACAATGGTCAAGGGGTCGGGTACTTTGCCGTCGGCTGCGTTTGCTGCCAGGGGCAGGGCGATTACGCCGGCGACGACGCCGGTGAGTGCTTTACGGTAAAACGATGATAGTGTTGTCAAAATAGACCCTCCGGAATGTATTTGGAATGTTGCCAATAGATTGAAGGTTCATTGTATAGGCGGGCCAATTTGTCTTTGTCGATCGGGGCCGTCGGGCGCGTTACAACACGTAACCTGCTGATGTCCCGAATAAAATTCCGCCGGTTCCCCCGCTATACTCGCGGGCATTGATGTGCAAAAACTGTTGCGCTATGGATCACAACATCCGGAAACTGCTGCCCAAGGTTCTCGATCTGCTTCTGGACACGGTATTTATCGTGGATATGTCCGGAACACTGCGCTATGTCAGCCAGTCGTGTGAGCGTATTTTCGGTTATACCCAGGAGGAAATGATCGGGCTTTCCATGATTTCTCTGGTGGCGCCCGAAGACCGCGAGCGAACGCAGGAAGAGGCCCGGAAGGTAACGGCGGGATTCCTGCGGGTGGGGTTTGAGAACCGCTACATTCGCAAAGACGGGCGCCTGGTTCATATTATGTGGTCGGCCCGGTTTGCCGCGGAAGAGCAAATGCGTATTGGCGTGGCGCGTGACATCACGCAGCGCAAGCATCTTCAGGCCATGCAGGCAGCCACTTACGCGGTATTCGAGGCCGCCCAGAAATCCAGTGATTTGGCGGTGTTGTCAGAGGCGTTGTTGAGCGTCGTGAAAAATCTGATGTCGGTGGCCGTGTTTGGTATCGTCACCGGCGACACGGTCTATGACCTCAGGCTTGATTATCTGGCCGGCGACGGCTCGTTGCACGACAAAAATCACAAACAGGCTGTGCTGGCCCATGCGGCGGCAGTCATTCAGCGCCGGCAGCCGGGGTCATTCGACACCCGGGGTGGCGTTATCGATACCGGTAGCGTGCCGCCGCACGATGTGCGCTGGCTTGCCGCTCCGCTCATCGCAGATGCCCTTCCCCTGGGGGCAATTGTGATGAAAAGCCATGATGAAACCTGCTTCTCGGATAAAGATGCCGAGTTGCTGGCATTCGTTGCCCTGCAGGTGGCCACGGCGCTGGACCGCAAGCGCCTGCACGACGAACTGGTGCGTTCTGCCCGCTACGATGAACTGACCGGGCTGCCCAATCGGCGTGTTTTCTACCAGCGCATCAACGACGCGCTAAGCTATGCCAAAGCCAGAAATGGCCGCGTTGCTCTCTTGTTCGTTGATATCGATGACTTCAAACGTGTGAATGACCGGCATGGCCACGTCACGGGAGACCGTGTCTTGCAGGTCGTTGCCAACCGCCTGAAAAGCTGCTTGCGACAAGATGACGTGGTCTTTCGCCTGGGGGGCGACGAATTTGTTGTGCTGCTCGATGACATCCGTCGGGTTGACGACGCCGCCATCGTTGCACGGAAAATTCAGGACGCCGTTGCATCGGAGATTATGATTGATGCTACTGTCGTCACCCCCAGTATCACCATCGGCGCCGCCGTCTACCCCGAACACGGCAAAACCTCGCAAGAACTACTGGTGCATGCCGACAAGCAAATGTACATGAACAAAGTCTGAAAATTTGGGGTCAGAGCAAGATTGGGGTCAGAGTAAAAATTTACTCTGACCCCAATCTTGAAGCGACTAAAAACTCGGGGATATTTGAATGATTGGTTTTCAAGTCAATGAGCGTTGCCGGTCGGTTGATGCAGCGGTTGTGAAGCAGTTCAAACGGTTGCCGGTGGCGAATATCAGTGATGTCATGTCGCGGTTGTTTGCGGGTGGTCATGTCCTTCGGCCCATGCACGACGGCGCGCCGATGGCCGGCGCCGCGCTCACGGTGCGCTGTCGTCCGGGGGATAATCTGATGGTGCACAAAGCGCTGGACATGGCCGAGCCCGGCGATGTCATTGTTGTGGATGCGGGCGGCGATCTGACCAATGCCATTATCGGTGAGATCATGGTTGCTTACGCGCAAAGCCGTGGGGTTGCCGGCATGGTTATCAACGGCGCGATCCGCGATTCCGCCGAAATCCGTCGCGGCAGCTTTCCGGTGTTTGCTGCTGGTGTCACACATCGCGGGCCCTATAAAGACGGCCCGGGCGAGATCAACGTTCCCATTTCCCTGAATGGAATGCCAATTGAGCCGGGCGATCTGGTGGTGGGGGATCCGGACGGCGTGCTGGCGGTACCGTTTTCACTGGTGCCCGCCGTTTACCAGCGTGCCGTCGAAAAACATGCTGAAGAAGAAAAAGTCATCGCCGCCATTCGTGCGGGGAGCCATGATACCTCGTGGGTCAATGCACGCCTGAACGCACTGGGATGCCATATGAACCACACCAAACCAGCATCCGGAACGTAATCGGAGCGTTGCAGTGGGGTCAGAGCAACCGTTTTACTCTGACCCCGATCTCACCTAGAATGACTAGCCTTCAGCGATCTGTTCAGGGTGTTGTGTTTACATGGTTTCTTCAGATATTCCAGGCGATTTGTCGTCGATTTTCAGGCCGGGGTGTTCGATGTCAATTTGAAGGCGGGCGTTGCTGTGCGCGCCCACCTTACCCACTGCGAAGCGGATCAGGTGGTGTCACAAGACGAATTCAAGGCGGCCATGCGTTCCCTGCCCGCCGGTGTCAGCGCCATTACAACCGGTGCCGGCGACGACGTAGCCGGCATGATCGTGTCCAGCCTTACATCGATCTCGGCCGATCCTCCGCTGGTGGGCTTCTTCGTGAATGTCACCTCGTCCATGGCGGCTCCGTTGCTTGCCAATGGCCGTTTCGTGGCCAATATTCTCAGCGATGAGCACAGTGCCGTTATGTCGGCGTTTCTGGGCGAGCAACAAGGCCCCGATCGCTTCAAGCGCGGCAACTGGATACAAGGCCGGCTGGGTTTGCCGGTACTGGCCGATGCCCTGGCCAGCATCGAATGCGACATCGTGAACACGGAAGTGCTGGGCACCCACCGCATGATTGTGGGAAAAATTCGCCAGGCCCATGTGAACTCCGCGAACCCCATGGTGCATTTCAATTCCTGTACCTATAGGTTGCAGGGGTGCGAGCCGATCAAGGAAAAAAAAGCGGCATGACTTGAGGCTTCGGGTTGGGCTTCCTACAATGGCTATATCGTTTCTGCAGGGGAGGGTGAGTCGCCGGCCCATCGTCAGTGGTATTCATGAAAGTGTCAGAAACACAAGAGACCATCCCTCCGGCCTTTGTTATGAGTCAACCCATGAACACCATTCCCCGCCAGGTCCTGCCATCCGACCCTCTCTTTTTCCTGCAGTGGCACCTGTTGAACACGGGTGTGGTGCCTGACAGCATCGCCGGTTTTGACATCAATGTGGTGCGTGTGTGGCCCGATTACACCGGCCGGGGTGTGCTGGTGGGCGTGCTCGACCAGGGGGCCGACCCGAACCACCCCGATCTGCAGCAGAACTATCGTACTGACCTGTCGTGGGATGTCATCCTTAACGAGCCGGGAGGCATGCCCCGGTCGCAGGATGATAATCATGGCACGCCGGTGTCCGGCCTGATTGCAGCCTCAGCACATAATGGCAATGGCGGTGTGGGTGTGGCCTGGGATGCCGAGTTTGTTTCCTACCGCAACCCTTTTGATGCGTCGGTGAGCGACATTGACATATTCCTCGCCTTCGAACTTACAGCAAACAAGATTCTGGAAAGCGGCGTAGATGTCTGGAACAACAGCTGGACACCTTCCCTGACCTCGTTTTCCGTGCGGGATCTGGGCCATCGCTACGACGACGTGGCTCAACAGGTGGTCGAACAGGGTCGTGACGGGCTCGGCACGGTCATCCTGTTCTCGGCGGGCAATGGCCGCGAAGACCATCTGAACAGCAACGATGCGCCCACAACGGCCTTGCCGTGGGCCATCGCCGTAGCCGCCAGCAGTCAGCGCGGCGAACTCACCGGGTACTCCACTCCGGGTGCCTCCGTGTTGGTCACGGCGCCGGGCTCCGACCCGCGATCCATTGTCACCACCGACCGCTCGGGTTCCGAGGGCTACAACACCTTGCCGGGTGCGGCGGGCGACTACAACAATACAGCGGAATCGTTCTTCAACGGCACATCCTCGGCCAGCCCCATTGCCGCCGGCGTGGTGACGCTGATGCTACAGGCCAACCCGCAGCTGGGCTACCGCGACGTCCAGGAAATTCTGGTGTATTCGTCCAAACGAGCGACATTCCTCGATCAGTCCTACAAGGCGCTCTATAACGGGTCGCGGGACTGGAATGGCGGGGCGCTTTTCACCAGTGACGATTTTGGTTTCGGTCACGTGGATGCCTTGGCGGCCGTGCGTCTGGCAGAAGTCTGGACGCAGCAGAGCACAGCGGGCAACCTGCGTGTGCTGCAGGGGCAGGTGGCAGATGCCAGCCTCGCGGCAGCGGCCGGCAGCATAGCCGAAGCCCGGGCCTTCTTCGCTGACGACGCACGCATCGAGCATGTTCTTGTTGATGTCCACCTTCAGACCGGCGCTCTGGGTGCCATCACGCTTGACCTCATTTCCCCGTCCGGAACTGTCAGCCGGCTCATCGACACGCCGCCGCAAGTTCCCGACACAGACCCCCTGCCCGATAACCTTCAGGTGTCGCTGATGTCTGTTCGCAATTGGGGCGAGAGCCTGGCCGGTGAGTGGACTCTGCGAGTGTCCAATGCCGGCGACGGGGACACCGTGCAGTTGCTCGACTGGACAATTCGTGCCCACACGCCAGAAACTTCCGGGGCTGGGCGGCAGCAAATTTTCACGGATGATTTCGCCCGTTTTTCTGCCACACAGGGCGACCGCACGGTCATTACCAGCACCGATGGCACTACCCTTAACGCCGCCGCTGTTACTGCCAACACCGTACTGAACCTGGCGACCGGCGAGGGCAGCATCGGCGGTACGGCAGTCACCTTTGCCGATCCCGGTACCATGCGGCACCTGTACAGCGGCGATGGCGACGACATGCTGGCGGGTAATGCCCACAGTAATGTGCTGCTGGCCGGACGGGGCAATAATGTGGTGGATGGCGGGGCCGGCGTGGATGTCCTGCGTCTGGTCGGGGAGTATGATGCCTACCGTATCAGCCATACGTCCGAGGGCGCAGAAATTATGAGTCTGGGCCTGTCTGCTGGTGGCACCGATCGTGTCGTCAACACCGAGGTATTGCGTTTTGACGACCAGGTGCTGCTGCTGAACCGGCCCGTGCTGCTGAACGACCGCCTGTTCGACGAGACTGGCTACCTGTCCTGGAACCCCGATGTAGCGGCCGCCGTGGCAGATGGCCGGGTGGCCAGCGCCTACGCGCATTATTCACAGTGGGGTGCCCGGGAAGGCCGTGACCCCAATGCCTTGTTCAATGAGGCGTGGTACCTGCAGCAGTATGTCGACGTTGCGCTGGCCGTCGAGCAAGGCGCACTGCATTCGGGCTTCCAGCACTTTATGCTTTCAGGCTGGGCCGAGGGGCGTTCACCGGCGGCCTGGATGAACGCGGTCGACTACCTGCAGGGGAATCCCGATGTGGTATCTGCGGGCCTGAACCCCCTGGAGCATTACTTGCGCTGGGGCATTGAGGAAGGCCGCGCGCTTGCCGGCATGCCGCTTGATCTTTGGGGGTAAGCCGGCAGCTTATACCGGACACGCCCCGGTCAATCATTCCATTCTGGTCAAGCCGGGGTTCAGTCCTTCAAGGCCTCGCGGGCGGCGTCTTCGGGAGGCATCCCGTCAAAAAACATGTCAGTGAACCACTCAGCCTCGTCTTCGATATACTGCTGCGCCTCGGGTCGTGGCACGCCAGCCGCCACAAATAGTTCTTCCACCACCGTGCACCATTCAATCAGGGCGATTTCTTCGGGGTCGAGTTCGTGCTTCTTGCGCGCCATGGTTGCGCTCCTGTCGGTTTGCCGGAAGTCATCATACTGCAGCCTGGGTGGCCACGAGCATCCCACCGGATCGTCAGGTGTCGTCCTGCAGGAACTCGTGCAGCAGTTGCCGCGCCAGTTCAGCCTGGTCCTCATCCACCATCAGCATTTGCGCATTCAGGCCGTTGCTTACGGGGCCGGGGTACATGCTGCTGAACGCGCCGCCCTGCATGAAATAGTGGATGCCGTAGGCCTGCATCATGGATTCGATGACGGCAGCTTCCGATTCGGTTCGTGGCGCATAGATAGGTGTCATGGCCATGTTTCATTTCCTTCTGAAGTGCAAACCGGGATTGTCAGGGTTGATGCCTGGATACTTTTCAGCGACGAGTCCGCACTCGAGTCCGACATGAATCACGACAGGTCGGCCCAGAATTTGATCGTACCCATGTGTTTTCGTCGGGTGGGAAGTGGAAAAAAAGCACCGTCACAGGTGGCAATGCGAACGAGACGGCCGGTTTTCGGCTTTAATAGCATAAACAACGTATGGGGTGATTTCCATGGTGTCACTGCAAGAGCAACTGATGAAGGCCGGGCTGGCCGATCAGAAAAAAGCCAGGCGCGCCGGTCAGGACAAAAGCAAGCTAAAGAAGATCGAGCGCCTTACGGGTGTACAGAGCGTGGATGAAAGCCAGCTTGCCGCCGCAGAAGCCGTGAAGAAGGGCCGCGAACGCGTGCGTGAGCTGAATGCGAAGCGCGATGCAGAGGCCCGAAAGAAGGCCATCTTTGCCCAGATTGTACAGATGGTTCGGCAAAGCAGTCAGAGCAAGGGCAAGGGCGACATTGCCTACAACTTCACCTACGGAACGAAGATCGAGCGCATTTATGTCTCGGCGGCGGTGCGTGATCAGCTGGCAGCCGGCCAGCTCGTCATTGTGCGGCTCGACGACGCGACCGAGCTTGTGCCCCGGGTCGTTGCCGACAAG
>JBFWLP010000118.1:0-8637 GCA_050252075.1 Burkholderiaceae bacterium | reverse complement strand
GAGTACGCTGAACTTGCCGGTGTAACGGCCGTAGACGGTTTCCACGCCAATAATGGCAACGATGACTGATGCGGGTACGCCGTAGGTTTCGGCGGCTTGATCCAGCGTGCTTCGATGCGTGCGCCAGAACGTTTCGCCGGCACGCATACGCACCGGATCCACAAAACGCTGGCGATAGGTAACCCAGCTGCGCTTGATGCGGGTGGCGGACGGGCTCATGAGGCGCGCCGCTTCGGCGTTGTACTGCGCCTGGCGCAACAGCGTTGTTACGTGCGACTCGGGGATGGCGCGGGTCTGGGCCACTTCCCGGGCGTAGGATTGAACGTCGGGGGTCAGCCGGCCGTCGGGCAATACCCATGGCGCAGCGCCGGGTGTGGATTGTCCCGCCCTGATGGGCGGATAATTCCGGCCGGCGGGCGTTTCGGCGGCTTTCGGTTGCGTCGGCGAGCCAGCTGTAGTAGCGTTCGTTGCTGTTGCTGCGGTGTGTTGAGAGGCGCAGCCCGTCAGCAGGACGGAAGCCAGCGCCAGTTGCAGTACACGTGTCGGATTCAACATAATCTTCCTTATGCAGACCCTCTATATTACCCACCCGGCGTGCAACTTGCATGACATGGGCAGCTGGCACCCCGAGAGCCCCGCCCGCCTGGACGCCATCAACGACCAGCTGCTGGCGAGCGGCCTGATGCCCCTGCTTGAGCCCTGTCAGGCGGAATGTGCCGATGATGCCGATCTGCTACGTGTGCATACGGCGGAGCATCTGGCCTATTTGCGCGGACATGCCCCCGAAAGCGGGCGTTTCCAGATCGATCCCGACACGATCATGAACCCCCACACGCTTCAGGCCGCCTGGTTTGCGGCGGGAGCGGGCATCACTGCGGTCGATGCCATCATGGCGCAGCGGGCCCGGTCGGCATTTTGCGCCGTGCGTCCGCCGGGGCATCACGCCCAGCGCAGCAAGGCCATGGGGTTTTGCTTTGTGAACAATGTGGCGGTTGCCGCTGCCTGCGCGCTGCAGAAGTACGGCCTGGAGCGCGTTGCCGTGATCGATTTCGACGTTCATCACGGCAACGGCACCGAGGATATATTCGCGGGCGATCCGCGGGTGCTCATGTGCAGTTTTTTTCAGCACGACATCTTTCCCGGGCGTGACGTGGGCATTGAAGCCGACAATATGGTAAATATTCCTGTTCAGGCGTACACGCGCGGCGACGACTTACGCATGGTGGTCAGCGATATCTGGCTGCCGAGACTGGATCAGTTTCGCCCGCAATTTGTCTTTATTTCCGCCGGTTTCGATGGCCACCGCGAAGACGACATGGGGCAATTGGGGCTGGTCGAATCCGATTACGGCTGGATTACCGGGCAGATGGTTGCGCTGGCTGACCGCCATGCGCAGGGGCGCGTTGTGAGCTTTCTTGAGGGGGGCTACAACCTGTCTGCTCTGGGCCGCAGCGTGGTTGCCCACGTGCGGGCTCTGGCAAAGTTGTAGAATAAGCGGTTACTGTTTTCTTATAAGTTCCTCTGGAGGATGCTCGATGAAGGTGCTGGTACCTGTCAAGCGCGTCGTTGATTACAACGTCAAGGTGCGCGTTAAGTCCGATCAAACGGGCGTAGATATAGCAAACGTGAAAATGTCCATGAACCCGTTCGACGAAATTGCCGTCGAAGAGGCAACGCGCCTGAAAGAAAAGGGTGCAGCCACTGAAGTGGTGGCGGTATCTTGCGGCGTTGCGCAAAGCCAGGAAACCCTGCGCACGGCCATGGCCATCGGTGCCGACCGCGCCATGCTGGTTCAAACCGACGCCGAGCTCCAGCCGCTGGCCGTTGCCAAACTGCTCAAGGCCATCGTCGACAAGGAACAGCCTCAGCTGGTTATCCTGGGCAAGCAGGCTATCGACGACGATGCCAACCAAACCGGCCAAATGCTTGCGGCCTTGCTCGACTGGCCCCAGGCCACGTTCGCCAGCAAGGTGGAAATCGACGGCGATACCGCCAAGGTCACGCGTGAGGTCGACGGCGGCCTGGAAACGGTGGCCCTGAAGCTGCCCGCCATCGTCACGACCGACCTTCGCCTGAACGAGCCGCGTTATGTCACGCTGCCCAACATCATGAAAGCGAAGAAGAAAACGCTCGACATCGTTTCTCCCGACGACCTGGGCGTCGATGTCGCACCGCGCCTGAAAACCCTGAAAGTCACCGAACCGCCGGCACGTTCGGCCGGTATCATGGTGCCCGATGTGGCAACGTTGGTGGACAAACTGAAGAACGAAGCGAAGGTGGTTTAAATGTCGATTTTAGTTATTGCTGAACACGATAACGCGCAACTGAAAGGCGCAACCCTGAACACCATCGCCGCCGCGGCGAAGCTGGGCGGCGATGTGCATGTGCTGGTGGCGGGCAGTGGTGCCCAGGCGGTGGCCGATCAGGCCGCCAAGGCCGCCGGTGTTGCCAAGGTTCTGCTGGCCGACGGGCCTGCGCTGGCCGATGGCCTGGCCGAGAACGTTGCCGCTCAGGTACTGAAGGCGGCGGACGGTTACAGCCATATTCTTTTTGCCGCCACGGCCTCGGGCAAGAACGTTGCGCCCCGCGTGGCCGCCAAACTCGATGTCGCCCAGCTGTCCGATATCCTGTCGGTAGAATCGGCCGATACCTTTACCCGTCCTATCTACGCCGGTAATGCCATTGCCACCGTGCAGTCCGCCGACGCGGTAAAAGTCATTACGGTTCGCACTACGTCGTTCGACGCCGTTGCCGCCGAGGGTGGCAGTGCGGCGGTGGAAACGGTCGAGGCGGTAGGCGACTCGGGCAAATCTTCGTTTGTGGGCCGTGAAGTCTCCAAGAGCGACCGGCCCGAGCTTGCCGGCGCCGCCGTGGTGGTTTCGGGTGGCCGTGGCATGGGCAGCGCCGAAAACTTCAAGCTGCTCGAACCGCTGGCCGACAAACTGGGTGCGGCACTGGGCGCTTCGCGCGCGGCAGTCGATGCGGGCTACGCGCCCAACGACTGGCAAGTGGGCCAAACCGGAAAAATCGTGGCACCGCAGTTGTATGTGGCCGTGGGTATTTCGGGTGCCATCCAGCATTTGGCCGGCATGAAAGACTCCAAGGTTATTGTGGCCATTAACAAAGACGCCGAGGCGCCTATTTTTGGCGTGGCCGATTACGGCCTGGTGGCCGACCTGTTCCAGGCAGTACCCGAACTGGTCGAATCGCTGTAAGCGGCTGTGCCGGTATATATCCGGTGCACTCGGCCCCGGTTGCCGCTCATGCGGCGCCGGGGTTTTTCGTGGCGCCCCCGCGCCATAGGAAAACCTTATTCCTGCATCAGTAAATACTGTTTTCAACTCCTCCTGCCATTCCCTAGAATACCGTTAAACGATTAGGGGGTACAGGATGAGTCTGCCGTTATCAGGATTAAAAGTGCTCGATCTTACGCGAGCGCTTTCCGGCCCGTTCAGCACGATGATTCTTGCTGATCTGGGAGCCGAAGTGATCAAGGTCGAGCCCATGCCGGAAGGCGAAATGGTTCGCCAGTGGGGGCCGTTCGATCACGACATCAGCGTCTATTACTTAAGTGCGAACCGCAACAAGAAGGGTATCGGCATCGACTTCCGTAACCCCGAAGGGTTGGCACTGTTGAAGAAAATGGCGCTGCAGTCCGATATCGTGGTCGAAAACTTCAAAGTCGGCACCATGGCAAAAATGGGTCTGGGGTATGAAGAGCTGGCCAAGGAAAAGCCCGAACTCATCATGGCCTCTATTTCAGGGTTCGGCAGCACGGGCCCGGCCAAGTACTGGCCGGGCTTCGACCAGATCGCCCAAGGGTATTCCGGCCTTATGAGCCTGAACGGCACGCCCGAGTCCGGCCCCATGCGGGTAGGCACCGCCATCGGCGATCTCACGTCGGGCATGTGGGTGGTCATCGGCCTGTTGTCGGCGGTGGTCGACCTGAAGTCCTCCGGCAAGGGCCGTCATGTTGAAACCTCTTTGCTGTCGGGCCTGGTCGGCTTGCTCAGTGTGCAGGGGCAGCGTTACCTGAGCGTCAACGAAGTGCCCGAGCCGTGCGGAAATGTGCACCCGGTAATCGCGCCTTACGGCACGTTTGAAACGGCCGACGGCCCGCTGAACCTGGCGCCCGCCACGCAGGCCATGTGGACGAAAATGTGCGGCATTCTCGAACTCGATCACCTGACCACCGATCCGCGCTTCCTGACCAACGCCGACCGCATGCAGAACCGCCACGAGCTCAAGCGTTTGCTCGAAGAGAGCCTGACGCGAAAAACCCGCATGGAGTGGACGCCGCTCATGATCGATGCCGGTATTCCCGCCGGCCCGATCAACCGTCTCGACGACGTGTTCAACGACGAACAGGTGCTGGCCTGTAAACTGGTGGAAACCGTCGATCACCCTGTGCTGGGGCCGCTCAGGCAAGTGGGCCTGCCCATCCGCATGAGCGACCAGGAACCGGGTACTTCAATACGCAGCGCGCCGCCCCTGTTTGGCCAGCATACGCGTGAAGTGTTTGCCGGGTACGGGTTTTCCGAACAGGAAATCGACCAGCTGCTGGCGCAGAAAGTCATTCATCAATCCAACTGAATTTTCCCGGCCTTCGGGCCGGAATGCGGAACAAGCATGTCAAACGCCGAGTCCACGTCGGGATCCCCCGAGCTTTCAATCAACGGGGCCGTTGCCACGATCAGGCTGCGTCGCCCCGAAATGGCCAACCGTCTGGGGCCCGACGACCTGCGAACGCTCGCCGCGCATATCGAAACCGTCAATGCCACACCGCAGGTGCTGGTGCTGCGTTTCGTCAGCGACGGCAAGTATTTCTGCAGCGGCTACGACATTTCATCGCTGTCCGACAAAGACCAGCCCGGATCGCTCTTTTTCGGTGAAACCGTCGATCTGGTCGAACAGGCCCGGCCTGTCACCATTGCGGTCATTCAGGGCGGAGTGTACGGCGGGGGCACCGATCTGAGCCTGGCCTGCGATTTTCGCATCGGTGGAAAAAGCGCCAATATGTTCATGCCCGCCACGCGCCTGGGCTTGCATTTTTATCCGGGCGGTATGGTTCGTTACATTACCCGTCTGGGTCTGGACAACGCCAAGCGTCTGTTTTTGCTGGCCGAAAAAATACAGTCGGAGCAAATGCTGGCCATGGGCTTCCTGACCGAATGCGTCGACGATTCGGCCTTGCAGGGGCGCGTGGACGAACTCACCGAAGCGCTGGCCGCCATGGCCCCGATTGCCTTGCTCGGGGTCAAGAAACATCTGAATCTGATCGCCCGCGGTCAGGTGCTTGCCGATGAAATCAATGCCAATGTCATTCACAGCGAAAGCTCATCCGATATTCAGGAAGGGGTATTGGCATGGAAAGAAAAGCGGGCGCCCCGGTTCAGGGGGGAATAACCCTGACGGCACCCCGTTTTAGGTTCCAAAGTTGCAGTACTTACACTACAGTTACAGCCATTAGCCGCCAACGGTTGGCGGCTTTGACAATAAAACGGCGAACCTGCTCAAGGAACGCCGGCCAATCGGGTTCATCTGTATTAATCAAGGAGACAGAAGGATGAAAAAAACCACGTTAGCTCTAGGTATGGCCGCCTTGTTTGCGGCGTCTTCCGCGTTCGCGGCCGATGTCATTCGCATCGGCGTATTGAACGACCAGTCGGGCCTGTACTCCGACTTCGGCGGCAAAACTTCGGTAGTGGCCGCTGAAATGGCGGTTGAAGACTTTGGCGGCGAATTGCTGGGTAAAAAACTGGAAGTCATTTCCGCCGACCACCAGAACAAAACCGACATTGCCACGTCCACCGCCCGTAAATGGTTCGACGTTGACAACGTTGAAGTCATTGCCGATCTGACCAACTCGGCCGTTGCGCTGGCGGTGCAGGGTCTGGCCACCGAGCGCGGCAAGATCACTCTGGCATCGGGTCCGTTCTCCACACGCCTGACCAACGAAGCGTGTTCGCCCACAGGCTTTCACTGGGCCTTCGATACCTATGCCTCATCGGTGGGTACGGCTCGCGGCGTGCTCGAAGAGGGCGGCAAGAACTGGTTCATTCTGGCGGCCGATTACGCCTTCGGCCATCAAATGGCGGCCGACCTGACCAAAACCATTGAAAGCAACGGCGGTAAAGTCGTGGGCCAGGTAAACCACCCGGTCAACAACCCCGACTTCGCATCCTTCATTCTGCAGGCCCAGAACTCCAAGGCCCAGATCATTGGTCTGGCCAACGGTGGTACCGACACCGTGAACACCATCAAGCAGGCGGCCGACTTCGGTGTGGTCGAGCAGGGTCAGCGTCTGGTGGCCCTTGCCATGGTGATCAGCGATATCCATGCTCTGGGTCTCGATAAAGGTAAAGGCCTGATCGCAACCACGGCCTACTACTGGGATCGTGACGATGCCAGCCGCGAGTTCGCCAAGCGTTTCGAAGAGCGCACCAAGCGCAAGCCCGGCATGGTACAGGCCGGTGTGTACTCCTCCATCATGCACTACCTGAAAGCGGCAAAAGCAGCCGGCACCATCGACGGTAAAGTGGTGGCTGAAAAAATGCGTGAAATGCCCGTGAACGACTTCTTTACCCAGAACGGTAAAGTGCGCGTCGACGGTCGCATGGAGCACGAAATGTACCTGGTTCAGGTGAAAACTCCCCAGGAATCCAAAGGTCCCTGGGATTACTACAAAGTACTGCGCACGCTGCCGTCCGAGCTCGTAACCGTACCTTTGTCTGAAAGCAAGTGCCCGCTCGTGAAGAAGTAATCTTCCGGCCGTCCTGAAAAGGCATTCTGCGAGGGGGCTGTGTCGACGCATTTAGGTGGTCGACACGCCCCCGAATTTTTTTCTGTCACGGGAAAACAAAATGACGACAGTAGCGTTTATCGGATTGGGTAATATGGGGTATCCCATGGCAAGTCACTTGCTTGCCGGGGGCGTCGATGTGGTGGGTGTCGATGTGTCGGCCACGGCATGCCGTAATTTTGAGGCCGCCGGCGGGCGCGTGGCGCCATCGATCGCCCAGGCGGTCAGTCAGGCCGACGTGGTCATGTCCATGGTTCCGACGGGCGAGCATGTGCGCCAGGTGTATACCGGCCCGGAAGGGGTGATCCGGCATGCCAAACCAGGGGCATTGCTTATCGACAGCTCCACCATCGATGTCGACACCGCCCGCCAGGTGATCCAGGCGGCGGCCGATGCCGGGTTTTCCATGGTCGACGCTCCCGTCTCGGGTGCGGTTCCGGCGGCCAAGGCGGCCACACTGGTGTTCATGGTGGGCGGCACCGCCGACCAGTGCAAGGCGGTGGAGCCTATTCTGAAGCACATGGGTACGTCGGTGGTTCACATTGGTCCGTCGGGGTCCGGCCAGGCCATGAAAATCTGCAACAACATGATGCTGGGCATGAGCATGGTGACGCTCAGTGAAACCTTGTCGCTGGCCGAGAAGCTCGGGCTCGACTTCCAGAAAGTGTACGATGTCGTCACCAAGGGCTCGGGCAATTGCTGGGCGCTGCAGGTGTATTGTCCGGTGCCCGGTCCGGTGCCGGCCTCACCGGCCAGCAATGGTTACACGCCCAGCTTCCCCATGACGCTTATGTTAAAAGACATGATGTTGTCGCAAAACGAGGCGAACAGCGTGGGTGCAGCCACACCGTTTGCCGGGCAGATTGCCCGGCTGTATGAGCAGGCGGTCAAGGGCGGGTACGCCGATAAAGACTTCAGCTATATTTTCAATATTGTGTCCGGCCGCGCGCCGCTTTCCAAGGATACCGCGAATGATTAAGGTAGTTCAGACCGAACGTGCCGGCGATGCCGGCGTATTGAAGCCGGCCCAGGTGCAGGCTCCCGTACCCGGCGAGGGGCAGATCCTGCTCGACCAGAAGGCCATAGGCGTCAACATGATCGACATCTATCACCGCACATCCACCCAGGGGCAGTATGCCTTGCCGCATCCTGCCGTCCTCGGGGTTGAGGGGGCCGGTGTGGTCGAGGCCGTCGGCCCCAATGTCACGAATGTGAAAGTGGGTGACCGCGTTGGCTACTGGATGGTCGTTGGCGCCTACGCCGAAAAACGTCTTGTGCCGGCAAACCGGGTGGTGAAAATTCCCGAGGCCGTCAGCTTCGAGGCGGCTGCCGCCGGTATGGTCAAAGGCGTGACGGCATACTACCTGTTGCACCGCGTCTTTCCGGTCAAGCCGGGCCAGGTCGTGGTGGTATATGCCGCCGCCGGCGGGGTCGGGCAAATGCTGGCGCAGTGGGCCAAGGCGCTGGGTGCCGTGGTCATCGGTACCGTGGGTTCGCAAGCCAAAGTCGCCGTGGCCAAGGCGGCCGGATGCGACCACGTACTGCTGCATGGCTCCGACGACATCGCGGCCGGTGTTCGCGGGCTTACGCAAGGCAAAGGGGCCGATGTGGTCTTTGATTCCATCGGCAAGGACACGTTCGACGCGTCGCTGAACGCGCTCAAGCCTTTGGGCATGCTGGTGTGCTATGGTCAGGCAACCGGTCCGGTGCCGCCCGTAGACATCAGCGTACTGGCTCAGAAAGGGTCGGTATTCCTGGCCAAACCCACGCTGGCAACCTTTGTGCAGAATCGTGCCGACATCGAAGAGCTCAGCAACGGGCTGTTCGACGCCATG
>JBFWLP010000117.1:0-8920 GCA_050252075.1 Burkholderiaceae bacterium | reverse complement strand
TGCGACGACGGCACTTCCATGGAGGCTTTGTCGGATTCCACAGTGATGAGGCTTTGATCAACGGCAACCGTGTCGCCTTCCTTGACCCTGATTTCTATCACTTCAACGTCGGTGGCATCGCCGATGTCCGGTACGGAAACCGTCACTTCCGAGGAGGCTTCTGTTTTATCCGCCGGCTTTCCGGCAGCAGGAGCGGCCGGCGCACTGCGATCGACTTTGTCGGTCCCACCGGCCGGCTTGCCGGCCGATGAGCCCTGGGCGGATGCCTCGTGGGCCGGTTCGTCTTTCGCCGCAGCGGCACTCTTGGCCGCAGGTTCCAGCAGCAGAATGATCGTACCTTCTTTCACCTTGTCGCCCAGGGCAACCTTGATCGACTTGACGACACCCGCTTCGTTGGACGGTATTTCCATGGAGGCCTTGTCGGATTCCACGGTAATCAGGCTTTGATCCACCTGGATCGTGTCGCCCTCTTTCACCAATACCTCGATGATCTCAACGTCGGTGGCATCGCCGATATCGGGCACTTTTACTTCAATGGCAGTACTCATAGTCGTTGTCTCCGTATACAAACTCAGGCGTGGTGCGGGTTGGCTTTGTTGACGTTAATACCATACTTGCGTATGGCCTCGGCCACTTTGGCCATGGGCAGCTGACCGTCTTCGGCCAGCCCGCGCAGGGCGGCCACCACAACAAAATGACGATCCACCTCGAAGTGCTCACGTAGTTTGTAACGGAAATCGGAGCGGCCAAACCCGTCGGTTCCCAGTACTTTGAACGTACGATCTTTGGGAATGAACGGGCGGATCTGGTCGCCATAGGCTTTTACATAGTCGGTCGATACGACGATCGGCCCCTGGGTTTTTTGCAGTTGCGCTGTAACATAGGGCACCTGCGGGTTGCTGTCTTCAGGATGAAGCATATTGTGGCGTTCGCAATCGAGGCCGTCGCGACGCAGCTCGGTAAAGCTGGTCACGCTCCAGACGTCGGCTCCCACCCCCCAATCGTTCAGCAGCATTTCCTGGGCGGCGATGACTTCGCGCAATATGGTGCCGGATCCCAGCAACTGCACGCGCAGTTTGACATTGTCGCCAACGCTGCTGAAGCGGTACATGCCGCGAATGATGCCCTCTTCGTCACCCGCTTTCAGGCCGGGCTGGGCATAGTTCTCGTTCATGACCGTAATGTAATAGAACACGTTCTCCTGGTTCTCGACCATGCGGCGCATGCCGTCTTGCACAATGACGGCCAGCTCATGCCCGAAGGTGGGGTCGTAAGACACACAGTTAGGAATGAGCGACGACATGATGTGGCTGTGGCCGTCTTCGTGCTGAAGCCCTTCACCGTTCAGTGTGGTTCGGCCGGCGGTACCGCCCAGCAGGAACCCCCGGGCCTGCATGTCGCCCGCCGCCCATGCCAGGTCGCCCACACGCTGGAAACCGAACATGGAATAGTAAATAAAGAACGGGATCATGATGCGGTTGTTCGTGGAATACGACGTGGCCGCCGCAATCCAGGAGCTGAACGCGCCCGCTTCGTTGATGCCTTCCTGCAAAAGCTGGCCGTTCTCGGCCTCGCGGTAATACATAACCTGGTCTTTGTCGACGGGCACGTATTTCTGGCCTTCGGGCGCATAGATGCCGATCTGGCGGAACAGGCCTTCCATACCGAAAGTGCGTGATTCATCGGCCAGTATGGGTACAACGCGCGGCCCCAGGGTTTTGTCCCGCAGTATCTGGTTCAGAATGCGGACAAACGCCTGGGTGGTGGAGATTTCACGCCCTTCGGCGGTGGGCTCGAGCACCGGCTTGAAAAGATCGAGCGCCGGCGCTTTAAGGCTTTCATCGGCCACCGAGCGGCGACGGGGCAAGTAACCGCCCAGCTCTTTGCGGCGCTCATGCAGGTACACCATTTCGGGCGAATCGCTTGCCGGCTTGAAATACGGCAACTCGTCGAGCTTGTCGTCGGGAACGGGAATGTTGAAGCGATCGCGGAATTCGCGCACGGCCGCCATATCGAGTTTCTTTTGCTGGTGGGCCGGGTTCTTGGCCTGGCCGGCATGGCCCATGCCGTAACCCTTGATGGTTTTGGCAAGAATGACCGTGGGACGCCCCTGTGTTTCGGTGGCCGCCTTGAAGGCGGCATACACCTTGTATGGATCATGGCCGCCGCGATTCAGGCGCCAGATATCCTCGTCGCTCATGCGGCTGACCATTTCGAGCAGCTTGGGATGCTTGCCGAAAAAGTTATCGCGCACATACTTGCCGTCGTTGGCTTTGTACGCCTGGTACTCGCCGTCGACGGTGTCTTCCATGACGCGGCGCAATATGCCTTCCTTGTCGCGGGCCAGCAGCGGGTCCCAATAGCCACCCCAGATCAGTTTGATCACATTCCAGCCGCTGCCGCGGAACTCGCCTTCCAGTTCCTGGATGATCTTGCCATTGCCGCGAACCGGCCCGTCCAGGCGCTGCAGATTGCAGTTGATGACAAAAATAAGATTGTCGAGCTTTTCGCGTGCCGCCAGGCTGATGGCCCCCAGCGATTCGGGCTCGTCCATTTCACCGTCGCCGCAGAAGACCCACACTTTACGCTGGCTGGTGTCGGCAATGCCACGGGCATGCAGGTACTTCAGGAAACGGGCCTGATAAATGGCCATCAATGGCCCCAACCCCATGGACACCGTGGGGAACTGCCAGAAATCGGGCATGAGTTTGGGGTGGGGATAAGACGGCAAACCGTTGCCGTCAACTTCCTGGCGGAAGTTGTCGAGCTGCTCTTCGGTAAGACGGCCTTCCAGGTAGGCCCGCCCGTAGATGCCGGGCGAAGAATGCCCCTGGAAATACACCAGGTCACCGCCGCGATCGGCGTTGTCGGCATGCCAGAAATGGTTCTGGCCGCATTCGATCATGGTGGCCAGTGAGGCAAACGACGCAATGTGGCCGCCCAGATCGCCGCCGTCGGGCGGGTTGTGCTTGTTGGCCTTGACCACCATGGTCATGGCATTCCAGCGTATGTAGGAACGGATCCGCTCTTCCAGCACCTGATTGCCCGGATGGGGCGGCTCCAGGCCCGGAGGAATGGTATTGACGTACGCCGTGTTGGGCGAAAATGGAATGTGCGCTCCCGAGCGGCGGGCCAGATCGATGAGCTTTTCCAGAAGCTCGTGGGCGCGCTGCGGCCCTTCACGGTCGAGCACGGCCTCAAGGGCTTCCAGCCATTCCAGGGTTTCAAGGTCTTCGTCGCTGAGCGAAGCGGCGTTGTTTCTGACTAATTCAAGAGCGGACATGCACGGTCTCCTGTTTCTGGTTCGTTGTTGCGGCTGGCACATGCGCTAAACACCGGAGTTGCGGCGGCAGAGGGCATACGAAGCCTGTTGGAAAATGTGCTGACTTCGGTCACAGGGGACGTAAAGCCACGCGAGCTGACCCCATTCTAGGAAAGACCCGAAGGATGATCAAGCAATATTTCATTTCGTGGTATCACTTTTTATAATGTGAAAAATCAAGCTCTCATATACAGTCTAAAATGTCGCAAAACCTTTTGTTTCCGGGCTCCGAAACACAATGGCGACCGCCCCCAAGAAATCTCTGATACCCACCACCTTCTATGACCAGGCCAACAAGTCGCGACGCGGCTTTTACTGGTTGACCCCGGTCATTGTCCTGGTGCTTTACCTGTGCGTCATGGGGGCTTTCATCTGGCTGCAGCAATTGCATGCTGACAGCGTCATGTTCGTCACCATCGACCAGGAAACACGGCAGCAGCGGCTCATGATGGTCGTGTTCGCGCTGTCACTGGTCATCGTCTTCAGCCTGCTGGCGCTCTGGCGATACACGCGGTTCCGAACACGCGCCGAGGCGGCACTGCTGGCGGAAACCAGTTTCCGGCGCGCCATGGAAAACTCCATGTCCACCGGCATGCGGGTGTTCGACCTGCACGGCCGCATCGCCTACGTGAACCCGGCCTTTTGCCGGATGATCGGCTGGAATGAAGCCGACCTCATCGGTCGCACCAAACCCTTCCCGTACTGGATTCCCGGGCGCCATGCCCACCACGAGGAAACGCTGGAAATACTGCTATCGGGGCGCACTCCCAGCAGCGGGCTCGAAGTCGAGGCGCAACGCCGCGACGGATCCCGTTTCACGGCCCGAATGTATGTGTCTCCCCTGCGCGATCCCAATGGCGAGCAGATCGGCTGGATGACCTCGATGACCGACATTACCGAGCCCAAGCGTATCCGCGAGGCACTCACGGCCGCCCATGAACGCTTCATGACGGTTCTGGAAGGCCTGGATGACGCCATTTCGGTGGTGGCCGACACCCAGGACGGCCTGGAACTGCTGTTCGCAAACCGTACCTACCGACGCTTTTTCGGTGCGCAGTCCAACGGCCATGCCGAGCTTCTGGGCGGCAGGCTGGGTCGCTTCACCGATGAAACCGTGGAAATCTTCTCGGATACGGCCCAGCGCTGGTTCGAAGTGCATCACCGTATTCTGGCCTGGACTGACGGCCGCCGGGTGCGCATGCAGGTGGCTCGCGACATCACCGAGCGGCGCACTCACGAAGAAGCCTCCCGCGTGCAGCAGGAAAAAATCCAGCTCACCAGCCGGCTGACAACCATGGGTGAAATGGCGTCGTCGCTGGCGCACGAACTGAACCAGCCGCTGACAGCCATCAGCAACTACAGCATGGCTGCAGTCGCCATGCTGAAGTCGGGCAATGCCGATCAGGAACGCCTGCTGGAAGCACTTGAAAAAGCCGCCCGCCAGGCGGAGCGGGCCGGAAAGATCATCAGCCGCATCCGCGAGTTCGTCAAACGCAGCGAGCCGCGCCGGCAACCGGTGGCCATGGCCCGCATCGTCGAGAACGCCGTGGGGTTTGCCGATATCGATGCCCGCAAACGCCAGGTCGATATCGAACAGATGCTCCCCCCCGTACTGCCCGACGTTCTGGCCGACCCCATTCTTATCGAGCAAGTTTTGCTGAACCTGCTTAAGAACGGGGTGGAAGCCATGGAACACAGCGACCACAAAACCCTGGTGCTGCAAATCACTGTGCAGGGCCAGGCCGTGGAAACCGCCGTCATCGACCGAGGCCACGGACTGAAAGATCCGGAGCGGCTTTTCGAACCGTTCTACAGCACCAAATCGGAAGGGTTGGGCATGGGGCTGAATATCTGTCGCACCATCATCGAATCACACCACGGCCGTCTATGGGCCGAAGCCAACCCGCTAGGCGGTACCATATTCCGCTTTACACTACCCTGTGCCGGGCCACGAGCCCAGTCAAACCAACTAGAAAATAATCAGGAGCTGCACGCATGACGACACCTCAAGCACCTCATACCATCTATATCGTCGATGACGATGAAGCCGTGCGCGATTCGCTGCGCTGGTTGCTCGAAGCCAACGGCCATCGTGTGCGCAGCTTCAGTGGCGCCGAAGAGTTCCTGGAAAGCTACGACGAAAATATCATTGGAGTGCTGATCGTCGATGTTCGCATGCCCGGCATGAGCGGCCTGGAGCTTCAGGAAGAGCTCATCGCGCGCAAGGCTCCCTTGCCCATCGTATTCATCACCGGCCACGGCGACGTCCCCATGGCGGTGTCCACCATGAAGAAAGGCGCCGTCGACTTTCTTGAGAAACCATTCAACGAAACCGATCTGCGCACCATCGTGGCTCGCATGATCGACCAGGCCACTGAAAAACACAGCCTGCTCATGGCCAAGAAAAGCCAGGAAGCCGTGCTCAGCCGTCTGACCGCCCGCGAACAACAGGTGCTTGAACGTATTGTGGCCGGCCGCCTGAACAAACAGATCGCCGGCGACCTGAATATCAGCATTAAAACGGTTGAAGCCCACCGTGCAAACATTATGGAAAAACTGGAAGTCACCACGGTGGCCGATCTGATGAAAATTGCTTTGGCCAGCAATGAAGGAACAGCATGACCGCACGTATCATCGATGGAAAAGCACTGGCCGAGTCCGTCAAGGCCGATGTTCAGCAGCGGGTCAGTGCCCTTCACCGGCACGGGATCACACCGGGGCTGGCCGTTGTTCTGGTCGGTGACGACCCCGCCTCGCACGTTTACGTGCGCAACAAGGCGGCCGCCTGCGAGAAAGCCGGCCTGCTCTCCAGGGTCATTCGCCTGGAGGCGGCCACAACAGAAGAAAAGCTGCTGGAGATCGTTCGGGAACTGAACGCCGACCCCGCCATTCACGGCATTCTGGTCCAGCTCCCCTTGCCCCGGCATATGAATTCGGCCCGGGTGATTGAAACCATCGCGGCGGAAAAGGATGTCGACGGCTTTCACGTCAGCAATGCCGGTCTGCTCATGACAGGCACACCGCTGTTTCGTCCCTGCACTCCGTACGGCGTCATGAAAATGTTTGAATCCCAGGGCGTGAACCTTTGGGGGGCCGAAGCCGTGGTGGTGGGTGCCAGCAACATTGTGGGCAAACCCATGGCCATGCTCATGCTGGCCGCCGGCGCCACCGTAACCCTCTGCAACTCAAAAACCACAGATCTGGCCGCCCATACGCGCCGTGCCGACGTTCTGGTGGTGGCCACCGGCAAGCCGGGCATGATCACCGGCAACATGATCAAGCCGGGCGCAACGGTCATCGATGTCGGCATCAACCGCACCGACTCAGGCAAGCTGGTCGGTGACGTTGATTTCGAATCTGCCGTGAAAGTGGCCGGGGCCATCACACCGGTTCCCGGCGGTGTCGGGCCCATGACAATCGCCATGCTGCTGGTCAATACTGTGGAAGCCGCCGAACGCGCCGCCCACGCCTAACTTGCCTTGAATCCGTTTATGACCTTGAACCCGCTTTGCGTACCCGTTTCCGAACCGATCGACTATCAGGCGATACAGGCTGCCCATATCGAACCGGCCATTCGCCGTATGCTCGACGAAAACCGGCGCGGCATTGACGCCATTGCCCATGCCGCCGCACCGGCGCGCTACGACACCGTGGTGGAACCTCTCGACGAGCTGTCCGCCCCGCTCTGGCGCGCCTGGTCGGTGGCGGGCCACCTGAATGCGGTCGTGAATACCCCGCAATGGCGCGAGGCCTATAACCAGTGCCTGCCGCTGGTTACTGAATTTTCCACATGGGTCGGATTGCATCAGGGGCTGTATCGGCAATACAAGCAAATACACGAATCGCCGGAATTTTCATCGCTCAGCCCCACCCGTCAACGTATCGTAACGTTGGCACTGCGGGATTTCCGGCTTGGCGGTGTGGAGCTGGAAGGCGATGACCGCACACGTTATGCCGACATTTCCGACAAGCAAGCCCAGGCATCGCAAAAATTCTCCGAAAACGTACTCGATGCGATCGACAACTGGTCGCTTCTGGAAACGACCGACGAACGCCTGGCCGGCCTTCCCGACAGCGTCAAGCGGCAGGCCCGGGCCGACGCCGAAGCCGACGGCAAGGCGGGCTGGAAACTCACGCTGAAAATGCCTTGCTATCTTCCGGTCATGCAATATGCCGCCGATGCTTCCTTGCGCCGGGAAATGTATCGCGCTTACACCACGGTGGCATCGGAGCTCGGCGATCCCGCCTACGATAATTCCCGCCTTATCGAAGAACTTCTGCACCTGCGTGCCAACGAGGCCGCCTTGCTGGGCTACGCCAGCTTTGCCCAGCTGCGGCTGGAAACGCGAATGGCCGACAATGCGGAACAGGTCGTGTCTTTTTTGCGGGATCTGGCGGCCCGGGCCAAACCTTTTGCACTGCGCGATCTGAACGCGCTGCGCCGGTTCGCCGCCGAAGATCTGGGCATGAACGATCTGCAGCCCTGGGATATCGCGTATGTTTCCGAACGGTTGCGCGAAGCCCGTTTCAATTACTCCGAAGACCAGGTAAAACAGTACTTCACGGAACCCCAGGTGCTCAAGGGCTTGTTTCAGGTGGTGCGCGAACTGTTCGGCGTTACACTGGCGCCGGCAAACCTTCCCACCTGGCATCCCCATGTTCAGGCCTGGCATGTGCTGTCATCGGGCTCGCAAATTATGGGCACACTGTATCTCGACCTTTATGCACGCCAGGGCAAGCAGAGCGGTGCCTGGGTCGACAGTGAGCGCACCCGGCATTTGCGTACCCGCGACAACACACTGATTACGCCGGTGGTTTATCTCACCTGCAACTTCCCGCCTCCTCAAGACGGCAAACCCGCCTGCCTGACACACGACGACGTGATCACGCTCTTTCATGAAAGCGGCCATGCCCTGCATGCCCTGCTTTCGGAAGTGAACGATCCCGGTGCCTCGGCCTTTGCCAGCGTGGAATGGGACGCCATCGAGCTGCCCTCCCAGTTCATGGAAAACTTTTGCTGGGAATGGCCGGTTGTGCAACAGTTATCCTGCCATGTCGATACCGGTGAATCACTGCCGCGTGCCTTGTACGACAAACTGCTGGCGGCCAGGAATTTCCAGAGCGGCATGCAAATGGTGCGCCAGATCGAGTTTTCACTTTTCGACATGCTCATTCATCACCAGGCCCAGGGCATGTCGGTTACGCAGGTGCTGGACACCCTGAACGAGGTGCGGGCGGAAGTCGCCGTGCTCTTTCCGCCCGAGTGGCATCGCTTCCCCCATAACTTCTCGCACCTGTTTGCCGGTGGATACGGGGCCGGCTACTATAGCTACAAATGGGCCGAGGTCCTTTCGGCCGATGCCTATGCCTTCTTTGAAGAAAACGCTCTTGCCGTCCCCGGACGCGATCGCAATGTGCTGAACGCCCAAAGCGGGCAGCGTTTTCTTAAGGAAATACTGGCAGTCGGCGGAGCACGGCCGGCGGCTGAATCCTTCCAGGCATTTCGTGGCCGCCCGCCGTCGATCGATGCATTGCTTCGCCACAGCGGCTTGATCGAGACCGCATGAACCCGGGGTAACCCGGCTTTTGTTTCTTTAC
>JBFWLP010000116.1:0-9084 GCA_050252075.1 Burkholderiaceae bacterium | reverse complement strand
GATCCCGTACGTTTGTGGCACACCGCACTGGGGCTGGATACGCTTGAGCCCGGCTTCGTGGAGCTTCCGGTGGAAGACGCGGCGGCCCTACCCGGCGCAGTCACCAAATTTTCGGCGATTCACGACGGGCGCCGCTATGTCGTGCGCCGGCATGGCCAGGCGGGGTCGTATATCCTGAAACTGCCCAGCACCCGGCATCCCGACCTGGTTCAGAACGAATTCACCGGTTACCGCCTGATGCAGGCGTTACAGCTGAACTGCGCGCATGCGCAAATCATTTCCCGCGAGCAGGCTGAACTTCCTGAAGCACTGCCCTTTCCGGAAATACTCGCCGTCAAACGGTTTGATCGTGGTCCCAATGACACACGTATCCACACAGAGGAATTTGCCCAGGCATTAAGCTATGAGCCGCGACACAAATACGGCAAAGGCATCGCACCCGACTTTATTGCTATGGTGCGTATTCTGGATCAGCTATCCGCAACGCCGGTGCAAGACGTGCAAGAATTCGTGAACCGGTATGTCGCGTTTATTCTGATGGGAAATACCGATGCCCACCTCAAGAACTGGGCCCTGATCTACAAAGACGGCTCAACCCCGGCGCTTGCGCCGCTGTACGACCCTGTGAGCGTCAGCGCCTTTTTTTCCCAGGTGCCTGCGACCGACTACGCACTGAACCGGGCCATTGACAACACACTGCACAAGCTCACCTGGCCCGAACTAGGGAGTATGCTTGCGCAGGCTGGTATCGTACGCCACAGCCGGGTGCTGCAGATCGCCAAAGCCCGCGTGCGTCAGGCCCGGGCGCAATGGCCGGCCATCTTGCGCGATGCGCCCCCGGCAATGCGCCGCGAGGTCAATCGCCGGCTTGACGGCGGCCTGATGCTCACCACCGGTTTGTAGCCGCTGCGATGGTCGCAACAAAACACACGCCGATCGGTTGCCGCCCAGCCGCCATAGCGAGCCCGGAACGCCTTGTATTCCTGACAACCAGCAATATGCAGAAACAGTGACTGAAACATGACCGCCAAAGAAGACCTGCAGAACCACACCCCCATGATGCAGCAATATTTGCGACTGAAAGCCGAGGCGGGCCGCCATTTGCTGTTCTATCGCATGGGTGATTTTTATGAAATGTTTTATCAGGACGCCGAGCGGGCGGCCCGCCTGCTCAACCTTACCCTGACCAAACGCGGCACGTCGAACGGTGCACCCATACCCATGGCCGGGGTTCCCTTTCACGCCATGGAGGGGTATCTGGCCCGTCTGGTGGCTCTGGGCGAATCGGTGGCCATTTGCGAGCAGATCGGCGACCCGGCAACCAGCAAGGGGCCGGTCGAACGCAAGATCGTGCGTATCGTCACCCCGGGCACCCTGACCGACGATGCCCTGTTGCCGGCCAAGGCCGACCGGGCCATTGCGGCCGTCTGGCGAATGAAAGTGCAGCGTGCCGAACGGGCCGGAATTGCCTGGATGAACCTGGCCAACGGCCAGTTCAAGATCGGCGAGTGCGCTCCTGAAATGCTCGACAGCGAACTTCATCGTATTCAGCCCGCGGAACTGCTTTGCGCCGAATCGCAACGCGCACCGGCCATCGATGGCGTGGCCGTCAGCACGCTGCCGGACTGGCAATTCGACAACGACAATGCACGTCATGTGCTGCACGACCACTTTGGTGTCGATTCGCTGGCGGGCCTGGGCGTAGCCGACCTGCCGGCAGCCGTGTGTGCCGCCGGGGCGCTGCTGGCTTACGTAAAACGCACACAGGCACATGCACTGGCACACATTCAGACACTGGGCACCGAGCACAGCAGCGAGTTCGTGACGCTGGACCCGGTCACGCGCAAGAATCTTGAACTGACGGAAACATTATCGGGTGAACCCAGCCCGACCCTTTTTTCCACGCTGGATCATTGCCAAACCCCGATGGGAAGCCGGTTACTGCGGCGGTGGCTGCATCACCCGCTACGCGACAGCGCGCCGGCCCGCCAACGCCAGACCGTGATTCGTGCCTTGCTGTGCACGCCACCCGGACACGACGCGCTCAGCAGCGCGTCCCCCCTCGACACACTGGTTCAACGGCTCGACCGCTTGCCTGACCTTGAACGCATTGCCACCCGAATCGCCTTGCGGTCGGTTCGGCCCCGCGAGCTGGCCAGTCTGCGCGAAGCGCTGGCGAGCCTGCCGCCGCTGGCTCACCATTTGTGCGAAGCCTTTGGCGATCACCCGGAACTGAAAACCCTGGCCTCGCGCATGGTTCCCGCCCCGGAGCTGGACCACCTGCTGACCCGTGCGCTGGCCCCCGAACCCGCCCTGCAGGTACGCGACGGTGGCGTTATTGCCACGGGCCATGATGCCGAGCTCGATGAACTGCGAACACTGGCCAGCGACAGCGGTGAGTTCCTGGTCGCCCTGGAGGGGCGTGAACGCGAGCGTACCGGAATCGCCAATTTGCGTGTCGAATACAACCGCGTTCACGGATTTTTCATCGAAGTCACCAAGGGTCAGACCGACAAAGTGCCCGATGACTACCGCCGCCGCCAAACGCTGAAGAACGCCGAACGCTACATCACCCCGGAACTCAAATCCTGGGAAGACAAGGTACTGTCGGCCAAAGATCGCAGCCTGAGCCGCGAGAAATGGCTTTACGACCAGTTACTGGATCAACTTCAACCCCACGCCACGGCGCTGTCGCTGTGCGCCGCCGCACTGGCCGAAATCGACGCTCTGGGTGCGCTGGCCGGCCACGCCTTGCTGAACGACTGGAATCCCCCGGAACTGACCAACGATACCCGGATCGTCATCGAACAGGGTCGCCATCCGGTTGTGGAGCGCAGCATCGAGCACTTCACTCCCAACGATTGCGAACTTGGCGAGCAACAACGCATGCTGCTCATTACCGGCCCGAACATGGGCGGGAAATCCACCTATATGCGGCAAGTGGCACTGATCGTGCTGCTGGCCCGCGTGGGCAGCTATGTACCGGCGCGGCATGCCCGTATCGGCGCGGTCGACCGCATTTTCACACGCATCGGTGCGGCCGACGATCTGGCCGGGGGTCGCTCGACCTTCATGATGGAAATGACCGAAGCCGCCGCAATTCTCGCTGCCAGTACACCGCACAGTCTGGTCCTGATGGACGAAATCGGCCGTGGTACGTCAACCTACGATGGGCTGGCCCTGGCCTGGTCCATTGCCCACCGTCTGGTCACCCACAATCAGGCCATGACGCTGTTCGCCACCCATTATTTCGAGATCACCCGACTGGCCCAGTTACTGCCGGACGTATCCAACGTACATCTGGCGGCCGCCGAATCATCTTCAGGCATTGTGTTCCTGCATGAAGTGCGCCCCGGTCCGGCCAGCCGAAGCTATGGTATTCAGGTTGCCCAGCGCGCCGGCATTCCGCCGGCCGTCATTCGTCTGGCAACCAAGGAGCTGGCCCGCCTGGAGGCCCAGGGCGCCCCGGCGCCCCAACTGGATTTGTTTTCTTCGCCTATGGACGCAGACCCGGCTCCTGAACCCGACCATGCATCCGACGACGCACCCGGCGACGCAGGGCCGACCCAGGCCTTGCGAAACGCGCTGGCTGCCATCGACCCCGACAACCTGACGCCCAAAGAAGCGTTGGCCATTCTTTATCAACTTCGTGACGAGCATCTGACATGATTTCCGTGGATACCCCGCTCACCCTGCTCGGCGGCCTGACGGCGCACGAGTTCATGCGCGATTACTGGCAACGCAAGCCCCTGCTGATCCGGCAGGCCATCCCCGGTTTCCGGCACTCCCTGTCCATTGCGGACATCCGCGAACTGGTGCGCCGCGACGAGGTCGAGTCCCGGCTGATCTGGCGCGACGGCCAAGGCTGGCACATGAAACAGGGGCCGTTTTCCCGGCTGCCCGCCAGAAGCCGGCCCGACTGGACAGTTCTGGCGCAAAGTGTTGATTTGCATGACGACGCCACGGCCGAACTGCTGCATCAGTTCCGGTTCATTGCCGACGCCCGCGTCGATGACGCGATGATCAGCGTGGCCGGTGACGGCGGCGGCGTAGGCCCGCACTTCGACAGCTACGATGTGTTCCTGCTTCAGGCAGCGGGAAAACGCCGCTGGCGCATCAGCCGGCAAAGCGATTTAACGCTGCAGCCCGGTTTACCCCTGAAAATTCTGCGCCATTTCGTGCCCGAGGACGACTACATTCTTGAGCCCGGCGATATGCTGTATTTGCCGCCCCATGTGGCCCATGACGGCGTCGCCCTGGGCGAATGCATGACCATTTCGATCGGCTTTCGCGCGCCTTCGCTGGCGACACTGGCCTGCGGCATGCTAGAGGCGGCGAATGATCTTGTGATGGCCAACGCAGGGGACACCGGCGGCTTGTATGCGAACCCGGTCATTCCCGGGCCCGACCTGAACGCCCGTTACAGTGATCCCGATGCCGGTGCGACAGACCGGCCGGCCCGACTACCCGAAGGCATGATCAAGGCGGCACTGCATGCCGTGCGCCAGGTGCAATTCACCCCGACATTGGCTGCACGTTTTCTGGGCCAATGGCTGACCGAACCGTCACCCAGTGCGTTGTTTGAGCCCGACGACACACCGCTGCATTGGCACGCCCCCCTGGAAAGCACGGTACAGATCAAGCTCGACCGGTGCACCCGCATGTTGTACCGGGACAAGGCATTATTCATCAACGGGGAAGTCGCCGACGCCGCGCCTGGCCGGCTGATGAAAGCCCTGGCGGATGAGCGCAGCCTGACGCTGACACCGCGCCTGGCGGAACAACTGACCGACACGGAAAAAAATTGCCTGGAACGCTGGCAGGAAGACGGATGGCTGCACACCGGGGATACGGCTTAGGCGGCGCGCAAGCGGCCGCCTTTATCCCCGGCGTGTTCAGCCGGCATTACATTGAGGACATCAGCACGGCCAGAATACGTTTGGCCGTGTCGTTTTCCAGCTTCACACCGGCGCTGTCCAGCACGGAAACCACCGAGCCCGAGCCCTGCTGGGCTACGTGAATACGGTAAGTAGGCGCCTCGGCCGTGTTGCGGCCACCGAACAGACGGCCGAAAAAGTTCTGCTGCTCGATCACCTGACCGGTATCGCTGTCGAGATACCGAACAAAGTAATCGCCCGCGGAACGGTCACGGTCTTCGACATTGAAACCGGCCGAGTCGATCGCCACCCCGACCCGCCGCCAGGCGCGATCGAAGGGCTCATTGAGCACCAGAACCGACTGGTCACTGACCTGCTGCGCCTGGAAGGCGTTCGGCGCACGCTCGGCCTGGGACACCAGTTCCTTGGCGCGCTCGACATCGGTACCCAGATACACCATCAACCGGGCCAGCATGGCGGCATTCAGGCCGGGATCTTCGGGACCCATCACCCACTTGAATGTGGTGTCGTCACCCGAGGGCGTTTCCACCATTTGCTGATGGCTGATGTAGACCTCGGTGGTGCCGTTCACACGCTCAAGACGGGTGCGGAACCGTTCCCTTTCGCCACTGTCGTACACCGTATCAATGACCGAACCCAGAATGCCACGGATCCAGTCTTCAGGAATTTTTGCACGGTTCTCGGCCCAGTCGGTTTGCACCACACCGGCCTGGGGATCCTGAGAGGCAACGGTGAACCCCTGCTCGACCCAGAACTCGAGAATTTTCGGATACACCTGCTCCGCCGGACGCTGGACCACCAACCAGCGCAAATCGCCGTCGCGCATGACCTGCACACCAGGAAGAGTGGGCAAGACCTGATTGGCCGCCCCCGATCGCGCGGCCTGCTGCTGATTCTGGGCGTACTGCGTAAAGGTGGTGGTGCCTTCGGGCGCGCGATAGCGCGGATCGCGATTGGCCTGGGTCAGGTCGGGCGGAATGGCCAGCGGATCTCCGCGCTGCGTACTTTTGTAATTGATCGACTCTTCAGTGCCCAGGGCCTGATTGATCGACGAGCAACCCGACAAACCCAGGGCCCCGAGCGCCAGCACCAGGCTGGCGGAATGTTTACTGATACGAATTTTCATCATTTATAGCGAGCCCACTTCTTTCAAAGCATTGCGCAGGACGGCGTGATAGTGTTCGCTGAACGGCGTAAGAGGAAGGCGGTACCCAAGCTGGGTGAGGCCCATTTGTGCCACGGCCCACTTCACAGGAATGGGATTGGCTTCGAGAAACAACAACTTGTTCAATGCGGCCAGCTGCTTGTTCAGCCGCTGGGTAAGGGCGACGTCGCCTGCCAGTGCAGCAGCACATAGATCGTGCATCAGGCGAGGCGCTACGTTGGCGGTGACCGAAATATTGCCTTTCCCGCCCAGCAGAATGAGTGCGGCCGCCGTGGGATCGTCGCCACTAAGCACCTGGAAACCCTGGGGTACGTCGCGCAGCAGCCCCCCAAGACGGGCGATGTCGCCGGTGGCGTCTTTGATGCCGATGATACCGGGCACCTGGGCCAGCCGCACCACGGTTTCGTTCGACATGTCGGCCACCGTACGGCCCGGCACGTTGTACAAAATAGATGGAAGCGCCACCTTTTCAGCAATGGTGCGAAAATGCTGATACATACCTTCCTGGGTGGGCTTGTTGTAGTAAGGAACCACCGACAAGCCGGCCTGGGCGCCCACCTTGAGCGCATGCTCGGACAGCTCAATGGCTTCTGCGGTAGAGTTCCCGCCGACACCGGCAATGACGGGAATGCGGCCGGCAGCGTGCTCGACAGCCACCCGGATCAGCTCGGCGTGTTCATCCATACTGACCGTGGGCGATTCGCCCGACGTTCCCACAACCACCAGCGCATCTGTACCCTGCTCAATGTGCCAGTCGATAAGTTTTCGGTAGGCGGCAAAATCGAGCGAGCCGTCGGGCTGCATAGGCGTAATCAACGCCACCATGCTGCCTTGAAATGTGGGTACCGAGGAATCCGAAGTTGCCATGGAAAAAATCTCCTGCGCCTGTCGCCGGACATTCCGGCGGAATAACGCGCACTATAACGTGGTGTGAATTAACTAGGAAGTTTAACGGATACGGCATCAAAAATTACAGAGGCCGCTTACAGAAACCATCGGACCACCGACTGGCCGAACAGCAGCAAAGGTTGCAACAGCACCCAAAGCACGCCGGTCAGCATCAAAACAATAAGAATGGCGAATCCGTAGGGCTCGATTTTAGAGAATGTCCATGCCGCCCGGGAAGGCAGCAAGCTGAACACAATGCGCCCGCCGTCCAGCGGCGGCAACGGCAGCAAATTAAGCGCCATCAGCACCAGGTTCACCTGAATTCCCGCCACGGCCATCTGTACCCAGAAACTGTGCTGGGTAGAACCGGTTTCCGCCAGTAAACGCAAGCTGATGGCCCAGATGATGGCCATGATCAGGTTTGAACCGGGGCCTGCCAGGGCCACCCAAAGCATGTCGCGCTTGGGCCGGCGCAACCGCCCCCAGTCGACCGGCACCGGCTTGGCCCAGCCAAACAGCATGCCGCTGCCTCCCAGCAACTTGGTGCTGAACAGCAAGACCAGCGGCACGATGATGGTACCCACCAGATCGATATGGCGCACCGGATTAAGCGTCACGCGGCCCGCCTGCCAGGCGGTAGGATCGCCGAACAGGCGCGCCACGTAGCCGTGCGCCGCCTCGTGCAGGGTGATGCCGAAAATGACCGGCAAGGCGTACACAGTAATGGTTTGAATAAGCGATTCCATGCGCCTGTTATTCCAGTCCCAAGGCGGCCAGATCGCCCTGCCCGCGGCGAACGACCTCGGGCGCCTCTTGGGTTAAATCAATGACCGTTGTGGGCAACAAGGGGCATGCGCCGCCGTCGATAACCGCCGCCAGCTGGTTTCCGTAGCGCTGGCGAATAGACTCGGCGTCGTTCAGCGGATCGTCTTCACCTTCGGGAATGAGCGTGGTCGACATGAGCGGGGAGCCCGCCGCCTCGATGAGGGCCAGCGCAACCGGATGATTGGGCACCCGTATGCCGATGGTTTTTCGCGAAGGATGAGAAACCCGCCGGGGCACCTCCCGGGTGGCTTCCAGAATGAACGTCCAGGGGCCCGGCGTGGCCATTTTCAGGAAACGGTATTGCCGGTTGTCGACCCGCGCAAAATGGCCGATCTCGGCCAGATCGCGACACAGCAAGGTTAAATGATGCCGTTCGTCGAGGCCGCGCAACCGGCGCAGCGCCTCGGCCGCCGGCTTGTCGTCAAGGCGGGCCACCACAGCATAACTGGAGTCGGTGGGAACAGCCACGAGCCCGCCGTTCGCAAGCATCTGCCCCGCCTGTTTCATCAGGCGAGGCTGCGGATTTTGAGGGTGAACAGAGAAGAACTGAGCCATAGTGCGTATGCTACCATCAGCCGCCCGCTTTGTTGCGGTGCAAACGACACAAAGATAAATTTCATGCTAGAATCTCGATTCTTTCAGGCATGCCAATGTGCCTTCAGTGGTGACCGTAGCTCAGTTGGTAGAGTCCCGGATTGTGATTCCGGTTGTCGTGGGTTCGAGCCCCATCGGTCACCCCAAAAAACATGCGGGTTTTGAGACCTTCGCAAAACCCCGAAATGGTGACATAAACCTTTTTTGGTAACATGCATCGCAAATCAGCCCGCCCTGTTCCATCGGCGGGCTTTTTCATGCTAAAAATACTGTATATTTAAACAGCAATAAGCGAGCTGAACCATGTACACCATCACTCTTCACGATGCCCCGTCAGACATCCCAGAACGTGCCCGGCGTGATGCCGAGAACCGGTTTCAAAAAACCCTGGAACGCGCCCTGGGCGGGCCAGACAACACCATGACGGCCTACCGCGCCTGGCAAACGGCGGAAGAAACTTCAGAAGCTGAAATGTCGGGCGACGATATCGCCATGGCCAAGAAATGGCTGGCCGCAGCATCCCGGGCCCGAAATGATGGGCTGCGCGATCTGGGGGAAACCGAGGCGTGGTTCGAGGTTAAGGTACGGTAGCAAGAAGATCACCGCCGCCGCCGAAAAAACAGCTCTGCTCGTCCATTGCAGTGCCGCCGCGCAGAACGACTACAATGGCAATCTTACTTAGGAGCATTATGTTGAAACTTCAGCCCGGCGAAC
>JBFWLP010000115.1:0-9345 GCA_050252075.1 Burkholderiaceae bacterium | reverse complement strand
CGGCGCCTTGCGGTGAAGCGGTCAGGGCAGGCGCGGGGGCAACGCGGCCCCAACCACTCAAGGACGACTCATCATGCCAAACAATGAAAAACCAACGGGCCTGAAAAAAGGCCTGACGAACTATGGAGACATCGAGTTTTCGCTGTTTCTACGCAAGGCTTTTATCAAGGGGGCGGGCTATACCGACGATGCCCTGTCACGCAAGATTGTGGGCATCGCCAACACCGGTAGCGGATTCAACCCGTGCCACGGGAACGCGCCTCAATTGATCGAGGCGGTCAAGCGCGGCGTCATGATGGCCGGGGCCATTCCCGTGGAATTCCCCACCATTTCAGTGCACGAAAGTTTCGCGCATCCCACATCCATGTTCCTGCGCAACCTGATGTCCATGGACACCGAAGAGCTGATCCGCGCGCAGCCCATGGACGCGGTGGTGCTCATTGGCGGCTGCGACAAAACCGTGCCGGCGCAGCTAATGGGCGCGATCTCCGCCAACGTTCCGGCCATTCAGCTGGTGACGGGCTCCATGCTCACCGGTTCCAACCGGGGCGAGCGTGTGGGCGCATGTACCGATTGCCGGCGCTTCTGGGGAAATTACCGCGGCGGGGAAATCAACGATCAGGAAATCGCCGATGTGAACAGCCAGCTGGTGGCTAGCGTGGGTACCTGCTCCGTGATGGGAACGGCGTCTACCATGGCATGCATTGCCGAAGCGCTGGGCATGTCGGTGCCGGGCGGTGCGTCACCTCCGGCCGTCACCGCCGACCGCATCCGCGTGGCCGAGCGTACTGGCACCACCGCCGTTGCCATGATCGAGAACGGCATTACGCCCAACAAAGTGCTCACGGCCAAAGCGTTTGAGAACGCCTTTCGTGTGCTGTTGGCCATTGGCGGCTCAACCAATGCCATCATTCATCTGACAGCGATTGCCGGACGCATGGGCATTGCGCTGGATATGTCCCAGCTGGACAAAATGAGCGAAGAAACGCCGGTGCTGGTGAATCTGAAGCCATCCGGGCAGCACTACATGGAAGACTTCCACAAGGCGGGGGGGCTGGTCACTGTGCTGCGCGAGCTCAGGCCGTTGCTGCACCTTGACGCGCTGACGGTTACCGGCCGCACACTGGGAGAAGAGATGGATGCCGCTCCGGCGCCATTTCCCCAGGATGTCGTGCGCAGTTTTGCCAACCCTATTTACAAGCAAGGCGGTGTCGCCGTTCTGAAAGGCAACATTGCACCGGGTGGCGCGATCATCAAACAATCGGCAGCCAGTCCGCAGCTAATGGAGCATGAAGGGCGTGCGGTGGTTTTCGAGAATATGGAAGACCTGGCCGCCCGCGTCGATTCCGAAGATCTGGACGTCAATCCCGACGACATTCTGGTGCTGAAAAACATTGGCCCGGTCGGCGCTCCCGGTATGCCCGAGGCGGGCTACATTCCCATTCCGAAAAAGATCGGGCGCATGGGGGTGAAAGACATGGTGCGAATTTCCGATGGCCGTATCTCTGGAACGGCCGGTGGAACCATCGTGGTACACGTTACCCCGGAAACCGCAGTGGGCGGTCCTTTGGGCCTGGTACGCACGGGCGATCGCATTCGCTTGTCGGTAGCCGGACGCGAACTGTCGCTGCTGGTGTCCGAGCAGGAGCTGGCCGAACGGGCCCGGCACGCGAAACCTTTCCAGCTCGATGCCAACGAGCGCGGCTACCGCAAACTGTTCCTGACCACGGTTACGCAAGCCGATCAAGGCTGTGACTTCGATTTTCTGCGTGCCACCGAATTCACCGAGTCGGTGCCCAAACCCAAATCCAGCTAACCCGAATCCAGGCAACATGTAACCCCAGCATACAAAGGATTGATAATGTCAGACTGCTCCAACGATTCCCGCATTGTTTCTGTTGAAACCCGTGCTCTCAGCATTCCGCTGGATAACGTCACTTCGTTTTCCACACGTAAAGTGTCAGCCCGCGATTACGTGCTGGTGAAGGTGCGCACGGCCGATGGCCACGAAGGTATAGGCTTCTGCTATGGCGGTAGCCGTGCCGGCATTCTGGTCGCGCATGCGGTGCGAGAACTCTTCAAACCCATGCTGATTGGTGAAGATGCCTTGCGTGTGGAAGGGTTGTGGCAAGACATGTACCAGGACTCATTGCTGCACGGTCGCGCCGGATCCGTCATGCGGGCATTGTCCATTATCGACAACGCGTTGTGGGACCGTAATGCGCGAGCGGCGGGCCTGCCCTTGTCGCGCTATCTGGGTGGCAATGCGCGGCAAACCGTACCGGCCTACGCCAGCGGCGGTTACTACCTTGACGGTAAAACCCCGCAGAAGCTGGGTGAAGAACTCAGTGGTTACGTGAAGCTTGGCTTCAAGGCCGTCAAGATCAAGGTGGGCCGTGAGGGGCTGAAAGAAGAAGAAGCGCGTATCGCCGCCGCGCGCGAGGCCATTGGCGACGACATTCTGCTCATGCTCGACGCCAACAACGCCTGGAGCGATCTGCCCACAGCGCTTGAGTTCATGCGTCGCTACGAAAAATACAACCCCTACTGGATCGAAGAGCCTTTCAGCCCCGACGATATCGAGAATCACGCGCAGCTGGCCCGACGCACGCCCGTAACGGTGGCAACAGGGGAAATCGAGGTAGGCCGTTGGCGCCACCAGGAGCTTCTGGAAAAGCGCGCCGCCGGCATTCTGCAAACCGATGCCGCCGTGTGCGGCGGTATCACCGAATTCCGTCGCATTGCCGCCATGGCCGCCGGTTATGGCGTTACTATTTGTCCGCACTGGTTCCACGACTTGCACATACATTTGGTGGCCAGTACGCCGAATGCCCGGTTTGTCGAGTTCTTTTGCGACGACCAGGTACTGAATTTCCGTCGTCTGGTCGCCACTCAGCTTACCTTTGAAAACGGCAACCTGGTGGTACCGACGACACCCGGATTAGGATTCAACTTCGACGAAGCGGCGGTGGAAAAATACGCCATCGAGTCGTGGGCCTAAGAAGAAAACAGCCGAATTAATTGATGGAGAAGAACGCCATGACCAATGCCACCAAATTGCGCGGTGTCTTATCGCCCGTAATTACCCCTTTCGATGACAATCTTGCCCCCGACGCCGCCCGTCTTGTGCGTCACTGCCAATGGCTGTTGAGCCAGGACGTTGGGCTGGCCGTGTTTGGTACGAATTCCGAAGCCAATTCGCTGTCGGTTGCCGAGAAAAGGGGCTTGCTTGATGCGCTCGTGCAGGCCGGCATTCCGGCGGCCCGCATGATGCCCGGCACCGGCTGCTGCGCCCTGTCCGATTCCGTTGAGCTCACCCGGGCCGCCGTCCAGCACGGTGCGGGCGGCGTACTGATGCTTCCTCCGTTTTACTACAAGGGGGTGTCCGACGACGGTTTGTTCGCCAGCTACAGCGAAATAATCCAGCGCGTGGGCGATGAGCGTTTGCGCATTTACCTGTATCACATTCCTCAGGTATCCAACGTTCCCATCAGTCTGGAGCTGATCGAGCGCTTGCTGAAAGCCTATCCCGGCACCATTGCGGGCATCAAGGACAGCTCGGGCAACTGGGACAACACCCACGCCATGCTGCAGCAATTTCAACCGCAAGGGTTTGATGTGTTCGCCGGCAGCGAAAGCTTCTTGCTGGCCACTTTGCGCGGCGGCGGCGCCGGTTGTATTACGGCCACGGGCAACGTCAACCCCGGCCCGATTGCCCAGTTGTACAAAACCTGGCAGCAAGCCGATGCCGACGATCAGCAAAAGGCGCTGGATGTCGTGCGCAATACTTTTGCCAAGTTCCCCATGATCCCCGCACTCAAAGCCGCGGCGGCCCACTGGGCGAACGACGCCGGCTACGCTGCTGTGCGCCCGCCCCTGGTGAAGCTGACCGACGCTCAAACCCGTGAGTTGATCAGCGCGCTGAACGCGCTGGATTTTTCCATGTCGGGTCTTTGAGTTGGGAATCCAGGCTTAGCGCGCGGCTCCATCATTGATCAGTGCGTCAATGGTTTCCCGGCTAAGCCCGGCCTCTAGCAGTACCTCGCGTGTGTGCTGCCCCAGGCCCGGCGCGTGTCGCCGATAGCTTAAAGGTGTTTTTGACCATTCACTGGGTGGCGCCGTGGTACGAATTCTGCCTTCCGTCGGGTGATCGTGCTCGGCAAAAAAGTTGATGGCAGCCAGGTGCGGGTCGGCCAGAATATCGTCCAGCGTGTTCATGTTCTGCACGGGAATATCCGCGTTTTCCAGGGCTTGTAACCATTCGGCGCTTGGCCGGCGGGCGAACTCTTGAGCCAGGAGCAGGTTGGATTCCGAGTAATGCCGGCTTCGTGCGGCGGCACTTTCAAAGCGCGGGTCATCCATCAGTTCGGGTTTGCCGATAACGTCGAAGAAGCTGCGCCACTGCTTGTCGTTGTAAAGCAGCACGCAAATATAGCCATCGCGCGTTTCAAAAGGCCGGCGCTCGGGTGACAGAATGCGGTCGTAGCCGGGTGAGTCAACGGGTGGTTCGAACCCTGCACCACCCAGATGCTCTCCCATCACCAGCGTAAGCATGTATTCGAACATGGGGATGTCGATGCGCTGGCCTTCCCCGGTTTTTTCACGGTGGTAAAGGGCGGCACCGACGGCACTTACCACCTGCTGTGCAACGGCGCGGTCGACGAGATTGATGGGTACATAGGGCGGCGCCTGAGCACCTTGCCGCTGGAACAAATGGGGTATGCCGGCCGCCCCCTGGATGAGATCTTCGTAGGCCGGCTTGGAGGCGTAGGGCCCCCGTTGGCTGTAGCCAAACGCACCTATGTAGATAATGCGGGGATTGTGTCGGGCAACGTCGTCGTAAGACAATCCCAGCCGTGACATGGCTTGGGGCCGAATGTTGTATATCAGTACATCGGCGGTGGTCAGCAGCTGGAGTACCGCGTCGCGGGCGGCATGCTGCTTAAGGTTCAGGGCAAGTGAGCGTTTGTTGCGGTTCACGTTCATGAACATGTGGCCCATGCCGCGGTGCCGGTACGGCCAGATCTGCCGGGTGACGTCACCTTCTACGGGTTCGACCTTGATTACGTCGGCACCCATGTCTCCCAGCATTTGGGTGGCGAAAGGCCCCATCAGTACCGACGTCATGTCAACGACCCGTACTCCGTTCAATGGCCCGGCAGATCCCATTACGTGGTCCCCAGAATGGCTTTCAGGTTCTCTGGCGTCAGTTGGGTGCCCGAGTAGAAGTTACCGTCAACTTCGAGTACCGGCGTGGAACGAATGCCCAGATCTTCGATCTTCTCGGCGGCGTCTTCGTCCATCAGCAGGTCTTTTGCGATGTAGGCTATACCTTGCTCATCCAGGTAGTGTTTCAGGCGCACGCAGGGCGCGCAAAGTGGAGTGGAGTAAACCGTAATTTCGCGACTCATCGTTACACCTTGCCTTCGGCTTTAAGTTTTTTGTAGAGCTCTTTCTTGCGCAACCAGTCTTGCTCAACTTCACCGGTTTTCCAGGGTTGTTCCGGCGTGAAGACCAGGGATTTCCATTCGTCGCCTTTACTCCACTGGAACGGGGTTTGCACCGTCGTGCGGGGCAAGAAGGCGCGTTCCAGCAACTTGAAGCCGATCTCGAGAATGTCTCGCTGTTGCTCTACGTTGTAGGGTTCGCCACAAGGGTTGCCCAAGGGGAAATCGGTGTGAACGATACGGGCAACGCCGACATGCTCGACAATGTCGCGTGCTGCGGCCAGCACTACAGTTGGGATACCGTTCGCTTCCAGGTGTCTGGCCACCAGGCTGATTGTTTGATGGCACACCGGACAAACAGGAACCAGCACGGCGACATCGGCCCCATCTTCCCGACAGCGTTTCAGCACTTCGGGGGCGTCCCGCTCACGGGTTCGGCGCTGACTGTAGGCATTAAAGACGCCGTGAAAACGTGTGGTCAGACCGGCGATCCGGCCGACGGCGACAGCCTCATGCAGGCGCGTAGTGGGGAAGAAGGCGTTAACGTCCTCAAGGGTGGTGGCAGCCTGATCGAAGCTGCGCGAAGGGCTGTAGAGCTGGCCGGCGTTTAGATCGGACGGGATGGTGTATGTGCCGCCCACGATACCCATGCTGGTGTCATCCTCGGCGTGCTCGGCACCCCGAATGGAAATCTCGCTGGTCGACACCAGTGTTACCCGGCACTGCGCCAGAGGTTTGGTGAGTGGTGTGAAGGGAACGTCGTCGTACTGAGCCCACTGGTAGGGCTTGTCGTAGCCCTGGGATAAGTAATAGTCACGCGTTTTATCGATATAACGCACGTAAGTTGCCATGTACGGTCTCCTGTTTCAGATGCTCCATCATCAGCAGCACACCGGTTCGTGTCAATACAGCAAGCCAGTCGCGTTCGCATGCCAAAATCTACAGCCGCCACAAGATTTCACTAAGAGAAACCTAGTGGGGTTTGGCGGCAGGATGCATTGTGGGTTGGTACGCGCTATCCCATACTTGCCGCATGAAAATGATCACACTTTCCTCGTTGCGGGTCGTGCACTCCTCACAGTTCGAGTACGCCTTGTTTGACGTGCGTGAGCTGGCCCAGGCCCATCGCGGCCATATTTTTGGGGCGACTTTTTTGCCGCGCCGCTTGATCGAACAGCGTGTCGGCACCCTCGTGCCTGACCATTCAACCACCATCGTGTTGTACGACGCCGGTTTGAACGATCAACGCGCCGTGCGCGCCGCCCAGACATTGACGCGTCTGGGATACACCGATGTTTGCATTTTGCGTGATGGTATTGCCGGTTGGGTACGTGATGGCGAGCCCTTGACACAGGGCAGTAATGTGCCTTCCAAGTTGTTTGGGGAGCAGGTGTACGAATCCGAGCGGGTGCCAAAATTGCCGGTGGGCGAACTGTATCGCTGGCAGCAAGAAAAGAAACCTGTCGTGGTGTGTGATATTCGTTCGCCGGAAGAATATCGTCGCTCCCGCATCCCTGGAGCGGTGGGTGCCTTCGGGGTTGATCTGGCGTTGCTCGCTCACGATTTGCAGCAGCGAAACATGCCCGTTGTTGTGCATTGCTCGGGGCGTACCCGCAGCATTATTGCTTGCCAGACCCTCAGGCTGCTGGGGGTCAACGACGTGTATGCCCTGGAAGACGGCACCATGGGCTGGAGGCTGGCGGGGTTGGCGTTGGAGACGGGCGAGGGTCAGGGCGCACTGGTGCCCGGTGTTTCCAGCCGCGAGCGCGGCCGGCTTCAGGCGATGGCATTGGCGCAGCAGTCCGGTGCGCAGTTCATAGAGGCTGATCTGTTGACGCATTGGGTGGATCGGCGCGAGGCCGGCGCGATGAACGTTTATGTCATTGACGTCAGACAGCTTCCCGAGTATCGGGCGGGCCATATTCCCGGAGCAACGGCATTGCCGGGCGGGTTGGCGATTCAGCGAACGGATGAATTCATAGCCGTGCGCTCGGCGCGCATTGTGCTGGTTGATGATGACCTGGCTCGTGCCTGTTTGACGGCGTACTGGTTCAAAAAGATGGGGCTGCCCAACGTCTACGTGTTGGCCGGCGGGTTGTCGTCATGGCAGCAGATGGGGGGCATCCTGGAGACGGGGCGCGCCGGCCGTTCCCTTGTCGGTTGGCGCGAAGTGGTGCCGGCCGACGCCGCTTTGTCGTGCGAGGCGCTGCGGGCAAGGCTTTCGCAGGTGATCGTGTGGGATGTGGATACGCAGGAGCAGTATCTGAAGGCGCGCCTGCCTGGAGCGCAATGGGTACCCTTCGGCGAGCTTGAGCAGCGTGCGGGTGAGCGGCCGCCGTCCTTGCCCCACGTGCTGACATCGCGCGATGGGGGGCTGGCGGCGGTGGCGTGTGCCAATCTGATTCGTGACGGCATACGTGATGTCGGCTTTTTGGAAGGTGGTGTCCGGGCCTGGGTCGACGCGGGTTTCCCGTTGGAGTCGGGGCCCACGTTGCAAGTGGCCGATGTCAGTGATGTGATCGTTCAGCCGTATGACGCCGGCATGGACGCCATGAGGTCGTACCTGGCGTGGGAGAAGGAGCTGACAGACCAGCAGCGTTGGCCTTCCCCGCTATTTCCCCATTATTCGTCTTGAAGGAACGCTTATGAACTCGCTCGCCAAGCCAACACAGGAACTGATTGACGACCGTATGGCACACGTGCGTGCCATGCTTGCCCGGGTTCGTGCCTTGACGGTCAATGGCGTGGATAGGGACAGCCTGGAGCAGATCAAGGTCTGGATGCTGGAACTGGCCTCGCATCGTGAACTGTTCCCCATTCATGAGTTTCCGCCCATAGAAGGTGGGAACGCCAGCATGTATCGCCTGTCGGAGGATCCTGATCATCGTTATGCCCTGTATGTGGTGGCGCCGGCACCCGGTGGATTTGCGCCTCCGCACGATCATGATACTTGGGCTGTCATTGCCGGCATTCATGGCCGCGAAAACAACAAGTTATACCGGCGTACCGATGATGGCTCCCGCTTTGGCGAAGCAACCGTTGAGCAATACGGCGAAGTCGATGTGGTCGCCGGTACGGCGGTGGCGCTGATGCCCAGCGACATTCACTCGATTCACCTAGGAGAGGATGGGCCTCATGCCAACCTGCACTTATACGGCATGAGTGTGGAGCATTGTTACAACCGGCGTATGTTCAGCCGTTCCAAAAACACCTACAAGATTTTTCCCCCTGCGACCGGCATAGAAAAGGCCCATGGCGCGGATTAGGCAGCAACGTCGTTGATGACGGCGATATTGATCAATCCACTCAGGAGACAGCATGATGTTCAAGTACGCAAGAAAAATGGCTTTTGCGGCCATCGCGATGGTTTTCTCAACCGCCACTCTGGCGACGGCTTATCCGGACAAGCCCGTTCGAATGATTGTGCCGTTTCCCCCGGGAGGAAGCACCGACATCATGGCGCGGGTGCTTTCCAATACCCTGCAGCAGCAGATGGGTCAGCCGTTTGTCGTGCAGAACCGCGCGGGGGCGGGTGGAGTTATCGGTACCGATGCGGCGGCCAAGTCGGACCCCGATGGTTACACCATTTTGCTGTCATCTTCTGCGCCGCTTGCGGTGGGTCTGGACCTTTACAAGAACATTCCTTACAACGTGTTGCAGGATCTTGTCCCGGTGTCGATGGTTGGGGAGGTACCAATGGTGTTGGTGACCAATCCCAATTTCGAGGCCAAAACATTGCCGCAATTGATTGGCTACGCGCGGGCAAATCCGGGCAAGCTGACGTTCGCGCTCAACGCGCTTGGCTCCCAGAGTCATGTTTGGACCGAGCTGGTTCAGGTGCGCACTGGTACCGGCATCAACATGATTCCTGACAAAGGGTCCAGCCCGGCCGGTGCCG
>JBFWLP010000114.1:0-9810 GCA_050252075.1 Burkholderiaceae bacterium | reverse complement strand
CCTTCAACCGCGATACCTAACTGGACCTGAACAAACGGCGCGCCGGAGCCTGAAAAGCAACACGCCCCGAAGGGCGTTTTGTAACATGCCGGCGCCATCGGCCGGCAACGACGGCAATGTATTACTTGCGTACCGCCAGCGACGACGGCAGGCTGGCCAGCCAGGCAGAAATATTCTGGATATCGGCCGTAGACAAAGGGGCAACCATGGCACCCATAATGGCATTTTTCCGGATATTCGCCGTGGCGGGAGCGCCGGCTGTACCGCGCTTGTAGGCGCGAAGCGCATGCTCCAGGTAGTCGGAATACTGACCGGCCAGAATAGGATAGGCCGCCATGGTGGGCGATTTGGCATCGGCACCGTGGCACGACGCGCAGTTGAATTTTTCGTAGGCAGCTTTGCCGGCAGCCAGGTCGGCAGCCAACGCGCCCGACCCAAAAGCCAATGCGGCGGCGCCTGCCAGAGCAAGTGTCAATTTCTTCATAACAGGCCCCCGATTATTTGAGACTAGAGTAGTAAGCAGCCAGGTCAGCCATATCTTGAGGCGTCAGGCTTTTAGCGATGGCTTCCATGGAAGGGAAGGTGCGGGCCCCGCTGGCGTATTCCTTGAGTGCGGCAACAATGTATTCCGCGTTCTGGCCGGCGATCTTGGGTACGTGGTAGACCTCGGGGAAGCTGGACTTATAGCCGGGAATGCCATGACAGCCGATACACATGGAAATTTTGTTCGCAGCAGCCTTGGCGTCGCCCACCGGCGCAGCATCGGCTGCCAGGGCTTGGCCCGCAATTGCACAGGAAGCCGTAACGGCCAGCGCAGACAAGGTGCGCTTCAGGGAGGTTCGCAACTTCATAATAGCTCTTGTTTGGCGGTGAATAGAAGTTGATCCAAATCAACAGACCAACGAAAAACCCAGATTGTACGATAATTGGGGCAAGGTATACACGAATCTCCCTTGAAGTTGGCCGGTTGGCCTCACCACGGAATCTTTATCTATGACCTCTGCAGCTCCCGATAACGCTACCGAACGATTCACCGGCACCGAACGCTACGTTGCCACGAATGAACTGAAAATGGCCGTCAACGCCGCACTGGCATTGCAGCGCCCGCTGCTGATCAAAGGCGAACCCGGCACCGGCAAAACCATGCTCGCCGAAGAAGTGGCCTTGGCCCTGGGGCGTCCGCTGTTGCAATGGCACATCAAATCCACCACCAAGGCTCATCAGGGTTTATACGAATACGATGCCGTTTCGCGCTTGCGCGACTCCCAGCTGGGTGACGAAAAGGTTCGCGACATCGGCAATTACATCGTAAAAGGCGTTCTCTGGGAAGCCTTTGAAAGCGATGTACCGGTTGTCGTGCTTATCGATGAAATTGACAAAGCCGACATCGAATTTCCCAACGATCTGCTGCGCGAGCTGGACCGCATGGAGTTTCATGTCTATGAAACGCGTAAAACCGTCCAGGCCAAGCATCGCCCGCTCATGATCATTACCTCGAACAACGAAAAAGACTTGCCCGACGCTTTCCTGCGGCGCTGCTTCTTCCATTACATCAGTTTCCCCGATCGCTCCACGCTCAAGGAAATTGTCGACGTTCACTACCCCAGCATTCGGGAAGATGTAGTGTCGGCGGCCCTGGATACCTTCTTCGCGTTGCGTGATGCCCCCGGCCTGAAGAAAAAGCCCTCGACCTCCGAGTTTCTGGACTGGCTGCGCCTGCTGGTGAACGAAGGCGTTCCGGCAGAACGGGTGGCCACGCCGCAAAACGATCTTCCGGTCATGGCGGGCGCCTTGCTCAAGAACGAGCAAGACCTTACCTTGCTCCAGCGTCTGGCCGCCATGACACGCGCCGGACAACGTCGTTAAGGGGCTCGCTATGGCAGCGTCCAGCGCATTTCAGCAGCCGCCCTCGGGCGTCACCCTGACCGGCTACGGGGTGCGCCTGGTACCCATGGCCCCGGAGCACGAAAAAGGCCTCGAAACCGCAGCGGCCGATGGCCGGCTGTGGGAACTGCGGGTAACCTCGGTGCCGGCGCCCGGTGAAACGGCAGGCTATATTGCCGCCGCACTCGACGGCAAGGCGCAGGGGCACATGCTGCCATTTGTAGTTGTCGACGACGGCAACGGCCAGGTTATCGGCAGCACCCGCTATCACGACATCGTTCCATCGGTGGCGCGGCTGGAAATCGGCTACACCTGGTACGCAAAGCGCTTCCAGCGCACCCATGTGAACACGGCGTGCAAGCTGCTGCTGCTTCGCCACGCCTTCAGCGAACTGGGTGCCGCCGTTGTGGGATGGCGCACCGACAACTTCAATAGCGCGTCACAACGTGCCATTGAACGGCTTGGCGCCCACAAAGACGGGGTCATTCGCCACAGTGCGCTGCGTCGCGACGGCTCGGTACGCGACACGGTCATGTACAGCCTGCTGTCGGGCGAGTGGCCGGAAGTGGAAAAGCACCTCGTTTACCAGCTAGAACGTCACGGGAAAGACCATGCTGCTTGATTTTTTCTATCACATGCGGTTTCGCAAGGTGCCGGTTTCGGTGCAGGAATATCTCACATTGCTCAGCGCGCTGCGCAGCAATGTCATGTCGCCCAGCATTACCGACTTTTACCATCTGGCGCGCATGACGCTGGTCAAAGATGAAACCCTGTTCGACCGGTTTGACCAGGCCTTCGGCGAATTCTACGAAAAGCTCGAAGCCTCCATGCCGCCAGAAAAGGAAATCCCGCTCGACTGGCTGATCAAAGAGTTCCAGAAAAATCTCACGCCGGAAGAAAAGGCAGCCATCGAGAAACACGGCTGGGACAAGCTCATGGAGCTTTTCAAGCAACGGCTGCAAGAGCAGGAAAAACGTCATGCCGGTGGCAGCAAATGGATAGGCACCGGCGGTTCGTCACCTTTCGGCCACGGGGGCTACCACCCGGAAGGCATACGCGTGGGCGGCCCGTCGGCCGGCAACCGTACCGCCGTCAAAGTATGGGAAAAGCGCGAATTCAAAGATTACGACGACCAGCAGGAACTGGGCACCCGCAATTTCAAAATGGCCCTGCGCCGGTTACGGCGATTCGCCCGCGAGGGCGCCGACATGGAGCTCGATCTGGACGACACCATACGCAGTACGGCACGAAACGCCGGCGTGCTCGACCTGCAAATGGTGCCCGAACGCCACAATACCGTGAAAGTGCTCATGTTGCTCGACGTCGGCGGCAGTATGGACGACCATATCGCCCGGGTAGAAGAACTTTTTTCCGCCGCCCGCAGCGAATTTCGCAATCTTGACGTGTATTACTTCCACAACTGCCCCTACGAGTCACTGTGGAAGAATAATCACCGCCGCCAGACCGAACGCTTCGATACCTGGGATATCCTGCGCAAGTACAACGATGACTGGCGACTCATTCTTGTGGGCGATGCGTCCATGAGTCCCTACGAAATCCTGCAACCCGGCGGTTCGGTGGAGCACTACAACAAGGAAGCCGGAGCCACCTGGCTGCAGCGCCTGCTCGAAAACTGGCCCCGGGCCGTGTGGCTGAACCCAGAGCCCCCGGCGTACTGGCAATACCGGCAATCCATTGCCATTATCCAGAACATCATGCACGGTCACATGTATGGTGTTACTGTCAGTGGTCTGGAACAGGCCATGCGCCACCTGTCCAAATAAATTGTCTGAAGGAAGCACCGCCCTATGTTGCCTGTCGCCGTTCGCCGTTGGTACGTTAGCGTCACCGTTCTGCTGCTGTTTCTCTTCACCGGCATAGCCGGGGCGCGCACGCTGCCCCAGGGTGTCGAGCAAAACGCCTCGGTGGAAGGGGTTACCCAATACACGCTGGGCAACGGCCTGCGGGTGCTGCTGGCTCCCGATCCATCGCGCGCCAACATTACGGTCAATATGACCTACCTGGTGGGTGCGCGGCATGAAAACTACGGCCAGACCGGCATGGCCCATCTTCTGGAGCACATGCTTTTCCGGGGCACCCCCACACTGCGTAATGCGCTGGCTGAATTTTCCAAGCGCGGCCTGGCCGCCAACGGCACCACCAACAGCGACCGCACCAATTACTACGCCAGCTTCGCCGCCAATCCGGAAACGCTCGACTGGTATTTGCGCTGGCAAGCCGATGCCATGGTGAACGCCCTGATCCTGAAGGAAGACCTGGACAGCGAAATGACCGTGGTGCGCAACGAGATGGAGCGCGGGGAAAACAGCCCGTTTCAAATGCTCATGCAGAAAATGCAGGCCGCCTCGTTCCAATGGCACAGCTACGGGAAAAGCACCATCGGCGCGCGATCCGACGTCGAGAACGTTGATATCGAGCAGTTGCGGGCCTTTTACAAACAATACTATCAGCCCGACAATGCCGTGCTGATCATCACCGGCAAGTTTGATGCCGACGCAACCCTGGCCACGGTGGCGGAAGCCTTCGGCAACATTCCCCGCCCCTCGCGCCGGCTTCCGCCGGAATATACCGTCGAACCGGTACAAGACGGCGAGCGGCTGGTCACGCTTCGCCGCCAGGGGGGCAGCCCGCTGGTGGCGGCCACCTACCACGCGCCGGCCGGCGCCAGCGAAGCCTTTGCCGCACTGGATGTCGCGACCGCCATTGTGTCGGACACGCCATCGGGCCCCTTGTACAAGCAACTGGTCGATGCCGGGCTGGCAACCCAGGTGTTTGGCTTTGGTGCCGAAATGCGTCAGCCGGGCTACGTGTTCTTCGGCGCACAGCTGAACGACGCCATGGATCCGCAAAAGGCCTTCAACGCCCTGACGTCCGTCCTGGAATCTGCGCCGGAAAACACATTCACACAGGAAGCCCTGGAGCGTATTCGCAACCGCTGGCTGGCGGGCTGGTCGCAAATTTACGCCGACCCGTCACAACTGGCCTCGGCACTCTCGGAGGCCGTTGCCGCAGGCGACTGGAGGCTGTTTTTCCTGCAACGTGACCGGCTTGAAACATTGACGCTCCCGCAGGTAACACAGGCGGCCGCCGATTACCTGGTCACATCGAACCGCACGGGGGGTCTTTATATCCCTACCGAGCAGCCGAATCGTGCACCGGAAAGCCGGCCCGTCGATATCAACGCCCTGGTACACGACTATCAGGGCCGTGAAACCGCCCAGGCTGTCGAAGCCTTCGAGGCCACACCGGCCGCCATCGATGCGCTCACCCAGCGCGACACACTGACACTGCGCAACGGCACTGTGCAACTTGCGCTATTGCCCAAACCCACCCGCGGCAATCGCGTTGAAGCGCGCCTTCTGCTGCAGTTCGGCAATGCCGACAGCCTGAAAGGGAAACAGGCCATCGCCCAGGCAACCGCCAGCCTGCTGGCCAACGGAACCAGCCAGTACGGCCGGCAGGAAATCGAGGACCGGTTTACAGCACTGGAAGCCAGCGTGGACATCTCCGGAGGTGCCGGTGTTGTCACGGTCAGCCTGTCCACCACGTCGGAAAACCTGCCCGATGCCCTGCGCCTGGCCCTGCACCTGTTAAAACAAGCCAATTTCCCCGAAAAGGAATTGCTCGAATACCAGAAACAGGTGGACACGGCCATCAGCAATGCCAAGTCCGACCCCAGTGCGCTGGCATCCCGGCGCCTGGCCCGGCACGACAACCCCTGGCCGGTCGACGATGTGCGCTACACCCCCACCTTCGACGAGGCACAGCAACGTGTCGCCGCGCTCAGTCGCGACCAGCTGGTTGACTTTCACCAGTCGTTTTACGGTGCCGGCACACTGCGCTTCTCGGCCGTAGGCCGGTTTGAGCCCGATGCCGTCAAACAGGTGCTGGCCGACGAGCTGAACGATTGGCGCCAGGCCCCCGCTTATGAACGGCTGGGCGACCCTTACCGCAATGTCCCGGCCGAAACCTTCTTCATCAATACACCCGACAAGGCCAACGCCATTCTGCTGGCGGCCGGGAACGTGGAAATGCAGGATACGGATCCCGACTACCCGGCCCTGATGGTCGCGAACTATCTGCTGGGCGGCTCTGAAACCTCACGGCTGTGGAACCGCATCCGGGTTGAAGAAGGGTTGTCTTACAGCGTTGGCAGCAGCCTGGATGTCTCTTCGTATGAGCCCTCGGGCAACTGGTCGCTGTATGCCATTCATGCCCCCGAAAACACCGGCAGGCTGCGTGACGCGCTGAAGGAAGAGCTGAACAAGGCCCTGACGGAAGGTTTCAGCGAACAAGAGGTCCGTGAGTCGGTAACCGCCCTGCTCAACTACCGGAAACTGGCGCGCTCGCGCGACGGCGTGCTGGCATCGGCCTGGCTGAACTACCTACAGCTGAACCGAACTTTCGCGTGGTCAGCCGCCATCGACGACAAGCTGCAAGCGCTCAGCGCCGACGAAGTAAACAACGCGTTCCGCCGCTACTTCAAGCCCAGAACACTCAGTACCGCCATTGCCGGCGACCAGGCCAAACAAGGCAACACAACGGCGGCCAACTAAGAAAAAACCCACGCCGCCCCTTATTTAAACTGGGAGCAGCGTGGGTATTGTTCAGGCTACCCGCTTTTACGAGAAAAAGCCTTTCACCTTGTCAGTCCATGACTCGCTCTTGGGCGAATGCTTCTGGCCGCCGCCCTTGAGCGAAGCCTCGAACTGGCGCAGCAAGGACTTCTGCTCGTCGTTCAAGCGCACAGGCGTCTCGACTGAAATATGGCAGTAAAGGTCGCCCGGGTAGCTGGCGCGCAAGCCCCGTATTCCCTTGCCCCGCAACCGGAATACCTTGCCGGTCTGGGTGCCCTCGGGAATGCTGATTACGCCCTTGCCCGACAGGGTGGGTACTTCCAGATCACCACCCAGTGCAGCGGTTGTAAAGGGTATGGTCAATTCGCAGTGCAAGTCATCGCCTTCGCGCTGGAAGATCGCATGCTGCTTGATGTGAATTTCAACATACAGGTCACCCGGCGGCCCGCCGTTGACGCCCGGTTCCCCATTGCCGCTGGAGCGGATGCGCATGCCGTCATCGATGCCCGCCGGAATCTTGACCTGGAGGGTTTTGTTCTTGCGTATGCGCCCCACGCCGTCGCAGGCAACGCACGGGCTCTTGATTTCCTTGCCGGTACCGTGGCAGGTGGGGCAGGTTTGCTGAACACTGAAAAAGCCCTGCTGCATACGCACGGCGCCACTGCCGCCACACGTGTGGCAAGTGGTCGGTTCCGTGCCCGGCTTGGCGCCGGAACCATGGCAGACATCGCATGACTCCCAGCTGGGAACCCGGATTTCAGTATCAAAGCCGTTGGCCGCCTGCTCCAGCGTGATATCGAGGGTGTATTTAAGATCGGCCCCGCGGTACACCTGGGGCCCGCCGCCACCTCGACGGCCGCCGCCGAAAATTTCGCCGAAAATGTCGCCGAAGGCATCGGCAAAGCCCGCGCCGCCCATACCGGCACCACCACCCATGCCGCCGGCGTTCGGATCCACCCCGGCGTGCCCAAAGCGGTCGTAGGCGGCACGTTTTTGTTCGTCAGACAGCACCTCGTAGGCTTCTTTGGCTTCCTTGAATTTTTCCTCCGCAACCTTGTTGTCCGGATTGCGGTCAGGGTGATGTTTCATGGCCAGCTTGCGATACGCCTTCTTGATTTCCTCATCAGAAGCGTTCTTGGCCACACCCAGAGTTTCGTAATAGTCGCGTTTTGCCATAGAAGTTGCTTGCGTCAGAAACGCAGTTTTTTATGTGTACGAATAAGAACGCCCGATTTCCGGCACACCACCAGAAACCGGGCCATCAGCGAGATTACCCCCGCTTACTGATCGCGCTTGACTTCTTTAAAGTCTGCATCGACGACATCATCAGCCTGCTTGCCTGCCTCGGCTTCAGCACCGCCTGCCTGGGCCGCTTTTGCCTGCATATCGGCATACATTTTCTCACCCAGCTTCTGGGAAGCGGTGGAAAGGGCCTCGACCTTGGCCTCGATGGCAGCCTTGTCACCATCCTTCAGCGTATCCTCAAGCTCTTTCAAGGCAGTCTCGATGGCTTCTTTTTCAGACGCTTCGAGCTTGTCGCCGTATTCCTGCAAGGATTTGCGGGTGGAGTGCAACAGTGCATCGGCCTGGTTGCGGGTCTGGGCCAGTTCGGCCACACGACGGTCTTCATCGGCGTGCTGCTCGGCATCTTTCACCATGCGATCGATCTCGTCTTCCGACAGACCGGAATTGGCCTTGATCGTGATCTTGTTTTCCTTGCCCGTACCTTTGTCTTTGGCCGATACGTGCAGGATACCGTTGGCATCGATGTCGAACGTTACCTCGATCTGGGGGAGACCGCGCGGCGAGGGCGGAATACCCTCCAGATTGAATTCGCCCAGCGCCTTGTTCCCGGCGGCGACTTCGCGCTCACCCTGGAACACCTTGATGGTCACGGCGGGCTGGTTGTCGTCGGCGGTGGAGAACACCTGAGAGAACCGGGTAGGAATCGTGGTGTTCTTCTGGATCATCTTCGTCATGACCCCGCCCAGAGTTTCAATACCCAGCGACAGCGGCGTCACGTCGAGCAGCAGGACATCCTTGCGGTCGCCCGACAGCACCGACCCCTGGATCGCTGCACCGGCGGCAACCGCTTCATCGGGGTTGACGTCTTTGCGCGGATCCTTGCCAAAGAATTCTTTCACTTTCTCCTGGACTTTGGGCATGCGGGTCATGCCGCCGACCAGAATCACATCGTCGATTTCAGACACTTTTACGCCGGCGTCCTTGATCGCGATGCGGCAAGGGTCGATGGTGCGCTCGATCAGGTCTTCGACCAGGGCTTCGAGTTTGGCGCGCGTGATCTTCAGGTTCAGGTGCTTGGGCCCGGACGCATCGGCCGTGATGTACGGCAGGTTGATTTCGGTTTGCTGCGTCGACGACAGTTCGATCTTGGCCTTTTCGGCAGCTTCTTTCAGGCGCTGCAATGCCAGCACGTCTTTGGAAAGGTCAACGCCGCTTTCCTTCTTGAACTCGCCGATAATGTAATCAATGATGCGCTGGTCAAAGTCTTCACCACCCAGGAAGGTGTCACCGTTGGTGGAAAGCACCTCGAACTGCTTTTCGCCGTCGACATCGGCAATTTCAATAATGGATACGTCAAACGTGCCGCCGCCAAGGTCGTACACCGCGATCTTGCGGTCGCCCTTCTCGGTTTTGTCCAGACCAAACGCCAACGCCGCCGCCGTGGGCTCGTTGATAATGCGTTTTACATCGAGGCCGGCAATACGACCGGCATCTTTGGTTGCCTGGCGCTGGCTGTCGTTGAAATAGGCCGGCACCGTGATAACCGCCTCGGTGACTTCCTCACCCAGGTAGTCTTCCGCGGTTTTCTTCATTTTGCGCAACACATCGGCCGAAATTTGCGGAGGGGCCAGTTTTTTGCCCTGCGCTTCCACCCACGCATCGCCGTTGTCGGCCTTGACTATCCCGTAGGGCATCAGGTCGATGTCCTTCTGGACGGCCTTCTCTTCAAATTTACGCCCGATCAAGCGCTTTACCGCAAACAATGTGTTCGTCGGATTCGTGACTGCCTGACGTTTTGCCGGTGCTCCGACCAGAATTTCGCCGTCGGGCATATAAGCCACGATGGACGGCGTCGTACGGGTACCTTCAGCGTTTTCAATGATTTTGACGCTGTTACCTTCCATGACAGCAACGCAGCTGTTAGTGGTACCGAGGTCAATACCGATAATCTTGCCCATGATTTATAACCTTGATGAAAATTCGAGAAATAATTGCCTTGATGGCTTGCAATTGGGGGCTGGCGAAATGATTTCAACCCTGACGGGGAAATTTTTTAGTTCGCTTTCCCGGCCGACACCACCAC
>JBFWLP010000113.1:0-9864 GCA_050252075.1 Burkholderiaceae bacterium | reverse complement strand
CACACCCAGTGCTCCTGCGCGACGACGAGCAGCCAGCGCTTGACGTAGGGCTCGGCACGACTGTCGGTAACGCCGGCACACGCGGCAATAGGCTAGTAAAACGTTGCGGTCATCGTCCGAGTAATCCTTTCAAGGCATCACCAATACTTTTTACAGCATCTTCAGGTCGCGCCGGAGCAGCATTGGCCGGTGGGGGCGTTGGCGTGCCATCGCCGCCGGGCGGAACGCCCAGCTTGCGCGAGAGAACATCGACCAGCCCTTGCTCGACCGCTTGCTTTACGGCCTGACTGCTGATTTCACTCCATTGCACCTGATAGCCCGGCTGGCTGATCGGCCCGGACAAGCGCAACGGAACGGTGACGCCCTGAAGCTCCTCGAGCACCTTGCCCTCCTGGCCGGTACGGGTGTTGACGACATTCACGTTCACCAGAACGTCAAGCTGCTGGTTCACCAGGTCAATGGTTGCGGGTTTGCCTTCAGTGACGCGCAACAACGGTGCGGCCAGGCGCAACTTTGTAAACGTTCCCTGCCCCTGGGCCAGCGTCACGTCCACATCGAGGGCGGTAAAGTCGGTTTTCCGCGAAGGATCATACTGGGTGACCACCGCGGGCGGCTGGCCGCTGAAAATGTTGCGCACCGCATCGTTGACCTCGCGCAGGGTCTGCGCAATATTGAAGCCCCGGATGGCACCGTCACGAACACGTAACTGAAGTGGTCCGCCAAGGCCGGCGACCAGGGCCGCGCTGGTGGTTCCGCTCGTATTCAGCCGAGCCGTCACTGCCGCCTTGCCCATTAAACGGTCCTCGCCGGTAATGTCGGTAAGCAGCGAACCCAGAGCGACATCCCGCATGTCGAGATCCAGATCAAAGGTGTTGTCGGCGGTTGCGCGCAGCGAGGCATCGAGCTTGCCCTGGTAGAGATTCGCGTGAGCCTTGTCGACGGTGAGAACGCCGTCGAGCACGCGCACCTGGGCACTGAACTGCTGGGCACGCAGCCGTCGTACGGTCAGGTCGTTGATCGCGACCGAAGCGGCGATATCGAGCGCATTCAAGAACGACAGGTTGATTTCAGACGCAGCCTTGGCGGCCGGCGCCGCGCCCGGCTTGGCATCGCCCGACGCCGCTTCGGGCGCAGACCCCGGCGTGGCCGATGCCGGCTGGCCTGCGGGCACCAGCTGGTCGATGTTCAATTTGTCGGTCTTCAGCGACAAAACCACTTTGGGATCCTTGAGTTGCGTCGCTTTCACGTTTAGATCCAGATTGCTGCCGCTCAACACGGCATTGATCTGACTGGTTATCTCGTCGGCGGGCAGATTAGCCTGAACGCTGCCAATGAACGGAAACTCGAAACTGCCATTGGGCAGCGCAGGATCTTCGATGACCACATCACCCTTGATGGCTGAAAACCCGCCTTTTTCTGCAAACACTTCCCAGCTGGCGGGCGACAACAGGTTCAGACGAACCAGGCGGTCCCCGTCCTTGAGATTGCCGTCAAGCTTTATCTCTTTCCACTTCAGGTTGAATGCATCACCGCTCAACTCCCGCGCCGAAACGGCAACACCCGTTAACCGGTTCTGGTCGCCATACTTGAAAGTGCCGGCCACCGGCTCGCCTTTGGCCGAACTGGGCGACACCGACAACCCCGGGGCGTCAAGGGCCAGCTCGAAGGGTTGCTTGTTGTAAGTACCCTTGGCCCGGTAGGCCAGCTTCTCGACAATAAACTCGGCCCGACTTTCGTCGATACGCAGCTGCGGCACCGTCAGGCGGGTGTCCAGACCTGAGACCGGGAACTTGCCGCTCAGATTACCCTGCGCTACCAGTTCAATACCCGACGCGCCCACCATGCGGGCAAAGGCATCGTAGGCCAGGCTGCCGCCGCGCAGGGCGACTGTACTGTTTTGCAGGTCGGCCAGGCGCCCGGCAAGCTGCACATCGAGCTTTTGTGCCGAATACGTTTTCTGGCCGGGATCAAATTTGATGATGGCCTGAGCGGAAAGCGTGGAGTCGGCCACAGGAAAATCACCGTACAGGTGGCCTTTCAAGGACACATCGAACGCCTGGTTGGCCGTCACGCGCCCGGTCGCGACATCAAGGCGCACCAGCCTTGCTGAATAGCCGGTGGGATTATCATAAAAATGAATCTCGCCGTTGCTCAGCTCCAGCCCCGCAATATCGATATGAAGTGCCGTCGCGCGCTCGGGCTGGAAATGCGCGGCGTCTTGCCCAACCGGCGAAGCGGGTGGCTGCTGAACCACACCGGCGGCGGCATCCTGGGCCGGCCCGACAAGATCCCTGAAATTGAACTCGCCTTCCGCATTGCGCGTCACCCAGGCGCGGAACCCGCTTACAGCCACATGATCCACTACCAGCCGGTCGTACAGCAGAGGCCAGATGGCAACGGCCAGGCGTGCACTATCCATGGCCATAAAAGTTTCAGTCGAATCCCGGTTGGTCAGCGATACCTTTTCGACGGCCAGCCCGATACGCGGAAACAGCGACAGCTGGATCTCGCCATCGATTTTTAACGTACGCTGGTAATTTTCAAACACGTAACGCTGAAGATTCGCCTTGTACGCATTAGGATTGAAAGTAAGCAGAAAAATGGCCAAACCAACAATTGCTACGATCACTAAAACGACAAGACTAATGAGTACCCGCTTAACCCAAACTTTCATTGACGGCCTCTGTGAGTGCGGGAAAACCCCCGCCAGCCTGAAACGACAAATAGGTAGAATGCTACCCGATGTCGTGCGCTTTGTTTACTGTACTACGTAGGCAGCCACCCGGAACCCGCCCTCCTTTATTTCCAGAAGAAATAAAGAAATCAAACAATATTCTGAACCAATGCTGTGCGAACCGTTACCATGTAATTTGCTCCACACTGGTTCAACAACGAGACAAACCCACATGAAATTTGAAACTCTTGCCATTCATGCCGGCTACCAGCCCGACCCGACCACCAAATCGGTTGCCGTGCCCATTTACCAGACCACATCGTACGCGTTTGACAGCACCCAGCATGGGGCCGACCTTTTCGACCTGAAGGTGGCCGGCAATATTTACACCCGCATCATGAACCCCACCAACGCCGTTCTGGAAGAGCGCGTGGCCGCCCTGGAAGGCGGCGTGGCGTCGCTGGCCGTGGCGTCGGGCATGGCGGCCATTACGTATGCCATTCAAACCATTGCGCAAGCGGGCGACAACATCGTTTCGGTGTCAAAACTCTATGGCGGCACCTACAACCTGTTCGCGCATACCTTCCCGCGCCAGGGCATTACCGTGAAATTCGCGCCGCATAACGATATCGCCGCCCTGGAAGCACTTATCGACCAGAATACCAAAGCAGTCTTCTGCGAGACCATCGGTAACCCGGCCGGTAACATCGTTGATATTGCCGCTCTCGCCGAAGCCGCACACCGCCACGGGGTACCGCTTATCGTCGACAACACCGTAGCCTCGCCGGCATTGTGCCGTCCCATTGAGCACGGTGCCGACATCGTGGTGCACGCGCTCACCAAATACATGGGCGGCCACGGTACCACCATTGCCGGCATTGTCGTCGACTCGGGCAAATTTCCCTGGGCGGAGCACAAGCAGCGCTTCCCCATGCTCAACGAACCCGATCCCTCGTACCACGGCGTGGTTTATACCGAGGCATTTGGCCCGGCCGCCTTTATCGGCCGCTGCCGGGTGGTGCCGCTGCGCAACACCGGTGCGGCACTGTCACCCTTCAATGCCTTCCTGGTTCTGCAAGGTATCGAAACCCTGCCCTTGCGCATGGAGCGGCACTGCCAGAACGCCCAGAAGGTGGCCGAATACCTGAAGGCCCACGACCAGGTGTCATGGGTTCAGTACGCGGGTCTTCCGGACCATCCCGAACACGACCTGGCCCAGCGATACCATGGCGGCAAGCCGGCCAGCATTTTGTCGTTCGGCATCAAGGGCGGCTTGGCGGCCGGGGCGAAATTTATCGACGCCCTGCAGCTTATCCTGCGCCTGGTGAATATCGGCGATGCCAAATCACTGGCCTGCCATCCGGCCTCGACCACCCATCGCCAGCTAAGCCCCCAAGAACTTGCAGCCGCCGGAGTCGGTGAAGACATGATCCGCCTGTCCATCGGCATCGAGCATATCGACGACATCATCGCCGATCTGGCTCAGGCGCTAGAGGCAAGCAAGGCATAAAGCCGACGCCATTTCGTTTTCCAGACGCATCACAAAGCGAACTTCTCCCTGAAGTTCGCTTTATTTTTTATGCAATTCCGGTATAGTAGCCAGCATTTTGTCGATTTTTAATCTTACTTAAAGCACATACCGGAGACATTCCATGCAAATAGGAATACCACGTGAACGCCTTCCCGGCGAGACACGGGTCGCCGCGACGCCTGAAACCGTAAAAAAATACGTAGGTGCGGGGCATACCGTTGTCGTCGAACAAGGGGCGGGTGAACAGGCCTTTTTCCCCGATGCTCTCTACGAGCAGGCGGGCGCCGCCGTTGCCACGGTCAACGAAGCCCTGGCGGCCGAACTGGTCCTGAAGGTACGCACGCCCACCACCGAAGAGCTGGGCATGATGCGACCGGGTGGTGTGCTTGTAGGAATGCTCGACCCGTTCAACAAAGAAGGCCTGGCCGCGTTGGCCCAGGCGGGCCTGACCGCCTTTGCACTTGAAGCGGCGCCGCGCATCACGCGCGCGCAAAGTCTCGACGTGTTGTCCTCCCAGGCCAACCTGGCCGGATACAAGGCTGTTTTATTGGCAGCGAACAACTACGGGCGCATGTTCCCCATGATGATGACCGCCGCCGGTACGCTCAAGGCCGCCCGCGTGGTGGTGCTGGGAGCCGGGGTTGCCGGCCTGCAGGCTATTGCAACCGCAAAACGCCTGGGTGCCGTGGTGGAAGCGTCAGACGTACGCCCGGCCGCCAAGGAACAAATCGAATCGCTGGGTGGAAAATTCATCGACGTTCCCTTTGAAACCGACGAGGAACGCGAAATCGCCGAAGGCGTGGGTGGCTACGCGCGCCCCATGCCCGCCGCCTGGATGCAACGCCAGGCCAAGCTGGTAGCCGAGCGCTGCAAGCAGGCCGACATTGTCATTTCCACAGCGCTCATCCCCGGCCGCCCGGCCCCCGAACTGATCAGTGCAGATACGGTTCAGCATATGAAGCCCGGTTCGGTCATTGTGGATCTGGCCGTCGAACGCGGCGGCAACTGCCCCTTGTCCGAAAAAGACAGGATCGTTCAGAAACACGGCGTCACGATGGTCGGACTCAGCAACTTGCCCGCGCTCATTCCGCACGATGCCTCGGCACTGTATGCCCGTAACATTCAGGACTTCATGAAGCTGATTACCGGCCCCGAAGGTCAACTTGCGATCAAACACGACGACGAAATCGTAGCCGCCTGCCTGATGTGCCAGGACGGCAAGGTTTTACGCGCCTAAGGAGCACACCATGGATGCGATCAACCCCACACTCATCAACCTGATCATCTTCGTGCTGGCAGTTTATGTCGGCTTTCATGTGGTCTGGAACGTCACACCCGCGCTGCACACCCCGCTCATGGCTGTTACCAACGCCATTTCAGCCATCGTTATCGTCGGCGCCATGCTGGCTGCCGCACTGACTGAAGGCGGGCTGGCCCGCTACATGGGTGTATTTGCCGTGGCCCTAGCGGCTGTCAATGTATTCGGTGGCTTCCTGGTAACCCGCCGCATGCTTGAAATGTTCAAGAAAAAAGAAAAACGCAATGCCGGAGACCAAGCATGATCTCGACTGACCTTGTAACACTGTTTTATCTGGTGGCATCGGTGTGCTTCATTCAGGCGCTGAAAGGCCTGTCGCACCCCACTACATCACGCCGTGGCAACCTGTTCGGCATGGTCGGCATGGCGATTGCCGTGCTCACCACGGCGGCGCTCATCGTCAGCCTGGCACGCGAAGGCACGGCAGGCATCGGCCTGGGCTGGGTACTGCTGGGCCTGCTGATCGGCGGCTCCGTGGGCACGATCATGGCCAAACGTGTCGAAATGACCAAGATGCCCGAACTGGTGGCCTTCATGCACAGCATGATCGGCCTGGCCGCGGTTGCCATTGCCGTCGCCGTGGTGGCTGAACCGCATGCATTCAATATCGCGGCCGCCGGTGCGCCTATTCCGGTTGGCAACCGTCTGGAACTGTTTATCGGCACATTTGTCGGCGCCATCACCTTCTCGGGCTCGGTCATAGCCTTCGGAAAATTGTCGGGCAAATACAAGTTCCGTTTGTTCCAGGGTGCGCCCGTGGTATTTTCCGGACAACACATGATCAACCTGATCATGGCGATTGCGATGCTGGGCTTCGGCTTCTGGTTCATGATGACCCAGGACTGGACGCCTTTCATCATTATGACCATCCTGGCTTTTATCCTGGGCGTGCTCATCATCATCCCCATTGGGGGGGCTGACATGCCGGTCGTGGTCTCCATGCTCAACAGCTACTCGGGCTGGGCGGCGGCGGGGATCGGCTTTTCCCTGAACAACCCCATGCTCATCATTGCCGGTTCGCTGGTGGGCTCTTCCGGTGCGATCCTGTCTTACATTATGTGCAAGGCCATGAATCGCTCGTTCTTCAATGTGATTCTGGGTGGCTTCGGTGCCGAAGCCGGCGCATCGGGCGGAGCGAACCAGGAACAACGCAATGTAAGATCGGGCAGCCCCGACGATGCCGCCTTCCTGATGAGCAACGCCGAAACGGTGGTAATTGTTCCCGGCTACGGTCTGGCCGTTGCGCGTGCCCAGCATGCCCTGAAGGAACTGGCCGAAAAGCTTACCGAGCACGGCGTTACCGTAAAGTACGCCATTCACCCTGTGGCCGGCAGGATGCCGGGCCACATGAACGTTCTGCTGGCCGAAGCGGAAGTGCCTTACGACCAGGTGTTCGAAATGGAGGACATCAACAGCGAGTTCTCCCAGACCGATGTAGTACTGGTGCTGGGCGCCAACGACGTTGTCAACCCGGCGGCCAAGAACGACCCGGCGTCGCCCATTGCCGGCATGCCGATTCTGGAAGCCTACAAAGCCCGCACAGTGATCGTGAACAAGCGCTCCATGGCCGCGGGCTACGCCGGGCTGGACAATGAACTGTTCTACATGGACAAAACCATGATGGTGTTCGGCGATGCCAAGAAAGTAATTGAAGATATGGTAAAAGCTGTCGAATGATGCCATTGCCCAGCCCCCCGCTTTACGACGCCGCCGACACGGCGCGTCGGCTGGCTTATCCAAAGCTGGTCGATGCGCTGGCTGCGGCGGTGCTGGAACACAGCCGTGGTGAAATCAGTGCCCCGGAGCGCCAGGTGGTGCCCTTTCCCGGCGGCGGGGTCATGCTTTCGATGCCGGCCACAGCGCACGACATCGGCATTCACAAGCTGGTGAATGTATTTCCGGATAATCATCAGCATCGTTTGCCCACGATCAACGGTGTTGTCTCGGTTTACGATGGCTCAACCGGCCGGGTGCTCGGGGTGCTGGACGGCCCTACCGTGACGGCGCGGCGCACGGCCGCCCTGTCCATGCTGGGCATTCGCACTTTTCTTCATGGGCGAGTCCCTTCGCACGTTGTGCTGATAGGCACCGGCACGCAGTCTGTGGGCCATGCGCAGGCACTGGCCGCACTGTATGCCGGTTTGCGTGTTACGGTACTGGGTACGTCGGCGCACAAGTCTGCACAGTTTGTGCACGATCACGCCGCCCTGGATCTTGACCTGCACGCGCACGATCAAATCCCCGACGACGCCGACGTGGTCATTACCCTGACAACCAGCCGAACCCCGGTGTATCACCTGGCTGCGCGAGCGGACCGCCTGCTGATTGGTGTGGGTGCCTTCAAGCCTGAACTGGCCGAGATTGCGCCCGACACCCTTCGGGCCAGCCGTATTTTCGTCGACGACCCGGCCGGCGCCCGGCACGAGGCCGGCGACCTGATTCAGGCCCGGTGCAACTGGGATGCCATCCAGCCTTTGGCGGCCGCGCTGCAATCCCCACCCGATCGGGGCCATCCTGTTGTTTTTAAAACGGTCGGATGCGCCGCCTGGGATCTGGCTGCCGCCCGGTGTGCACTAACGTAATGTTTATAGGGTAGACTTGCCCTTAACTTGTCGCCTTACGGTTTGTCACCATGCCGCCGCCCGATGCCGATGCTCCCCTGCCCAAACCGGGCATCCAGATTGTCTCCGAACCGCTTGAGCTGCGCTCAATTTTCAAAACGCTCAAGCGGCGAAGCATCCCCCTGACCGTCGAAATTCCCGACACCGGCGAACACTATAAAACACTGGTACTCGACGTCGATGAGCGCATCGGCAATGCCACCATCGACGCGCCCCGGAACGAGAAATTCCGGCGCCATCTTACGGTGGCCGATGAAATCAGCGTCAGTGCCTCGTTCGATGGCGCGCATATTGAGTTCAGGGCAACCAACCTGCTGGCTGTCCAGGAACGCGATGGCTGGTCGCTGCGGTTTCTATTCCCCGAGCAGGTGCTTCGCGTTCAACGACGCGACGCCTTTCGTGTCGACGTGCCGGTTACCCAGCCGGCCACGTGCATGTTTCGCTACCCCAACGGCAAACCCGGCCCGGTACTTGAGGTTCACGATATCAGCACCGGCGGGCTGTCGGCGCTCGACAAGCAACGGCAATTGAAAGCGGCGGTCGGCGATATCTTCGACGGCAGCGAACTGACCTTGCCCGACGTGGGTGTCGTACAAATCGACTTGCACATTGTCAGGGCAAGTTCCGACACGCTGCCCAACGGCAGCTTTCATCGCACCATCGGCTGCGAATTTTTAAAACCCGACCTGGGTGTACAGCAGCGTATCCAGCAATACGTTGATAAAGTGGAACGACGCCTGAATGCCAAGCGGCTGGGCTACGACTAAAAACGGATCAAGAACATCATGGAACCCGATTTTTGGCATCAGCGGTGGGAACAAGGCCAGACCGGCTTTCACCAGCCGCGGGCCACGCCGTTGCTGGCCAAATTCTGGCCCTCGCTCGGTCTTACCCCAGGTTCTCGCGTACTGGTACCCTTGTGCGGGAAAAGTATCGATATGTGCTGGCTTGCCGAACAGGGCCATGAAGTCATCGGCATCGAGCTGTCCCCGATAGCAGTCACCCAGTTTTTCCAGGAACACGGCCTGACACCTACCGTCACCCACTCGGGCGCCGGTGACACGTACACGGTAGGCGCCATCACCTTGATTTGCGGTGATATTTTTTACTCTGACCCCGCGCTTCTGGCGTCGTGCCAGGGGGTGTACGACCGCGCGGCGCTGGTGGCGCTGCCGGCGGCCATGCGCAGGCGTTATGTTGATTTTGTGTACGGGCAACTGGCGCCCGGGTTTCAGGGCCTGCTGTTAACGCTCGACTATGATCAGGCGCTCATGGACGGCCCACCTTTCGCCGTGAACAATGCGCAGGTGCAATCCCTGTTTGGCGCGCACTGCACCGCAAAACTCCTGGACGAACGCAGCATACTCGACAAAGAGCCCAAGTTTCAGGAACGCGGCCTGACCCGACTCGATACACTGTCCTTTCACTTAAACGGATCTTGATATTACCAACGGCTATATAAGAATGATAAATACGTTGTTGGAGTATTAAAAACTTCTGGCTATGATCGTGGTTCCGAGCGGTGTCCGTGCGCACGTTCATGCAAAAGTCACCGGCTCCAACCCCACGCTCTGTCGGGTGGCAATAACGCCACCCAAGGTTTTATGCCATGTCACACGTCGAACTCACGCTCTGGGCCTCCCTGGCCATCGGCCTTGTTTTTGGGGCCACTGGCCAAATCAGCGGATTCTGCCTTTACCGCGGGCTGCGCCATGCCTGG
>JBFWLP010000112.1:0-9928 GCA_050252075.1 Burkholderiaceae bacterium | reverse complement strand
CCGATCTGACCTGCTGTCGGGCGAGGTTGACTTCAACGTCGATTCTCCACCGCTCATGGTGCCCAACATCAACGCCGGAAAACTGGTCGGCATTGCCGCCGTCAGCCCCACCCGCCTGCCCTTGCTTCCCAACGTTCCCACCATGACCGAAGTGGGGCTGCCCACAGTCACCATGGGCCAGTGGTTCGGCGTTCTGGGGCCGGCCAACATGCCTGCGGATATCGCCAAAACGCTGAACAAGCACATCAACGAAATCCTTCGCATGCCGCACGTTGAGAAAATTCTTGCCGACAAAGGCGCTGTGGCCGGCGGCGGCAGCCCGGCTGATTTTGCCCAGCAAATCAGCCGCGACACCATCGCCATTCAAAAAGTCGTCGATGAAGCGGGCATCAAGATCGAATAACCCGCTCGGGTATTCATGAAAGGGGCCGCCTGGAATTCCTCTTACAATGGCGGCCATCCTTTCCTGAAAACGTCCGCACCGTTTTATGCCCAGTGCCTCGCCGCAGTCCGTTCAGCGCATCATGACCATTCTTCGCCAACTGGCCACCCACCCCGACGGGCTGGGGCTGGCGGAACTGGCGCGCCAACTCGATGCCCCCAAGAGCAGCCTGGTCGGCTTGCTGGCAGGCCTGACGGAAGAAGGCTACATTGTGCGCACCGGTGACAGCTACCGGATCGGCCGTGAAATGTTCATGCTTTCCACCCAGGTCATGGGCAATCTGAGCCTGCTGTCGTTACTGATGCCGTCGCTGAACCGGCTTGCATCGCTAACGGGTGAAACCGCGCTGGCCGGGCATCTGGCGCCCGATGGCCGTTCGCTGATCTATTTCGCCAAAGTCGAAAGCGCCAATCCAGTCCGGTACACCGCGCCGGTGGGCAAGCGGGAAGAGCTCTACAGTACGGCCATGGGCAAGCTTTTGCTGGCTTACCTGGACGACGCCTCCCGGCAGCGTTATCTGGCCCACTGCCCTTTCCAGTCATTCACCCCGAACACCATCACCCGGGCCGATACCCTGCTGGACCAGCTCAACGCCATTCGACGCTCCGGTGTTTCCATCACCACCGACGAACGGGTCAAAGGAGCCAGTGCCATTGCTATGCCGCTGGTTGACGCCCGCGGCGCCATTCTGTGCGGTATCGGGCTGGCCGGCCCCACAGAACGCATGACGCATGCCCGCGCAGCGCAGCAAGCCGCACTTGCCGACGAAACGCAAGTGTTGCAACGGCTGGTCATCGGGCTGCCGGCCGAGTCCTTACACACTCTGTAACTATTCTTCGTGCGCCATTGAACTGTCCGTGCTTGACACGGCCTTGGTTACGGCCCTAGCATTTATACGTATATTAGTTTGATATACGTATATTCGCACAATGGAGACATTCAATGGCCCAAAAAACCTTCGAAGAATATGAAATCGGTGAAGTATTCGAAAGCTACGCACGCACGATCACTGAAGCAGACATCGTGAACTACACCTGCTTTGCCGGTTTGAAGCTGCCCATGTTCATCGATGAGGAATTTTCAAAAAAGCACAGCTTGTTCAAAACCCGCGTGGTGCCGGGGCTGATGACGGCCTCGATTGCCGCCGGCATGCTGGAAGATATCCTGGGCAAATACACCCTGGCCGCCCTGGGCCTGGACCGGTTCAAGTTCACTGCCCCGGTAAAAGCCGGTGATACGCTGCACGCGCGTATCACGGTGGAAGACCTGAAAGACGTGTCGGACAAGTCGCGTGGCGTGATCAGCGTCAAGGTGGAAGTCGTGAATCAGGAAGGCACGGTGCCTTGCGTCTTTCATGGCGCCTTCATGATGCGCAAGGGGGAACTTTGATTGCTCCGCCACTTCAGGGCCTGACGGTTCTCGATTTTGGCCAAGGGGTTGCCGGCCCCTATTGCGGACAACTGCTGGCCGACAATGGCGCCGATGTCATAAAAATCGAACCGCCACGAGGCGACTGGTCCCGCACCATGGGGGAAAACGGCGGCGTGTACCTGAGCGTGAACCGGAACAAGCGCGGCATCTGCCTTGACCTGCGCGACCCCGGTGCACAGCGTGTCGTTCAACAAGCCGCCCGGGGTGCCGACATCATCATCGAAAGCTTCCGGCCCGGCGTCATGGACAAGCTGGGGTTGGGCTACGAACAAGTTCGCGCCGTCAATAGCGGCATCGTTTACTGTTCGGTCACCGGCTTCGGCGACTCGGGTCCGAACGTGCGGCTTCCGGCCGGCGACTCCATCATGCAGGCTTACGGCGGGCTGATGAGCATTATTGGCGAACGCGAGGGCCAACCCTTGCGCGTCGGCAATATGGTGTCCGATATGCTGGCCGGCATGAATGCGTTTTCAGGCGTGCTCATGGCCGTACTTTCACGCCACCAGTGCGGTGCCGGACAGCATATTCAGGTGTCGTTGCTGGACTCGATCATCGCCTTTCAGGGGCCGCCCCTGACGGAATACCTGCTCTCGGGCAAACTGCCCGAGCGCCAGGGCAATGATCACCCGCTCATTGCGCCGTCGGGCACCATTCGCACACAAGACGGCTACATTTCGTTTACGGTATTTGATCATCAATGGCCGGGTTTTTGCGAACAGCTGCAGCTGGCGCATCTGCTGACCGATGCCCGGTTTGCAACCTCGGCCCAGCGGCAGCGGCACCGGGAAGCACTGAAGGGAGCACTAGAACCCCTGTTCGCATCGAGAACATCGGAACAGTGGCTGACACAACTGCGCAGCATCGATATCTTGTGCGCCCCCGTCAACGATTACGCCAGCGTTGTCGCCGACCCGCAGGTACAACACAACGGCTTGATACGCCATGTGGCACATGAGAACGGCAAGACGCTGCCCATGATCGCCAATCCGGTACGCAGCCATCACCGGCAAACCGATCCGCGCCCCGCCCCCCGGCTGGGCGAACACAACGTTGAAGTACTGACGTCAATGTGGGGGTGCAGCGCGCAGGAGGCAGAACGCCTGACCCACCGCACATCCTGAAGTAGTCCATCCATGTAAAGACAGAACGTTAGACCACGAGGAGACAAACCATGAAAAATATGAAACTGTGGATCGCTGCATCGCTGGCATGCACCGCCCTGGCCGGAACGGCTTACGCCCAGGCCGGCAATTACCCCAACCGTCCGGTCAAGATTATTGTGGCTTATGGCGCCGGCAGCGGTGCCGACACCATTGCCCGAATTATCAGCGACCAGCTTGCCGCCAAACTGAAAGGTTCCGTGGTTGTGGAAAACCAGCCCGGTGCCGGAGGCGCCATTGGTACCGTAGCCGCCGCACGCGCCAACCCGGACGGCTACACATTGCTGTTTGCCCCCACCACGCTCACCGTCAGCCCGCATATGGAGGCCAACCCGAAATACGACGCCACAAAAGATTTCACACCCATCATGCGGGTTGCCACCCTTCCCATGGTGCTGGTGTCGGGCGCGGACCAGGGGATAAAAACGTTTGACGATCTGGTGAAGCAGGCCAAGGCGAACCCGGGAAAACTGAATTACGCCACATCGGGCAAGGGAGCACCCAGCCACCTGGAAGTAGCTTTGCTGGGAAAACTGCTGGGGCTGGATGTCAAAGACGTGCCCTATCGCACCGGCTCACAGGCCATGACCGACGTGATCAGCGGCGAGGTATCGTTCTATTTCCCGGTGCTGCCTGCGGCAGCCCAGCAAATCACCTCGGGCCGCATGAACGCGCTGGCCATTGGCACCAAAGAACGGTCGTCGCGCATTCCCGATACCCCCACCCTGGGCGAGCTACTGAAAGATCCCGGCTATGAAGCCACGGTGTGGTACGGGCTGCTCGCACCGGCGGGCACTCCGAAACCGGTGGTTGACACACTGGCCGGAGCAATGAAAGACATTCTTGCCATGCCCGAAACACAGGAAAAGATCGCGAACACCGGATCGGAAGTGTCACCCATGGATCAACCCGAGTTCGCCAAGTTCATCAAGGCCGAGAACGCCAAGTGGGGCGATCTTGTGCGCGAACTTGGCCTGCAAACCCAGTAAGCCGGCCGCCCTGCTAACCCTTTTGTCGTTTACGCCGTCCTGGCAAGGAGATCTTCATGAACCGTCCGGTAATTATTGATGCGGTACGCACCCCGTTTGGCAAACGCGGGGGCGCGCTGAGTCACTGGCGGCCGGACAGCTTGCTGGCTCATACCGTGCAAGGGATCCTGAAGCGCAGCGGCTTGGAGGGCGACCATGTAGACGACCTTATCGCCGGCTGCGTCACCCAGGCCGGCGAACAAGGCGGCAATGTGGCACGGCAAGCCGCCCTGCTTGCCGGATTACCGATCCACGTTCCCGGCGTTACCCTGAACCGTATGTGCGGATCGGGCCAAACCGCCGTCCATATGGCCGCGCAGGCCGTGGCTGCCGGTGACGCGGGCTACGCCATTGGCGGTGGCGTGGAAAGCATGAGCCGGGTGCCCATGTTCGTCGACGTTACGCTCGGCCCGGCATTCACTGACTGGCAATCGCTGAACCCCGACCTGCTGGCCCGGCATGAACTGCCGCACCAGGGGATCAGCGCCGAGTACGTTGCACAGCACTGGGGCTTGACGCGTGCAGAGCTGGATGCCTACGCCATGGAAAGCCACCGGCGCGCCCACATGGCCGCCCAGGCGCAGCACCATAAGGAGATCGTAGGCATCGACATCACCATTGAGGGCGCTAAACAAACGCTTTGCCGCGACGAAGGCATTCGAACGGCGCTAAGTCAAGAGAAAATGGCGTCACTGCAACCCATTTTTGATCCGGAACACGGCATCATCACCGCCGGCAACGCCAGCCAGATGACCGACGGCGCCGCCGCCGTGCTGGTGGGCAACGAAGAGCGCGCCCGTGCCGACGGGCTGCCTGTGAAAGCACGATTCCTTGCCCGCGTCACACTGGGATCCGACCCTCGCATGCAGCTCGACGGTATTCTGCCGGCCACCCGCAAAGCACTGAAAACCGCCGGCCTTGATCTGACGGATATCGACTGGATCGAGGTGAATGAAGCCTTCGCCTGCGTGCCATTGGCATGGTCACGCGAATTCGGCGTGGAGCACGATCGCTTTAACCAATGGGGGGGTGCCATTGCTCACGGGCATCCGCTGGGCGCCACCGGAGCGGGTCTGATCGCCAAAACACTCAGCGGGCTGGAGGCGACCGACGGCACGCTGGGGCTGATTGTGTTTTGCGTGGGCCATGGCATGGCCACGGCCACTATTGTTGAGCGGTGCTGATTGTTACGGTGTCAGAGGGGGGTTCCAATACCTTGCCTGGCGCGTTTCAGTTGCTCCAGCACCAGACGGATTGCCGGACTGCCAGGATCACCCAGTTGCTCGCGGATTGAAAAATGATTCTGGTGTCTTAACACGGTAAGTTCAGGGTCACGACCGGAACCCTTCCATGCCCGCAGCAAGACACCCGACTGGCGCAAATACTCGCTACCTTCGTCACCGCCAACGGCGATGGTCACGGGAATTCGCTGCCTGCAACGAAATCGCATGGGGCTGTTGCGCTCAGCCTCTGCCGCAGACAGCCCCAAGGTATCGTTGACAAAACTGGACCGAATAGGTTGAAGATCGTAGATTCCGCTGAATAGACACGCCCCTTGCAAAGCCGGTAGCACCGGAAACTGGCCTTCACGATCAGCAAGCAGCATTGCCACGATATGCGCGCCGGCAGAATGACCCGACAGTGACAATTTGCCGGGATCGGCCCGATAATCGGCAAGGTGGCGGTGCACCCACGCCAGGGCGCGGCAGCACGCATCCACAAGCTCGTCCATACGCACGGCAGGCATCAAGGGATAATTGACAATGACCGTGGTAACGCCGTGCGGAACCAGGCCATTGGCAACATAGCTGAAACTTGCTTTATCGAGCGCATGCCAGTAGCCGCCATGAAAGAACACATGTACCGGCGCGTCTTTTTCAGAGGCGCAGAATATGTCCAGCGTTTCCAGGCCTGATGGGCCGTAAGGCACATTCAGGTGTGCATCGTACTGCGTGCGGGCATGGCGGCTGGCGTGATCCAGCGCGTCAATAACCCGCCGAAAATACGACGGGGACACCTTGGCTACATTGTCGTATTCCCGATCAAGGAAGGCACGATCGATGTTGACAGGTGTCGTGGCATGCATACGGGGTCACACGACCGGGTTGCTGATCCGGCCGATTCCTTCGATCTCGATTTCGATCTGGTCGCCTTTCTTCATGGGACCGACACCCGACGGTGTTCCGGTAATGATGACGTCGCCCGGCAACAGCGTCATGATGCCGGACACGAACTCCACCACGCGACTGATCGGGAAAATCATGTCGTTCGTATTCGAAGATTGCCGAACCTGGCCGTTCTGCCACAACGTGATGGCAACGTTTTCCGCATCGAGATCGGTTTCTATCCATGGCCCCATGGGCTTGTAGGTATCAAATGATTTCGCACGCGTAAACTGGCCGTCTTTACGCTGCAAATCGCGGTTCGACACATCGTTGGCACATGTATAGCCAAAAATGTAGTTCGCGGCGTCGGCGCGGGAAACATTCCGGGCGGTACGACCGATCACGACCGCAATTTCGGCCTCGTAATCGATGCGATCGTTGGCGTTGTCGAGCACGATGGTTTCCCCCGGTGCAATGATGGCTTGGGGGGAGCACATGAACAGCATGGGTTCATCGGGAACAGGCACGCCGGACTCTTCGGCATGCAAGCGATAGTTCAGACCGACACACACCAGCTTGCCGGGCTCTACGGGCGCGAGCAATTTCACATTGCCCAATGCGTGCTGTTCCCCCGTGTACTCGGGGGACTCGAATAGCCCGGAGCGAAGCACTTTGATGTTGTCGCCGTCGACAACCCCGTAACTGACTTGTCCGTTAATGGAAAAGCGTGCAATTTTCATTCATTTACCTTTGTTAGATCGTTAGGCCTGGAAATAGGGTCGAAGCGTATCGTAGCTTCGTTCAATAGCGTACCGGCTGTCGGGAATCTGGAACGTTTCAACCGTGACATAGTCATCGTAGCCCACGTCGTGCAATGCCTGAATCACCGGCGCGATGGGGTAGTGGCCGTCACCCATGGGAAGCCGGTCGGAGTCGCTGACATGAAAATGCCAGAAACAGCCGCGGTCCCGGGCAAGACGCAGCGATGCCGGCAGATCTTCGCCCTCCATGAGAATGTGGACCATGTCGAGCATGATGCCCACATTCGGCAGCGCAACCGAGTCGATGAAATCGAGCATATCACGCGTACCCATGAGGCAATTGGCATACTGATGATTCACCGGTTCCATCACGATCCGGGTGTCGGGGCAGGCGGTTGCGCACTCGTCCAGGGCCTGCCGTATCCAGTCGAGTGTTTGCTCGGGCGCGATGCCGTCATGAAACCTTCCACGCAAACGGCCTACATTGACAGCGGCGCCAAAGCGCGAGGCAAGCTCCATTGCCGCCTTCATGCGATCACGCGCCTGACGCCGCTTGGCGGGGTCGGGGTCGGCAAACGACAGCCTGGCATCCCCGTAAACCTCGCCTGTGCACAACGCGGGAACATCCAGGCCGCTTTCAGCCACCGACTTGCTCAAGGCCGCCGCATCGATACGTGCCGGATCGGAAACCAGAAACTCGACGCCCTGGTAACCCACCTGGCGAATGTGTGCCAGAGTGGCTGCAATGTCGCCCTGAATCGCCGTCACCTGGGAGTGATTCACATCGGGCGTTGCATACATATAGGCTAGTTTCATGATTGTACAAATCGAAAATCGTTGAGTTTGGCCAGTTCGGCATGGATCACTTCTTTTTTCACCACGCTGACATTCGGTATGGCAAATTCCTGAATGTTGTAATACTCGCCCTTGGCCTGCTTGCCCCGCGCCACGTCCATCACCAGCTGGGCGATCTCCTGGCCCACCTGCCGCAGGGTCTTTGTTCCCTCGAGAACGTCGCCGGCGCTCATGTCGGTGTCTTCATTCAGATGATGAAAGGTTTTATTGTTGGAGCTGATCTTCAGCACTGGCGCGATCGAGGAGCCGGTGGGCGTGCCCTTGCCGGTTGTAAACAAAACCATATGCGCGCCGCCGGCCACTTTACCCGTGACCGAGGCAATGTCGAAGCCCGGCGTGTCCATGATAATCACGCCTCGCTCGGTAGGCGCATGGCCATAGCCGACAATTTGCGTGATGGTTTGTGTCCCGGCCTTGTAAATACACCCGAGTGACTTTTCTTCAATGGTCGTGAGCCCGCCGGCCACATTCCCGGGCGAAATAAAAATACCGCTGTCATCTTCTGTGGACATGGAAAGATCCACTTCGTACTTCTTGATCAACGACAACAGTTCCTGGCGGATCTGGTCATTTTTCCCGCGCCTGGCCAACACGTGCTCGGCACCCACCATTTCCGTGACCTCGGACAGAATGACCGTGCCGCCTTTGGCCACGATGATATCGGCCGCCTCGCCCACCGCCGGGTTGGCCGTCAGGCCGGAAAATGCATCGGATGATCCGCACTCCAGCGCAATGAGCAGCTCGGACAAGTCGCCCGGCTCCATGGGCTGCGCGTCCAGCTCGCGACGCATGTCGCGAACAATCTCGATGCCGGCCATGCCCGTGGTTCTTGACCCCCCTTCCCGCTGGACGATCAGGGTTTCCACACGCTTGCCCGACGCGGCGATGCCTTGGGCAACCCGCGCCGCCGATGCGGTTTCACAGCCCAGGCTCAGCACGAGCACCGCGCCAACGTTCGGATGCAGGCCATGGCCGATATAAGCATGCTCGGTAAGGCTGTTTTCCTCGGCATCGAAGGTACAGCCATAAGGATGCAGAAACGTTACCGCACCCGCCTTGTTGGCGATGTCCATGGCCACCCTGTTCACACAGGAAACCGTGGGTATCACCAGAACATGGTTACGAATACCTATCGCGCCGTTGCTGCGCCGATAGCCCATAAACGTGGTGTCAATCATGGTTGTCTCCTGAGCCGGACGTGCCGGAAAAACGGCGGGCTTTCAAACCACGGCAGTTGTGTACATGAACATGATGACCCGCCGGTATAGGAAGCACGGCAGACCCGATGATCTCGCCATACTTGAGAATTTCCTCATTGACCGCAATATCCCGCAGTGCGATCTTGTGTCCCACCGGGATGACTTCATGCACGACAACCTGATGGTCGGGGTGTACCCCGCGGATACTCACGGTTTCGCCCGGCAACAACTCACTGGTGGCCGTCGCAACGTGGTCCACATCGCGGATCTGGATAGCAGCTTTATCAGTCAACTTGATCTCCCTGAACAACTAGCGCATTAAATCGGGCAGCCAGGTTGACAGCCCTGGAACCAGCAACACAAGAATAAGCGTAACGATCATGGACGCCAGAAAAGGCCACAAACTGGTGCACGCCTCGGAAAAGCGTATTCCGGCGATCCGGGAGGCCGTCATCAAGGTGACGCCCAGCGGCGGAGTCACCGCACCGATACATAAATTCGTGACAAACAGGATCGCGAAGTGCACCGGATCGATTCCATACTGCGTCACCACGGGCATCAGGATGGGAATCAGGATGATGATAAGCGCATTGCTTTCCATGAAGGTGCCCAGAAGCAGCAGAAAGGCACTGATCAACAACAGGAACACCAGGGGGTCCGATGTCATTTGCGTGAACAGCGTGACAAAATTCTGGGTTATCTGTTCAGTGGTGACGATCCACGCAAACATGGCGGAGATGGACACGATGAGCTGTATGGGAACCGATATACGCAACACTTTCATGCAGACATCCGGTAAATCCCTGAAACGGATCTCCCTGTACACAACGCAAGAAAGGAAAAATGCGTACACGACGGCAAGCACCGCCGCCTCGGTCACCGTCACAATGCCGCCGAAAATCCCCCCCAGGATAATGACGGGCAGCATAAGCGTGGGTAGCGCGCCC
>JBFWLP010000111.1:0-10064 GCA_050252075.1 Burkholderiaceae bacterium | reverse complement strand
GACGATTTTCCACGATCACGGTCTGCCCAAGTTCGTCCTTCAGTTGCTTGGCCAATGCGCGGCCCGCGATATCGGTCGTGCCGCCGGCGGCGACCGGAATAATCAGTGTGATGGGCCGATTCGGAAAATCATCCGTGGCTGCATGAGCGCTCATTGCAGTAGCCGGGAACAGTCCTCCCGCCATCGTGCTCAACATTTTCTTGAGCATTGGTGTCTCCCCATATGTATTGTCGGCATAAGATACTCTCGCCCATTCGGGCCAGAACGTCCGGGGATTATGCCTGCCGTCCAAACCAGGCTTCTATGGCTTTCCTCTTGTATCAGCTATGCTTTCATGGCCTAGCCTATCCTTGAAACTCAATGAACATCGAGATACAAGGGGACAGTGGACAAGCGCGCCGTCTCGTGCAAAACCGGCCGTATCTGCGCAAGCACAGCCCGACCTTCACGCCTGAGCGGCCGATTCAAAGAAGTGGTGATCATCAGCCGGGTCTCCAGCTTGGGAGAAACGAGCCGTGTCGCCTTCAACGCACTGGATTTCACTTCGGCGGCGACCGCAGGTATGGCCAACACGGTATGCGCAATGCTGGCCAGCACCACTCTTTCATCAGGGTGAGCGTATCCAGTTCATACTGGACGTCGAGCGTGCCCTTTACGTTGTTCATGCCTTAGCCCGGAAATTTCACCAAAAGGAATCGGCGCATACCTTTAAGCCCGCATAAAATCGAGGTGCGAAACAAGATTTCGGGAAGGTAGCGCCGATGCCAAATCGTACCACTGAAGAACTGAACTTTGGGCGCCTGGGGCGGCGCCATTTGCAGGCCAATTTCGATGGCGGTGACCTCAGCTCCGATGGCGGGCTGATGCTGCTGCGACAGATCGATGCGCGCACCGGTTTGTCCCGTCTGCGCCCGGGGTGAAGCCGAGAACCGCATCAAGGAAGTTCAGCTCGACCTGTTCGGCACCCGCGCCAGTTGCCACCGGTTTGCCGCCAACCAGTTCCGTGTGCTGCTGGCCGCGCTGGCCTACACCCTGATGCAGCGGCTGCGAGAGTTCGCCCTGCGCGGCACGGAACTTGAACGGGCCAGTGCCGCCACCATCCGTGCACGACTGCTCAAGATCGGAGCGGCCATCGTGCGCAATACCCGACGCGTTCGCATCCTGCTGGCTTCCCACCCCCCCTTGCGCCACGTGTTCGCCCACGCGGCCCAAGCCATGGCCCCGTAGTTCTGAATAGGTGCTGTCCCCGGCACGCGATAAAGCAACGGGGGTTGGGGGAATTACGCCCGCGGCACTGAAAAATCGCGTCCAACCATGCTCGTCCTCTTCGCTTGGGCTCCCAGCCTGGTTGCGCACCCAAAAATCACGCGGACAGGCTTACTGACGAAAAGTCCGGGTTAGTCCAGAGTGCGCCTCAATCCATGAGAACGACTGGGCAATGCCATCGGAAGCCCCTCCAGTTCCTCCAGCGAAACGCTTTCGCGGCCATCGACCATCCATTCATGCACGTAGCCGCTATAGCCGGTCAGAAAATTCAACCGTATCCCGGGAGCGATCACTCGCAGCTTTTGCAACAAAGGCCGGACTCGTTCCGCAAAAAGTTCTCCTTCCGGCCTAAGCGTGACACCACGGCCGAGCCAATAGAACAGCTTGGCGCCGCAATCTTCTTCAAGCCGTTGCACTTGGCGCACCAGGGTAGGCTGTGCAACGCCAATAATGCTGGACGCCCGCGAGAAACTGCCGTGGTCAGCCACCAGAAGGAAATACTCAAGACGGCTTCAGATCCAAATGCCACCTTTAGAAAGAGTACCTGCCGCAATGCGGCTGCTGGCGCCGTCGACCTGCCACTTATACAACGGCAGGTTTACGTAGCGCCTGAAAAAGCTATCGCCCCGTCCGTTCCTTCCATTGCTTGAATTTTGTCTCGGTCGCAGGATCGGTGGCCGGATACAACCCAAGAATGGACTCGCCCTCTAGAACCTGTTCGGTGACAAAGTCTTCAAATGCCGTCATCGCCACGGCCTCCTGTGCAACTTCTTCAGCCAAATGCGCGGGAATGACGACAACTCCTTCTCCATCGCCTACCACGATGTCGCCAGGGAACACCGCCACGTCGCCGCAGCCTATTGGCTCGTTGATGGCAATGGCTTGGTGCAGCGTTAAGTTGGTCGGTGCCGATGGCCGGTTGTGGTAGGCGGGAATCGACAAGCGCGCGATCTCGGGGGAATCGCGGAACCCACCATCGGTAACGACGCCAGCCGCCTTGCGCATCATCAAGCGCGAAACGAGAATAGAGCCTGCGGAAGCGGCCCTTGGGTCTTTGCGGCTATCTATGACTAATACGGCGCCTTCGGGGCACTGTTCGACGGCTTGTCGCTGAGGATGTGATCGGTCCCGAAATACCTCTAGCTGGTTGAGATCCTCACGGGCGGGAATGTAGCGCAAGGTGAAGGCTTCCCCCACCATGTTCTCCAACTGCGCGTTCAGGGGCCGGACATCCTGGATGAACTGATTGCGCAGGCCGCGCTTGAAAAGCGCCGTGCATAAGGTCGCGGTACTGATCCGCTTCAGTTTTTCCCGCGTGCTGTCTTGAAGTGTGCTCATGTATTTTTGTTCACCAAAAATTATTGACTCAGGTAAATAACGGAACGCGCGCCGCGCTCAAATGGCGCCTGCATCGCGAAGGCCGGCAACTTTTTGCGCATCGTATCCGAGCCAGTCATGCAGTATGTCCTGGGTATGCTCGCCCAGGACCGGTGGCGCGGACCAGCCTTCGGTGATGTCGAAGGCCGAGAATTTCACAGCGGGACCCAAAGTTGGTATTTCGCCGTATTTCTCGTGATGCAAACGCTGCTCCATCTTGCGATGCTGCACCTGCGGGTGCGAAAAGACCCCTTGCATATTGTTGACCACCGTAGCCGGAACCTTGGCCTTATCCAGCTTGGCAACCAGCTCCTCTGTTGGATGCTTGGCTACTTCCGCATCGAGAATTGCGTAGAGCTCGTCCCGGTTGTTGACCCTGTCCTGCAACTCGATGAAGCGCGGATCAGCGCTCAGGTCCTGGCGATTCAAGACTTTGCACAGCTCTGAAAATAAATTGGAGAATCCCGCTCCGATAACCACCCAGCCATCCAAAGAGCGAAATGCCTTATAGGGCACTTGCTGGGCGTGTTCGGACCCCCATTTCTCCGGTTCCTTGCCGAGGATCAGGTATTCGAGGGCGGCATTCGCAAGAAACGCCACTTCAGACTCTAACAGGCTTGTCTCGATCTTCTGGCCAGTTCCGGAGACGGTGCGCTGCAGTAAAGCAGCCAACACAGCCGCATAGCAGTTGGTTCCCGTGATGATGTCGAAGGCTGACGTTCCCATCTTTATCGGTGCGCCGCCCCGCTCACCGGTGATATTCATATAGCCGCCTATGGCCTGTATCGTCAGATCGAAGGCGCCCTTCATGCTGTCGGGGCCGTCCGCGCCAAAGCCGGACATGCTGGCGTAGACCAGGCGCGGGTTGTCGGCGGCAAGGCTTTCGTAGTCCAGCCCAAGTCTTTGCATGACGCCGGGCCGAAAGTTCTCCAGCACCACGTCCGCCTTCAGACAGAGCTCACGCGCGACGGCCTTGCCACTGTCGGTCTGCATATCCAGGGCGATCGACCGCTTGTTGCGGTTAGCGGCGTAGTAAGTAAGGCCGTTACCCTCGTGAAACGGCGGCCCTTGCGTGCGGAGGGGGTCGCCAGCGCCAGGGATTTCCACCTTGACGATCTCGGCGCCCAGGTCGCCCAGCAATTGAGCGCAGTAGGGACCTGCCAGTATCCGAGTGAAATCCGCTACACGTATTCCTGTAAGCGGTTTGTTGGTTGACTTCATGGTTAGAGTTCCAGTTCCTTTTTACTTGCGTCGGCTAACTGCCGATAAACACCGGCTTGCGCTTTTCGAAGTGCGCCCGGATTCCTTCCTCGTAATCCTCCGTGCCTTCAAGAGGCTGACGGAGCATTTGATCCAGCTTCGCCGCCTCGTCCAGGGGCAGGTCGCCGCCCTCATTGATGGAGCGCTTTACCGCCGCCAGTCCCAAGGGGCTTGTTTGTTCGACCTCTTTGGCAAATTCCAGAGCTGCGTCAAGGAGGGCAGGACGCGATACCACGCGCTCCACCAGCCCGATCCGATATGCCTCCTGCGCATCGATGCGGCGAGCCGTGAAAAACAGCTGCTTGGCCCTTGCCGGACCCACAATGCGGGGCAGCATCAGGGCCGCGCCACTGCCGGGATAGGCTCCCAGCGTCATTTCCGGCCAACCGAAACGCGCGTCGTCGGCCGCTACACGCGTGTCGCAATACAGGGCAAGCTCGAAGCCGCCGCCCAGGCACCAGCCCCCGATCGCGGCAATGACTGCCTTCGGGGAGTTGAATAGCGCCTGGTTCAGTCTCCACCCTCCGCGGCTCTGTGCCCACTTCTCCTCCGGAGAAAGCGTCCGGCGTTCTTTCAGATCCGTGCCTGCGCAAAATGCTTTCTCACCCGCCCCAATAAAGATAATGGAGCGACAGTCGCGGTCTTCGGATGCCCCTTCGACCGCCTCAATCAACCGGCCCACCAATTCGTGCGACAAGGCATTCATTGATTCCGGCCTGTTCAGCGTCAGCACCACCGCCTTATCTATTTTTTCGTACAACAGCACCGCCATGGCACTCTCCCGTTAGTTGCCCAACAACCTTTCAGATTCACTCAATACTGCAGCGGCCAATCTCGAATTCTCCTGTTTGAGTCTTGCGCACACTGACATGACACATCCAATTATCGTCGTCCCGTTGCGGGTAATCGTCTCTCCAATGTGCCCCTCTGCTTTCCTTTCTTTCCAAAGACGAACTGCTTACCGCCTTCGCCGCCATGATAAAACTCATGGCCTCGAGTGCCCTCACCCGGTCCACGGGCTTATCCAGACACAAGCCTGCATACCACTCTTCAAGCAGGATATCGAGATCGCTCAAGGCGCAGCGCAGATCCCGCTCGGTCCGGACAATACCCGCATGGTCGAGCATCGTTTTCCTCACGGCGATTTTTATTTCCTCCGGCTTCGGCCCATCGGTCCGGGTGGGCAAACTGGCCAGCTTTTCCATCGCGTTCGCAACGATGCCCGACCATGGCAGTCCGGCCAGTCCTTGTCGGTTCTCTGCTGCCGCCGCACCTGCGATGCCGCCGAAAACAATTGCATCGCTTCCCCCGTTGCCGGCTATGCGGCTGGCTCCATGGACTCCCCCGCTGGCTTCCCCTGCGGCGTACAAACCCGGCACGCCGGTATGGCAATTGGCGTCAATTCGTATTCCACCCATGTGGCTGTGCGCAGCGGGCTTTACCCATATCGGACCGCGGCTCGGATCGATGCCCGCGAGCCTCAAGCGCTTGCAATGGGCGATATAGCTTTCCAGGCGTGACGACGGAATATTGGACGTATCAAAAAGCACCGTCCCCTCTTTTTCCGCCCGCCCCGCGCTGACCTCAGCCTGGATTGCCAGCGCAATCTTCGCCTTCTCTATCTGCATTTCACCGTGACCGGGGTTGTGCTCGAGCATGAAGCGCTGTCCGAGACTATTCCGCAAGGTTGCACCGTCGGCAAACATGGCCGTAGGCATTTCCATGCCACAGCACGGGCCGGGGTCCACGATGACCGTCGGCTCGAATTGCACAAACTCCATATCTATCAGGTCCGCCCCGCTGTCGAGCGCAAAAGCATATGAGTCGGCGGTAATGTCCGGCGGGTAGGTGCTGTTGCCGAATATGGCGCCCACCCCTCCCATGGCCAAGATGGTCGAGGCGGCCCGCACAGCCACCAGTTGCGACCCGTCCCTACGGCAAAGCAATGCGCCCACCACACAGGAACCATGGTATAGCAAGCTTATCGCTTTCCAACCGGCCAGCTTTTCTATCCCCTGCTCGTCGGACAGTTCCACCAAGCGGTCCAGGGCGAGCCTGCCCACGCCCGTGGGGTGATAGACCGAGCGGGCAAATGTATTTCCCGATAGATGACGGCGGGCTATGGCGTCTCCGTCGAACTGCAGTGGAACGCCGATTTCCATCAGTTCACGCAATGCTGTGGCTGCGTTGCCGGCCATGGCGTGGACCAGCCGCCTGTCGTTGAGGCCATAGCCGCCTTCGATGGTATCGCGTGCATACGCCTCGACCGAATCGGGCGAATCCGCATCCTCTCGTGGAACGTTGAAACCGATGATATGCTGCGAAGCGCCGCGGGCCTGGTAAGCGATGACCACCCTGGCACCCGAGCGTCGGGCGGCGCTGGCCGCCCTATAGCCAGCCAGGCCCCCGCCCAGTACCAACACATCCGTATCAACTGTTTCTATCGAAGCAGCCATTACCATCCTCTTTTCCGAATATTTCCTGGGCAGCCTGGCAACAATGGCTGGCTGCACGGCGACTTAGTTGGGGTCAATACCAACGTCCTGGATGATCTTCATCCATTTCTTTTGCGCTGCGGCCATCATTTCCTGCATTCCCTCAGGCGTGGAGCTGCGGCCGGCCACGCCCTGCTTGGAGAAAGTTTCCTTGATCTCCGGAGACTTCACGGCTTCGACCAGCTCATGGTTCAACCTTTGGATGACCGCCTTCGGCGTTCCGGCAGGCACGGCAAAACCGAACTGGCCGACGACCACGTAGTCCGGATATCCCGATTCCTTTACCGTGGGCACGTCCGGCATGGTCGAGGAACGCGTATCGCCCGTCACGGCAAGCGCACGGAGCTTACCGGCGCGTATATGAGGAAGCAGCGCCAACACATTGCCGAAGGTCACATCAATCTGCCCGCCAATCAGGTCAGTCACGACAGGGCCGTCGCCCTTATAGGGAATATGCGTAAGCTTTATGCCCGCCGTGTTGAGGAACAGTTCCGTGCTCAGGTGGCTGACGCCGCCAACGCCGGATGATCCATAGTTCAGGCTATTTGGCCCCGCCTTGGCGAGAGCGACGAATTCCTGCAGCGTCTTCGCCTTGACGGAAGGATTAACGGCGATGACATAGGGCGTATCTCCGACAAGCCCGACCGCATTGAAGTTCTTAACTGGATCAAAGGGAAGATTCTTATACAGTCCTGCGGAAGATGTGTGCGGAACCAGGTTCAAGATCAGAAGGGTGTAACCATCGGACGCCGAATTTGCCGCGAACGCGGCGCCTATGGTTCCCCCTGCTCCAGGCCGATTGTCCACGATAACCGGGGAGCCCATCTGCGCCTGGAGCCGGGCTCCGACCGCGCGGGCGAGAGCGTCGGTGCCGCCACCGGGCGAAAACGGTACGACGATGTTGATCGGCTTGTTCGGATAGTTGGAATCGGAGGCGGCCGCAGTCGCGGTGGCGCAGCTGAAACACGCTGCCAAGCCAAGTATGGCAAATCGGGGCCATGCCCTGAGCGTTTTTGAGAAAGTCATGAGTTTATCTCCTGTATTTTTGTCTGGATCTAGTGCGAATTCGTAGGTCGCAGGGGAGTGCAGCAGGAGACATTCTAGAGGTCGCCGCCAAGGGCCATCAAACGATAAAAACTTGGACAGTCATGATTAAAAGTCATAAACTTTCGACATGATGTGGCACATACCTTCGATTTCATCCCTACGAGCCTTTGAAGCTTCTGCCCGACACATGAGCTTCACAAAGGCCGCAGCGGAATTGCACCTGACCCAAAGTGCCGTCAGCAGGCAGATCGCCCTTATGGAAGAATCGTTGGGCCTCCTGCTATTCCAGCGAGTGCGGCAACGGCTGGTATTGACGGATGCAGGGCAGCAATATGCCGAGGCGGTAAGAGCCGCGCTCGACCAGATACAGGAAGCCACCGTGACGCTGCTGGCTCACAAAGGGCGCGGCGGCGCCCTAAGGATCGCCACCGCCCCTGCATTTGCAACGAAATGGCTTATTCCCCGGCTGGCACGTTTCAATAGTACCCATCCCGGCATCGTCATCAACCTTTCCACACGGGACGTGCCGTTCGATCTGGAGCGCGATGACTTCGACGCCGCTTTCCACTACGGTTCGAACGATTGGGCAAATGTGCTCTCGGAGTCGCTGGTAGGCCACGATCTGGTTGCCGTCTGCTCCCCAAACTACCTGGAGCAGCATCCCCCCATTACCCGTCCCGCCGATTTGAAAAAGCACGTCCTGCTGCAGCAAACCAGACGTCCAACAAAGTGGAGGGAATGGTTCCAGGCCATGGGCGTATATGATCTGGATACCGGAGCAGGTCCAAGATTCGAACATTTCTATATGATTGTCCAGGCTGCCAGCGCACATCTCGGTATCGGGCTTGTTCCTCGCCTACTGGTGGAAGACGATATTGCGAATGGCCGGCTTGTGGTGCCATTGCCCACGCCGTTCTACAGCGGAGATTCATATTGCCTGGTATATCCGCCATCGAAACGCAACGATCCCAGGTTGGAACAATTTCGCCGCTGGCTGATAAGCGAGGCCGAAGCCTGCCTGGAAGGCGGTCCCCCCCTCTCCCTCTGAGAGCAACTGATGCATTGCCGTTCCGATACATTAGACGCTGCACTCTTCGCCCAGGCATCCGCGCAACCCTGCAAATCGGCCTACCCGCTTTTGTACCATACAAAAAATAAACCCCTTGTGACGGAGGGATTCACATCAGTCGCTTTAACACACATAAAAATTAGGTTTAGTCCTCACTGAAAAAATTAATACCCCAAAATCGTAGCAGTGAGAATGCAATGGCACCTCATCGGCGGCGCAAGACTCTCCTCTCTAGCCCACAACTTCGGCCACTACTTTAATGGTGAGTTATTAAACAACAGTGCATGGCACACGCAGGCTCTTCATCATTAAAGGGGGACAGCGACATTCATTAGACTTGTTTTTGCGAAGAAACACGTTTAATGGAGGTAATGTCGATGTCCCCAATCGATTCTATCTTAGGAATTGAAGGTTTGGTGGTGCAGCAGGTCAAACGAGCTCAGGATATTCACGTGTGGGCCCGACCCAAACGTCGGCCTGGTTGCCTGTACTGCCCGGCGCCAACCGTGCGCATCAAGGCCACGCACCGGCGCACGCTCAAGCACACGCGCCAGGGCAACCAGCTGATGGTGCTGCATCTGGCCGTGCCCAAGTATCACTGCACCCAGTGCAATCGGTATTTCCGTCATCGGTTTGCCGGCATTGGCCCGCGCCGGCGTGCCACTGAGGCCTACCGGCTGGAGGTATTCGAAGCGCATGAAGGGGGAGTGAGTCAACGCAAGCTGTCGGTCACCCACCAGGTAGGCAGTGCCACGGTCGAGCGCTGGTATCAGTCGTTTGTGAAGCAGCGGGTGTCGGAATTGTCAGGCCGACCTTGCCCCCAGGTGCTGGGCATTGACGAGCACTTCTTTAGCCGCAAGAAAGGCTATGCCACCACGCTGGTGGATCTGAAGAACCACAAGGTGTTTGATGTAGTGCTGGGGCGCTCGCAGGCGAGCCTGCGCAGCTATTTAAAGCGCCTGCCCGGGCGTGAGAATGTGCGGGTCATTGTGATGGACCTGTCCGAGACGTACCGACGGATTGCTCAGCACTACTTTCCCAATGCACTGATCGTGGCCGACCGCTTTCATGTCGTGCGCCTGGTCAATCAGCACTTCTTGAAGCTGTGGCAGCAGTACGACCCGCAAGGGCGCAAAAACCGTGGGCTGCTGAGCCTGATGCGCCGTCATCATTGGAAGCTGACAGCGGTACAGAAGGAGAACCTGCATCGGTACCTCGCCCAAGAGCCGGTGCTTCGGGCGCTGTATTTTGCCAAACAGCAACTGAACGGATTTCTGGTGATGAAGAACATGAGAGCGAATCGAGCTGAGCGGCTACTGCCAAAATTCCTGGCATTGATTCGTCAGTTTGAGCAAAGCCCGGCCAAGGCACTGGCCGCTACGTTAAGATCGTGGCTCGAGCCCATTGTGCGCATGTGGCGCTTCTCGGCTCTTCATCACTAAAGGGGGACGCCGACATTCATTAGACTTGTTTTTGCGAAGAAACACGTTTAATGGAGGTAATGTCGATGTCCCCAATCGATTCTATCTTAGGAATTGAGGGTTTGGTGG
>JBFWLP010000110.1:0-10072 GCA_050252075.1 Burkholderiaceae bacterium | reverse complement strand
GCGACAGGCGGTCAGTTTGCTGATGGCAGCCTTGCAGCCTTCGCGCATCTTGCTGCTCGACGAACATACGGCGGCGCTGGATCCGCGTACCGCCGATTTCGTCCTGAAGCTGACCGACCGTATCGTGCGCGAGAGCAAGCTCACCACCATGATGGTCACCCACAGTATGCGCCAGGCACTCGATGTCGGTGATCGCACCGTCATGTTGCATCAGGGCCGGGTGGTGCTCGATGTTTCCGGAAAAGAGCGTGAAGGGCTCGATGTTCCCGATCTGCTGCGCATGTTCGAGCAGGTGCGCGGTGAAACGCTGGCCGACGACAGTCTGCTCCTGGGGTGATTTCAATTTGCAGCGAATTGAAACGAGTGATTCAGCTCGTTTTAATGCGCTGCGTCATCGTTTCAATTTATACTCTCGTCTTTACCCATAAACCAGAATCGTTATCGTCCAGCCCGCGCGTCCGGACGATGCGCGGGAGTATTGAATGTCGATCCGTCGCCCAAGCGGCTGGCTGCAGCTTCGCTTTTTGTTAGTTTCTTCGCTACTGGTGCTTGCAGCCTGCAGCGAAAAACCGCAACAAGGGCCGGCCGGCATGAAGGTACCGGTCAGTGTGGTAACCGTTCAGACGGAACCCACTGAAATCTATGTTGATCTTCCCGGTCGCGTCAGTGCCGTCAAAAACGCCGAAATTCGGGCCCGCGTAACCGGCATTGTGCAGGAAATCAATTTCCGGCAAGGCGCCGACGTCACCGAAAACCAGCCCTTGTTCACCATTGATCCGGCGCCGTATATTGCGCAGCGGGATCAGGCCGCAGCCACCCTGAAGCGTGCCCAGGCCGATGCCCGCAGTGCCCAATTGCTTGCCGACCGCTACGGCAAGCTGGTCAAGGCCAATGCGATCAGTCGCCAGGAATACGACAACGCGGTTGCTGCAGCACAGCAAACCCAGGCAGCGGTGGCCGAGGCCCAGGCAGCGGTACAAACCGCAGAAATCAATCTGGGTTACACCAAGGTTTCCTCGCCCATTGCCGGGCGCATTGGAAAGTCGTACGTTACGGAAGGGGCCCTGGTCAGCGCCACACAGGCCACACTCATGGCCGACGTGCAGCAGCTGGATCAGGTGTATGTGGACATCACTCGTTCCACGCGACAGCTGGCGATCATGCGCAAGGCGGTTGAAAGCGGCGTGCTGTCGGGTAACACCGAGCAGGGCACGCCGGTCAGCGTGTTGCTGGAAGACGGCTCCACATACGGCAAGGAAGGGCGTTTGCTGTTTTCGGGTGTCACGGTTGATCCGACCACCGGCCAGGTTTCCTTGCGGGCCGAAATCGACAACCCCGACCACATTCTGTTGCCGGGCATGTATGTCAGGGTTCGCCTGCCTCAAGGCGTCGACAACAAGGCACTGCTGGTTCCGGCACAGGCCGTTCAGCGCAGCACTGATGGCTTGAGCACATTAATGCTGGTGAAGGAAGGGAAGGTTGCCTCCAGCGCTGTCACACTGGGGCCGTTGGTCAAGGGGCGTTACGTTGTCTACAACGGTTTGAATCCGGGTGATACCGTCATTGTCGAAGGTTTCCAGAAAATCCGGCCTGGCGCACCCGTTGAGCCGCAGCCCTGGAAACCCAACTGATATCCCCGTATGGCCGTGTGCGCACGGCCGGATCAACGTATCAAGCAAGTGAGCTCTCATGCCGCAGTTTTTCATTGATCGACCCATTTTTGCCTGGGTGGTTGCACTAGGCATCACGCTGGCCGGGTTGCTGTCCATTCCCAATATGCCGGTCGCCCAGTACCCCGACGTCGCGCCGCCGGCCATCACGGTTACGGCCACCTATCCCGGGGCGTCGGCCGAAGACGTTGCCAGCTCCGTCACCAGCGTGATCGAGAACCAGCTGAACGGGGCCCGGGGCCTGCTGTATTACGAGTCGGTCAGCGACTCGTACGGACAGTCTCAGATCACCGTCACTTTTGCGCCGGGTACCGATCCTGATCTGGCGCAGGTCGATGTGCAGAACCGCATATCCAACGTGACGGCGCAATTGCCGTTGGCGGTTACACAGCAAGGCCTGCAGGTCGAGCAAAGCAGCACCGGCTTTCTGATGGTGGTGGCGGTGTCGTCCACCGACGGCAGCCTGGACCAGACCGCACTGGCCGATTACATTACCCGCAACATCCAGAACCCCGTGTCGCGGGTACCGGGCGTGGGGAATTTCCAGCTCTTTGCGGCCGGCAGGGCCATGCGCATCTGGGTGGATCCCGAGAAAATGGTTGGGTTCAACCTGAGCATGCGCGAGCTGAATGCGGCGATAGCCGAGCAGAACGTGCTTATCTCCGGCGGGATCATCGGATCGCCACCCAACCCCGACACCCAGCGGTTTTCCGCACCCATTGTGGCCAATGGCCAGCTGGAAACCGTCGAAGAATTTGAAAACATTGTGCTTCGCGCCAATACCGACGGCTCGTCGGTGTTGCTGAAAGACGTGGCCCGCATCGAAGTGGGAGCCAACAATTACCAGTTCGGCGCCCGGCTGAACGGCAAACCTACCGCAGCGTTCGCCATTGCGCTCACGCCGACAGCCAACGCCCTGGCCACGGCGGTGGGCGTCAAGGAAAAAATGGAGGAACTCTCGAAGTTCTTCCCCGACAATATCCAGTACGCCATCCCTTACGATACGTCGCCTTATGTCGAGCTGTCGATCGAGCAGGTGGTGCACACGCTTTTCGAAGCCATGGTTCTGGTGTTCGTGGTCATGTTCCTGTTCCTGCAGAACGTGCGCTACACGCTGATTCCCGCACTGGTCGTGCCCGTGGCCATTCTGGGGGCCTTTGCCGTCATGCTGGCGCTGGGGTTCAGTATCAACGTGCTGACCATGTTTGCCATGGTGCTGGCCATTGGTATTCTGGTCGATGATGCCATCGTGGTGGTCGAGAACGTTGAACGGATCATGGTCGAAGAGGGGTTGACCCCCAAAGAGGCAACCGCCAAGGCCATGCCGCAGATCAGCGGGGCCATTGTGGGCATCACCCTGGTGCTGACCACGGTATTTCTTCCGTTGGCGTTCATGTCCGGGTCGGTGGGTGTCATTTACCGGCAGTTCGCCGTGGCCATGTCGGTGTCCATCTTGTTTTCGGGCTTTCTTGCCCTGACGTTCACTCCGGCACTGTGCGGCACCATCCTGAAACAGATTCCCAAAGGCCATCACGAATCCAAGCGCGGCTTCTTCGGCTGGTTCAACCGGTCATTTGAAAAAACCACCAAGAGCTATGAGCGAGGCGTTGCCGGCCTGGTGCGCCGCGGCGGCCGCATGATGGTCATTTACCTTATTCTGGTGGCGGCGCTGGGCTGGCTGTATATGCGCCTGCCTACCTCCTTCCTGCCCGAAGAGGACCAGGGGTATGTGATTGCCAACATCGAGCTGCCCTCGGGTGCCACCGCCAATCGTACGGTTGAAACCATCGAGAAAGTAGAGAAATATTTCCAGGAACAGCCCCAGGTGCGTGACATGATCACCGTGCAGGGATTCAGCTTCAACGGTAATGGCTTGAATGCAGCCATTGCGTTTGTGCCGCTCAAAGATTTCGACCAGCGGCCGGGGCCGGAAAATTCGGCCCAGGCGCTGGCGGGCCGGGCGACCCAGTCGCTTCTGTTCGGTCTGCCCGACTCCATGGTGTTCTCCATCGTGCCCCCGGCGATCTCCTCGCTGGGTAACGCCACCGGTTTCGACCTGCGTCTGGAGGATCGTTCCGGCATGGGCTACAACCAGCTCATGGAAGGTGCGCAACAGCTGCTGCAACTGGCATCGCAAAGTCCGGTGCTGTCCCAGACACGTATCACCGGCCTGGGGCCGGGTGCGCAGCTGAAGGTCGATATCGACCGCCAGAAAGCTGCAGCGCTGGGGGTCAGCTTCAGCGAAGTGGCCACGCTCATCTCGTCGTCGCTGGGCTCGGCATACATCAATCAGTTCACCAACCAGGGTTGGGTGCAGAACGTATGGGTTCAAGCCGAAGACTCTTTCCGCATGAATCCCGAAGACGTGCTCAAGCTGAATGCACGAAACCAGCAGGGCGAAATGGTGCCGCTGTCGTCGTTCGTGTCTTACGAGTGGGTGAACGGACCGGTGCAGGTGGTGCGCTATAACAGTTATCCGTCGGTCAGGATCTCCGGAGGTGCGGCGCCGGGTTACGCCACCGGACAGGCCATGGAAGAGATGGAGCGTCTGGTAACCCAGTTGCCGGGCGGCTTCGGCTACGAATGGACGGGGCTGTCTTACCAGGAACGTCTTGCCGGTGGCCAGACGGCCATTTTGCTGGCCCTGGCCGTGCTGGTGGTATTCATGGTGTTGTCGGCTCTTTACGAAAGCTGGGCCATTCCTCTTTCGGTGCTGATGGCCGTGCCGCTGGGTATGCTGGGCTCGGTCGGCCTGATATCGGCGCTGGGAATGTCGAATGACGTCTACTTCCAGGTGGGCATGGTCACGGTGATCGGGCTGTCGGCAAAGAACGCTATTTTGATTGTCGAGTTTGCCAAAGATGCCTATGCGCGTGGCGACGACCTGGTCAGCGCAACCATTGAAGCGGCGCGTTTGCGTTTTCGTCCGATCCTGATGACGTCATTTGCCTTCATTCTGGGGGTTGTTCCGCTGGCGATCGCCACGGGCGCAGGTGCGGCCAGCCAGAACGCAGTCGGGCTGGGGGTACTGGGCGGTATGCTGGCGGCAACGCCTTTTGCCGTGATCTTTGTACCGGTATTTTTCGTCGTGGTCATGAGCATCTTCAAGACGCGACCCAAGCTTTTCGGTGCCGAGGCGGAGCGTGCCCGCCAGGAAATGGAAGCCCGGAAGGCAGCGCAATTGCAGCCTACTAGCGAAGGAAAGTCATGAGTTTCTTGTTACCACGCCTGACGGTGGCCGCAACGGTCGTAGTGGCCGTGGCAGGGTGCTCTCTGGCCCCCACTTACGAGCGGCCCGTGGCGCCCATACCCGCCAACTATCCGGTTCAGCCACTTGCCAGCAAGCCCGACGACAAACGCGATCAGGCCGTTGTCACCGTCACGACCCCGGGCAGCGCGCCAACGACGGCAGGCGCCGCATCGGCCACCGTCGCCGCAGCAGCTGCCACCGGTGCCTTGCCGGCAAGCGCTGCGCAAGGCCAGGCGGCTTCTGCCGCGGATCTTGGCTGGTCCACTGTCTTTACCGATCCCAGGCTGCAAGCGTTGATACGCCTGGCGCTGGATAACAACCGTGATCTGCGTGTCGCGGTTCAGCGCGTTCAGGAAGCCATGGCCCAGTACGGCATTGTCGACAGCGACCGCTATCCCACGCTGGGTGCAGGGGGCAACGCACAAATTACCCGCAACCCCGAAAATCTTCGCGGGCCGAACAGCACCGACAGCATCACCCGCTACTATCAGGCGGGTGTGGGCATGACAGCCTTTGAGCTCGATTTTTTCGGCCGGGTGAAAAACCTGTCGGAAGCAGCCTACCAGCAGTTTCTAGCCACTGACCAGGCGCGCCGTACCGTGCAAATCAATCTGGTGGCCCAAACGGCGGAAGCCTATTTCCGCTTACGCACGGCCAACGAGCTGCTGCGTCTTACGCGAAGCACACTTGAATCGCGCGAAGCCACACTGCGGCTGGTTCAGTCACGCTACGACGTAGGTATAGCCTCGGCGCTCGACCTGAACCAGGCGCGGTCCCAGGTCGATTCCATTCGTGCCGATCTGGCCGGCCTGGAGCGCGCGGCTGCACAAGCCGGCAATGCCCTTCAGCTCATACTGGGTACGCCGTTGCCTGCCGATCTGCCCGAGCCCGGCCGTTTCGGCAAGGAGCAGGTCATTGCGACCATACCCGTCGGGCTGCCGTCGGAACTACTGGAGCGCCGTCCTGATATCCTGGGGGCCGAAAATGCCTTGAAAGCCGCCAATGCCAATATCGGAGCGGCGCGGGCTGCCTTTTTCCCGAACATCTCCATTACCGGGCTTCTGGGGGTGGCGAGCCCGCAACTCAGCAGCCTGTTCAGCGGCGGCCAGGGTTTCTGGCAGTTTTCTCCCCAGATCCAGGTGCCCCTGTTTTCCGGCGCCGTGGCCGGCGGGCTGGAGCTGGCCGAAGCTCGCAAGAATATAGCCGTGGCCGAGTACGAGAAGGCCATTCAGCTGGCTTTCCGCGAGGTGGCCGACGCGCTGGCCGGCGAGGCCACTTACGGCAGTCAGCTCGACGCATTGCGCTCGCTTGAGGCCTCGGCGCTGGAAACCCTGCGTCTGGCGCAGCTGCGCTACGAAACCGGCATAGACAGTTTCCTGCAAGTGCAGAATGCGCAAGTCGACCTTTACAGTACCCAGCGAGCCTTCCTGCAAACCGGTATGGATTCCTTGATGAACCGTGTCGAGCTTTACAAGGCGCTGGGCGGCGGCTGGACGGAACAGTCCGCCCAGCCGGCAACCGCATCATAACCACAGGGTGAGCCATGGAACTTGGTGTCAATATCGACCACGTCGCCACATTGCGTCAGCAGCGGCATACCGCGTATCCCGATCCGATCGAAGCGGCGCTGCGGGCCGAAGAGGCAGGCGCTGATCTGATCACGCTTCACCTGCGCGAAGACCGCCGCCACATTCAGGACGACGATGTGCTGCGCTTGCGCCCCTTGTTGCGTACGCGCATGAATCTTGAATGCGCCGTCACCCCGGAAATGCTCGATATAGCCTGCCGTGTCCGGCCGCACGATGTGTGCCTGGTGCCCGAGCGCCGTCAGGAACTGACGACGGAAGGCGGCCTCGACGTTGCCGGCCACTTCAGCGCTGTAGAGCAGGCGGTAAAGCAGTTGCAGGCGGCCGGTATACGGGTATCCTTGTTCATCGACCCCGATCCTGCCCAGATTCAGGCGGCGCATCGTGCCGGAGCCCCGGTCATCGAGCTGCATACCGGTACGTATGCCGAGGCAAGCCAGCCCCAGGCCGTCGATCGCGAGCTGGCCAGGCTTCGGCAAGCCGTGGCCTGCGGCGTGAGCCTTGGCTTGCGGGTGAATGCAGGCCATGGTTTGCATTATCAGAACGTGCAGTCTATCGTTGCCATAACAGGCATATCGGAACTGAATATCGGCCATGCAATTGTCGCGCAGGCGGTATTCGACGGCTGGGAAAAAGCCGTGCGCGATATGAAGGCTCTCTTACGAAAAGGCTGACACCATGTCCCGTGATCCTATCGATTTTCTGACCACACGCTTTTCCGTAAAGTTTGTACAGGCTCCGGGGCCTTCGCCCGACGAACTTGGCCGTATTTTGCAGGCGGCCATGTCGGCGCCTGATCACGGCAAGCTGCAGCCGTGGCGTTTCGCCATTCTGCGCGGGCCGGCCATCGCCGAGTTCGCCGATATCGCCGTCGCGGCCATACGGGCGGCGGGCAAACCTTTCCCGCCGGAAAAGGAAGCTACCGCCCGGCGCTGGCTGGCCAATGTTCCGGTTCTGCTGGCAGTGGCCTGCCGTCTGGATCACACCAATACCAAAATTCCCGAGCATGAGCGTTTGCTGGCAACAGGTGCCGCTGTGACCACGGTGTTGCACGCCGCCCACATGCTGGGATACAACGGGTTCTGGAGCACGGGCCTGGGCACTTATGTCGACGAGGTCAGCGAGGCCCTGGGCTTTGATCCGCTCGATTACCGTTTCATGGGTTTTGTGTCGCTGGGTACGCCCATTCAACCCGTTACTGCGCCGCAGCGCCCTGATCACCGTCTTTTCGTCAGCGAATGGATGGGCCGCAAGGAGGCGTCATGAATCAGCTTCATACGGATGTCGCCATCATCGGCGCGGGCACGGCGGGTTTGTCGGCATACCGTGCGGTAAAGGCTGCCGGCAAGAACGCGGTGCTCATTGAAGACGGCCCCTATGGCACCACCTGCGCGCGTGTGGGTTGCATGCCCTCGAAGCTGCTGATAGCTGCCGCCGAGGCCGCCCATGCGATGCACACGGCACCGGCGTTTGGCATTTACCTGCCCGGCCCACCCCAAATCGACGGCCAACAGGTAATGCGGCGCGTAAAAAGCGAACGCGACCGTTTTGTTGGGTTTGTACTGGAAAGCGTGGACGGCATTCCGGATACGGACAAACTGCGGGGACAGGCCCGCTTTCTGTCGGCCACCGAATTGCAAGTCGATGATCACACGCAGGTGCGTGCGGCAAGTGTCGTCATTGCCACGGGGTCGTCGCCCTTCGTTCCCGACGACTACCTTGGCCTGGGTGACCGCCTGGTCGTGAATGACGATGTCTTCGACTGGGATGATCTGCCTGAAAGCGTGCTGGTTGTGGGGGCCGGTGTCATCGGGCTTGAACTCGGACAAGCGCTGTCCCGCCTGGGTGTGCGGGTAACCATCGCCAATCGCGGGGAACGCGTGGCCGGGCTGACAGACACGGCGGTCAACGCCGGCGCCCTCAAGGCCTTTACCGCCGAACTTGATCTACGCCTGAATGCCAGGGTGTCGGATATCCGTCGCGAGGGCGATCACGTGCATGTCGTGATCCGTCAGGGCGACGCCGATCCGGTCCCCATGCAGTTCGATTACGTGCTTCTGGCCGCCGGCCGGATCCCCAATGTGGCAGACCTCGATCTGCAGGCGGCCGGTGTGTCGCTCGACGAGCGAGGCATGCCTGTTTTCAATCGGGGTACCTTGCAGCTGGGCGATGCCCCGGTGTTCATTGCCGGCGATGCCCACGGTGCCTGGCCTTTGCTGCATGAAGCTGCCGACGACGGGCAGATTGCCGGTGCCAATGCCGCAACGTACCCCCAGGTGGAACCGGGTAAGCGTCGTGCGCCGATGGCGGTTGTCTTTACCGATCCGCAAATCGCCCGCGTGGGCAGTGGGTTCCGGCATTTACCCGCGCGCGGCGTGGTGTGCGGCCAGGTGAGCTTTGCCAACCAGGGGCGCTCACGCGTGATGCTGAAAAACGCGGGTTTGCTGCGTGTGTATGCCTGCGTCCCCGACGGCCGGTTCCTTGGGGCCGAAATGGCCGGGCCTGCCATGGAACATATCGCCCATCTGTTGGCCTGGTCACTTCAGCAAAGGCTCACAATTGCGCAAATGCTCGACATGCCGTTTTATCACCCGGTGATCGAAGAGGGCTTGCGCACGGCCTTGCGCGACTGCGCCAAGAATTTGGCGGTGGCCCAGCTGGACTGCGCCCGGGAATGCGACCAGCTGGTGAACAACCAGTAAGCTGGCAAGCGGCCACAACTAGCCCGCCTGCACTACCGACAGCACGCCTTTGGTCAAGGCCTCGACCGACTCACCGTCGCTGGCCAGCAGGCGGGCCTTGCCGTTGCCATCGAAAATATAGATCCCCCGACTGTGGGCCACTTCGTAGTTGTCGGGGTTGTCGCCTCGTGGTTTCTCGATCTGGAAGGCAACGCGATAGCGCCGGGCTAGGTCGGCGATTTGCTTTTCGGTGCCCGTCAGCCCAATGGCATGGCTGTCGAAGGCATTCACATAGGCCTGTAGCACTTCGGGGGTGTCCCGGTGCGGATCAACGCTGACAAACAATATACGGACGTGTTCGGCCTTGTTGCCCAGCTCTTGCATGACCTGGGACAATTGCGCCATGGTGGTGGGGCAAATGTCGGGGCAGCTGGCGTAGCCGAAAAACATCAAGACGGTCTTGCCGCGAAAATGCGCTTCGGTAATGGTTTTGTTTCCTGCGGCCTGCAAGGTGAATTGCAGATCGGGCAGAAAACCGCGCACAGGATGAACGGCCGTGGGTTTGGCCGGTTCTGTCGCCTGGGCGCCGGCCGGTGTGCTGCCGAGTACGAGTGTCAGAGCCATGCCGGCGCAGGCAAGGGTTGAGGCGAACGATAGGCGAGATGAAAACATACGGGTTTGCGGTAAAGAAACAAAAGCCGGGTTACCCCGGGTTCATGCGGTCTCGATCAAGCCGCTGTGGCGAAGCAATGCATCGACCGACGGCGGGCGGCCACGAAATGCCTGGAAGGATTCAGCCGCCGGCCGTGCTCCGCCGACTGCCAGTATTTCCTTAAGAAAACGCTGCCCGCTTTGGGCGTTCAGCACATTGCGATCGCGTCCGGG
>JBFWLP010000109.1:2272-10248 GCA_050252075.1 Burkholderiaceae bacterium | reverse complement strand
GGTGCGCGCTGCTTTCGATTGGAAGTCGGCCATGAATCAGTTTGCCATCATGTTCGGCGACCGGTTCACACAGGCCAGAGGGTGAAGTTGTTAAACCGCCTCGCCCACAAAAAAACGGATACTCCCATCTCAACCACCGACCAAATTTCGTTGGCTATGTATACGTCTGCGGCCGCTACAACAGCCGATAACATCTTGAGTACCAACGTTAGTTCGGCCCTAACCGTTGCATCTACGGAGGGACCATCACTATTGGGCAACACAGTGTTGTTTATCCGTGGAACTTATGATTCGGCCGATAAAACGTTTTCAGGAACAAACCTCGAGAACGATGCACTGCTGATATACGATAGCCATCCAACGGCAGATAGTGTCCAACACGAGGCGATTGTTCTTATTGGAGCCGGTCAATACTCTCTGACCGTGAGTGAAGACGCAGTTCTCAGTTTTGGCCCGCCTGCCGGCTAACCCCCCTCACCTCTCCGTACCCGGCGGCGGCGCCGATGCCGCCGATTCCAAACATTAGTCCGAACGTCAGGTCGGAAACCAGGCGAACGCGCCCGGGGACGGCTTCCTGCGCATACACGACCAGTGCGGCGAAGGCCGAGCGAAATTGGGGTCAGAGCAAAAATTTACTCTGACCCCAAATTTACTCTGACCCCAATCTCACCTTTCAGTCCCCGGCAATAGTGCTGTTGCCAGGCCGAGCAGGGGCAGGAATGAGGTGATGCTGTAGACCCAGACGATGCCGTGTATGTCGGCGAGTTGTCCCAGGGCGGCGGCGCCGATGCCGCCGATTCCAAACATTAGTCCGAACATCAGGCCGGAAACCAGGCCGACCCGCCCGGGGACGGCTTCCTGGGCGTACACGACCAGTGCGGCGAAGGCCGAGGACATGACCAGGCCAATGATGCCGGCCAGAACAGCTGTCCAGAACAGGTTGACGTAAGGCAACGCCAGAGCAAACGGGGCAACGCCCATGAAGGAAATCCAGATCACGGCTTTGCGGCCGATGCGGTCTCCGACGGGGCCGCCGGCAAAGGTGCCCAGGGCCACCGAGGCCAGGAACAGGAACAGGAACAACTGGCTTTCCTGGACGGCCAGCCCGAAACGCTGGATCAGGTAGAACGTGAAGTAATTGGTGAATGAGGCGATATACACGAACTTCGCGAACATTAGAATGCAGATGATGGCAATGGCCTGCACCACCCGCCCACGACTGAGGCCGGCTTTCTGGTTGCGGGCCAGCCCCTTGAGCTGGGCGTTGCCGTGCGACAGCGTCCAGCGCGACAGCCGAAACAGAACCGCCACGGCCAGCAACGCGGCCACCATGAACCACGCCACCGCCGGTTGCCCGTTCGGCACAACGATAGCGGCGGCCAGCAGCGGCCCGATCGCCGATCCGGTATTGCCCCCTACCTGAAACGTGGATTGTGCGGTACCGAAACGCCCGCCCGACGCCATACGGGCAACCCGGGAGGCTTCGGGATGGAAGGTGGCCGAGCCGATTCCCACCACGGCCGACGCCACCAGCAGCATGGGGTAACTGCCGGCGGTCGCCAGCAAGGCGATTCCCAGCAGCGTCACGACCATGCCGGCGGGAAGCAGGTAAGGTTTGGGATATTTATCGGTGTACAGGCCAATCCAGGGTTGCAGCAACGAGGCCGTGACCTGGTAGGTCAATGCAATAATCCCGATCTCGCCGAAGGTAAGGGAAAACTGCGTTTTCAGCATGGGAAAGATCGACGGCAGCATGGCCTGGATCAGGTCGTTCAGCAAATGCGCGAACGCTGCGGCACCAACGATGCCCACGAAGAACGTGCCTTTGGTCTGCTTGGGAGCGGGCGGCTCGGCAGGTAATTCGGCGGGGGCCTCTGTGCTGTCAAGAACTGCAGTTTTGGTGGTCATCGCAGGGTAGTGAGAAAAGGGTTGCCGTTAAAGCCGCGATTTTAGCGTGACGAGCCGCCAAAAACGCATCCGTATTGAGGGGTACAATGCAATCAGCAAAAACCCGCCCACTGCTGGATCGGGAAACCGCACAGACACCCGCGCTGAACACAGGAGCAAACCATGGCAGATTTGAGCGCCTTTCCCGTTACCCGGAAATGGCCGGCACGTCACCCCGACCGCTTGCAGCTCTATTCTCTGCCCACGCCGAACGGCCTGAAAGTGACCATTTTTCTGGAAGAAGCCGGCCTGCCCTATGAGTCGCACCGGGTCAATTTCCAGACCAATGACCAGCTGTCGCCCGAGTTTCTTTCGCTGAATCCGAATAACAAAATTCCCGCGATCATCGATCCCGACGGCCCGGGCGCCAAGCCACTGGCGTTGTTTGAATCGGGTGCGATCCTGCAGTATCTGGCAGACAAAACCGGGCGCTTTCTACCCACCGACCCTGCGGCACGCTATGAAACGATCCAGTGGCTGATGTTCCAGATGGGAGGAATCGGCCCCATGTTCGGCCAGCTTGGTTTTTTCCATAAGTTTGCCGGCAAAGACTACGAAGACAAGCGTCCCCGGGATCGCTATGTGGCCGAAACGCGCCGCCTGCTTGGGGTACTGGATCAGCGGCTGGCCGACCGGCGCTGGATCATGGGCGATGATTTCACGATCGCCGACATGGCCGTCTTCCCGTGGGTGCACAACTTAACCGGTTTCTACGAAGCCGGCGATTTGGTCAACTTTGCAGAATTTACGCATGTGGGGCGAGTGCGTGATGCGTTCGTTGCGCGCCCCGCCGTTGCTCGCAGCCTGGAAACGGCATGAGCGACGACTCCCCGGTCAGCAAGCTGGTGCGTCAGCTGCAGCTGCAGCCACATCCAGAAGGCGGCTACTACCGGGAAACGTTCCGCTCGGACATTCAGGTACCGTTTCAGGGCCGGTCGCGCTGCGCCGCCACATCAATTTACTACCTGCTGGCCGACGGCGCCTGGTCGGCCTGGCACCGTATCGACGCTGACGAAACATGGTATTTCCACACTGGCACAACGCCTGTGGCCCTGCATGTGCTTTCGCCCGACGGCGCGCTGACCACGCATCGCCTGGGGAATCCACTGGGGCATGGCAATTTGTGTCCGGCGGCTGACACCACGGCCGCCCCAAAACGCGGCGTGGCCTTGCAGGCCGCCGTGCCGGCCGGCTCCTGGTTTGCCGCCGAGCCGGAAGATCCCGCCGGCCATGCCTTGCTGGGCTGCTCGGTATCGCCCGGGTTTGAATTCAGCGGTTTTGAGCTGGCCGATGAACGCGACATTCAGGCGGCGATCGAGCGGCACGGTCACTGGCTGCGGCGCCTGCTGAAACCACTGGATGCCGCGCCACGGCAAAATTAATCAAGAGCGAAACACGAGCCCCCATGAAGAAGGCAGCACCGCCCTGGCTGATACCGATCGTAGCGATCTTTGTATTGCAAACCACATCGTCTTTTATGGGCCGATTCATTCCCATCATCGCACCGGCCGTGTCCGAAGAGTTCGGATGGAGCGGCAGCTCCATTGGCTACCTGACCGCCAGCAACTCGCTGGGCGGCCTGGCCATTCTGGTCGCCGGCTCCACCCTGTTCCGACAGATCGGCGGCATGCGATGCCTGCAGTTCACCCTGATTCTGGGCGCCGCCGCCATGGCACTGTTTATGCACCCCAGCGTCAGCGTTGCGCTGGTGGCCTGCTTTGTCATGGGCTGGAGCACCGGTGCGGCCAACCCCGCCGGCAGCGAGGTGCTGCAGCGTTTTTCGCCGCCCGGCAAACGCAACCTGATCTTCTCAATCAAGCAAGCCGGCGTGCCGCTGGGCGGCGTTATTGCCGGTCTTCTGATTCCATTGATGGTAGCGCTTGCCGGGTGGCGCCCGGCGCTTTTCGTATGCATATTGCTGGTATTCATACCCACCCTGCTCACCTGGCGTGCCAGCGCCCGGCTCGATGAACCGCCGGCCGGCGGACGGCAACGCCTGTCGTTGCCCAAGCTGCAATGGCTGCGCACGTTCAAGGCGCCGCTGGCCTCGCTGACCAGCAGCCGCGACCTGATGAAAATATCCATCGTGGGCAGCCTGTTTGCCGTCTCGCAAACCTGCTGGTTCACCTTCACGGTGATCTACCTGATCGACCGCCTGAATTATTCGCTCGGCGCCGCCGGGATCGTATTCGCCGTCATGCAGGCCGGGGGCGTGATCGGCCGAGTGGGGCTGGGCTGGCTTTCCGACTACCTGCAATCTACCTCCGCGTCGCTGGCCATTGCCGCCGTGTTCTCGGCCACAACCACCGCCCTGCTTGGCTGGAGCTCACCCGACTGGCCACTCTGGGCAATGGTCATTCTGGCCTTTGTTGCCGGCGGCTCGGCCGCCAGCTGGAACGGCGTGCAGATTGCCGAAGTAGCCCGCCGCTCTCCCGCCAACCTGATCTCGGAAACCGCCGCAGGCTCAAGCATCATGGTGGGGGTGGTCAATATGCTGGTGCCGGCGGCCTTCGCCGCCTTCGTTGCCGCCACCGGTCATTACGACTACGCCTTCACCTTTGCCGGACTCTGCACATTGATGGTGCTGGCATTACTGCCACGGCGCGCCCGTAAAACGTAGCCGGGCGGGGTTAATGCGCCAGAGCCTTGCCTTGGGTACTAATCGACAAACACCTTAAACGGTTGATCGGGGAAGACTAGCCGACCGCTTGGGCGACGAGCAGCAAATTATTATTGTCGTTAATCACACTACCCAAGACGCCATTGGTTTCAACGCCGACCAAAGTGATGGCTATCGCTTCGTTTGCCGTTTCGTCGAAGTACGTCAGTACGCCGTTACCGGAAGCGGCCGCATAATGCCACTCTCCGGCCAAAGCCACATCAAGGGCTGAATTTTTTGCCGCTTCCTCAAAGGCAGTTGCACCATGATTCAAGGTGAAGGTGGCACCCGCAACGCCCAGATCCATTACCGTGGTCAGCCCCGACCCTTGGGTAACGACAACCGCGTTGGCGGCTCCGGCAGTCAGGTCAAGAATCTCTATGCTGCTAATTGTGCTGCCAACATAGGTAATGGCACCCGCCTGCTCAAACTGCAGGGTGTCACCGCCATCGCCACCATCCATGGCTTCGCCAACAGCAAAGTCAGCGATCGCCTTTACCACGAAAATGTCGTCGCCCGCACCACCCGCCAGCGTGTCGGCCCCTGCACCACCGGTAATGGTGTCATTGCCATCGCTGCCGGAGATAACGTCATTGCCGCTACCGCCGGTGAGGGTGTCGTTGTATTTGTAACCTGTGATCACCACCCCTTTTTTGGGAAGATCAGCTACGGAAATCTTAAGTCCCTGATTATAGTCACTACCCTCGAATGTAAGCGTTGTGACGGTATTATCAATCAGAGTAAAATCACTTCCACCTAAACTGGTCACTGATGTAGCTGTGACATTTCCGGGGCCGGTGATGCTTTTGTTTTTCAAAACCGAGTAGAAACCGCTTACCGTGTGGCCGGCGGCCACTTCAATGGCAAAAGTGCCCAAAATGGTGCTTTTACTGACAGTTACGTCTTGTGTGACCTGAGCGATCTTGGTCCCGGAAACGGTAATGTCCGACAAATCCGAGTTATATTCCAGCCCTACAACCGTAACATTACCCGTTCCAGAGATGAATTTTCCGGCCGACGACGGCGAAGTCGTACCGGCCAACTGCGCAGCCGTGCCGGTGAGTGTTTTGTTGTCGTCGACAGAAACTTTGAACGTGCCCAGGTTCGCCGCGCCCAAGATCAGGTCATCAGTGATTTGAGTTGTCTTGATTCCGGTGACGGCAATCGTGGACAAATCCGAGTCTGCCCCAATGGCGGTAATAACCACATTACCAGCGCCCGTGACGCTTTTGCCTGCCAGCTGCGTGGCCGTGCCGGTGACTGTTTTGCCTGTGCTCACAGACATACTGAACCCGCCCAGCTTGGCCGTGTCCAGAACCAGACTATCGGTGATTTGGGCTGTCTTGGTGCCACCAACAGTAATCGTCGACAGATCCGAATCTGCCCCAATGGCGGTGACCACAACGTTACCGTCGCCGGCGATGCTTTTGCCTGCCAGCTGCGTGGCCGTACCTGTCAGTGTTTTGCCGGCGTCCACCGACACGCTGAAACCGCCCAGTTTGGCGGTATCCAGGATCAGGCTATCGGTGATCTGGGTTGTCTTGGTGCCGGCGACGGTAATTGTCGACAGATCCGAGCCTGTCCCGATGGCAGTGATCACAACATTACCGGCGCCTGCAATACTTCTGGCCGCCAAGTGTTCTGCCGTGCCGACCAGTGTGTTGCCAGCGCCTACCGTTATTGAGGTAATGGTCGCAGTCGGATAAGACAACCATGGCACGGCAAAAGGCACGCACGGGTGTGAGGCTCGCCCGGTCCAGATCGGGCGGATCGCGAAACAGATCGCGCCAGCGGGCCGCAGGCCAGGCCAGCCTGGCCCAGACCTGACGCTCGCGAGTGGCAAACTCATGGAGCCGGTGTAGAACGGCTTGGTCGAAACGGCGAGTCTCTTGGCCCAGACGCAGCAGCCCAAGCGGTGCGAAGGCGTGGGCCGGCACCGGGCGCACGCGTCGGGCCTGGCGGGCGTTGTGCAGGATTGCCGGTGGGATGAGTGCCGTGCGCCGATGATCGGCATCAAAGCGCTCGAGCACCTCACGGCGGCGCAGGCGATGATCGCTGGCAGACAGTGCCCCACGACCGCAACCGAGCCCCATCGGCGTGCCCGCTTCCTGCCAGACAAACCGGGGCAGGTTGGCATTGCTATCGCCCAGCACCGTGCTCTCGGACAAGACGATCATCGCCTTGCAAAACCGCCGCTCAGGCAGCATCCCCACGGGGTGCGCAACGCCTGGCCTCGGCAAAGGCGCGCGGCAAGAGCTCCCCAGCCTCGGTCGCCTGAATCACCCGCACCGCGCGGTCCGACATCTTCTGGGCCAGCGCCGCATCAAAGGGCACCCGCTCGAACCACAGCGCCTGCGTGTCCTTGTTGATGGCAGTGAAAAGCGCCGGGTTGCAACTGATGCCCGGTACCGTGCCTTCCATGTAGGCCTGGTAGGTGGCCATCTGCGCGGCATAGATCGGGCGGGTGGACGCGACCCCAGACCTGGCGCAGACCTTCCAGTGTTTGTCGGCCATGGTTTTGCATTCCCACAGCATCGGGAACGACAGCCCAAGGTCGGCGGGGGCGGTGGTGATGATGCCATCCACGTGGCCCTTGATCCGGCCACCCGCCACCGAGAAACCAAACTGGCCGCCGTTGGCGCGCTGGTTGTGCAGCTCAAAGCCTGCCATGCGCAGCCAGCGCACGGCCAGCTCTTCCAGCACATGGCCGACCTCGAACACCCGCAGAATGCGACCCGAGAATTCCCGGCGATTTCGGGAAAATTTTACGGAAATCACCACGGATCTATTGGTGGCGAGCAACAAATTTATTGCTCAATGCCAGCGAAGAGGCCTATAATTGGCTTAACACACCCGCCACACGTCCTGCCTTCGGGCAGGGTTCTGCCTTACGGTAGACGTGCAAAAGGCGGGTTTTCTATTTAGAGAGCGCGTATTGAGTGAGCAAGACCCCCTTCACCAAGTTGGCCGCCTCGCCTGAGCAGCTACTGGCGAAGTGGAAATCCCAAGGCCTGACCCTATCGGATGCCGAGATGCCCCAAGCCCTGGCCTACCTTCGCTACGTTGGCGCCTACAGGCTCAAGGGGTATTGGTTTCATCTGGTTGATCCGACAACCAAGCGTTTTCCGGCCGGATATACATTTGCCAGGATCGCCGAGCGCTGTGAGTTTGACCGCGAACTTCGGGCGGCCACCATCGAAGCCATCGACCGACTGGAGGTGGCCGTGCGCTGCGTAATGGGCAACTATCTCAGCCTCAAGCACTCACCCCACTGGTTTTTGAACCCGGCGATCTTCAAACCCACCAGGGAATGGGGTATTGGTCAGTTGATTCGCAAAATCGAAGATGAAGTACGCCGCGCAGACGGCAA
>JBFWLP010000109.1:0-2172 GCA_050252075.1 Burkholderiaceae bacterium | reverse complement strand
ACTATCTCAGCCTCAAGCACTCACCCCACTGGTTTTTGAACCCGGCGATCTTCAAACCCACCAGGGAATGGGGTATTGGTCAGTTGATTCGCAAAATCGAAGATGAAGTACGCCGCGCAGACGGCAAACGCTTCGACGTGAATCAAACCGAGGTTTTTCAGTCGTGGATTCATACGCTGACCGTGGTACGCAATGTTGCTGCACACCACGGCCAACTACTCAAAGTGAAACAAGGGGTGGCGCCAGCCAACTACAAGGTAGCCGGCATCCGGTTTTCTGATCAGAAGGCGTTTTTTGCAGCTGCCACGGTGGTCCATTACCTGCTGGACAAAACCGGACTGCCACACCGCTGGAAAGAAGATCTGGAGCAGATTTTTGCCCGCCATCCTGGTGTTGATATCGCCGACTTGGGTTTTCCAAAAAGCTGGCGAACCAGCCCGGGCTGGGCGTCGCACTAATCTGACGTTGATGTGCGCAGCCGCAGTTTGCCGTGCCCAACGCCGGGTCGGACAAGGCCGAGGTGACCTGCTCGGCTGGCGCGTCCTTGAGCCGTCGCCCAAAGAATACCGGCGCAAAGGCATGGCGGTTGCCCACACGGAGGTCGCCGAGATACCAAAGGTGATGATCGACGAGGCAACGCCGGCGACTGGCAAACCGTGGTTCGATGCCGAGCAACGCCGCCAGGTGATCGAAGAACGGCTGCCACTGGAAGCGGTAACGTGAGATCTCGGCCAAGGGTTCGTTGAGCACCAGCGCCGGCCGATAAGGATGCGTGTAACTGTAGGAACCGGCGGCTTCGTCAATCGTGACTTCCACCTCCTCGTAGACGTCGTCCAGCACCTCAACGTCGATGTGGCTGAAGTAGCCGATCGGAGCGAGCCAGCCCCGCTGCTGCAGGGCCGTGGCCAGTCTCCCCTTCAGGTGCGCCCCAGCCAGCGTCTGGTCTGAGGTTTGCAATCGATCAAGTAGTGGCAGTGTCTCGATCAGCATCGTTTGCCCCCTGGTTAAAACTCGGTCGCGATGTTCCAGCGTTTGAGCAGGCGCATCACCAACTGACGCTCGTCCTCGGTCTTGGCGTTGTCATTCAGGCCGTTGGGCGCCGTAATCTGCACATTGATGTTGTGTGCCCGACGATCCTTTTGCCTGGCAAGACGCAGCACCATCTTGACCTGGCAAAGGGTCCACTGGGTCAGGCCATCCAGCCCATAGTCTTCGTAGGCCACCGTATAAACGTTGCGGCTGTCGCGACGGTCACGCTGAATCATCAGGTGGCTGGCCAGGTGCACGGTACTGTCTTCGCCGGCCTGCTCGAAGGGTTTGGCAAGCTTGATGAAGGTAATGCCAATGTGCTCGACACCATCGCCAGGCTCAATCGTGAGCCGCTCGAAAACCTGCGCGCTACCGAAAACGTCCAGGCTAAATTCCAGTAGGGGCATTTCACCGATCTCGCTGTCGCTGGCCAGAACGACATCGCGCAGCGCGCGGGCCAGATCGCGGCGAATCGCCTTGTCGTCACAAAAGACAGACAATGCGCCAGAGCCCGGGTCGTACGAAAATGTGATGCGCTGCAGGGCCTGATCGTGGTGTGTGGTGACCTCGCCATCGACGACTTTGTTCCAGTGGGTTTCTTTGCCGTTAAAACCCACCACAATGGTGTGCAACCACGGCGTTGCCGGCTGATCATCGCCCGCGTCGTCCGTGCCTGTCTGAGCCAGATCGCGTCGCTGGAAATGCTCAATGACCACATCGTGCAGCGGTGCCTGCGGGTAAAGCCGGGCAATCGCTGCTTTGAGCGTGTCCTTCAGTGCCTCGTCCAGCGAAATAGCCACTCCCACCGGCCCACGAAAATGGCTGGCGTACGATTCAGACTTCCATTGCCGGGCCTGCTGGCGTGCCGTTTCGGCTTGTTCAAAACGACGGTCAGCGGCATTTTCCAACCGGCACAGGTACAGGTAAAGCGCACGGCTGTGTTTGTCCAGCGTAGCCTCTACCGTTTTTCCGTCGATTTCATCGCCATCGCGCAACAAGGATTTGACCGCCACGCCGCCGTAGTCATCGGCAAGCATCAGGATGCGATCTGCCGCTGCTTCCAGGTGTTTGCGTGTGACGCCCGACAGCGTTGCCACCGCAGCGAACAGACTGCGTTTGTAAAGTGCGCCCACGTTGTTGGCC
>JBFWLP010000108.1:0-10548 GCA_050252075.1 Burkholderiaceae bacterium | reverse complement strand
GAATCGGGGGGCGGCACATCGTCATGAACTCGGGAAGCGTTGGCGGCCATGGCTTTTGCTTACAGGCATCCAGGCCGCGTGATAACTCCGGGCCGCTATAGCCGCCAAGCTCTTCAGCCCATGCCTGTTGCATTTCTTCGGGGTCAAGACCTTCCCACTGTTGGGTAAACTTGCTCCCATAAAGCGCCTGCATTCTTTTCAGAAGACGGCTCACCCATGCGAGCGGGAGCGCATCAGGAGTGATTGGCTTAGCTACTTGCATCGATAACCCCCATGTCGATTTCTTTCGGGCGTGCCGGTTGTAGGCTGGCGTCTACCACTTGATTCAGACGTTCAGTCCATTTCGCTTGCCGGTCTGCGCGGCTCTGCGCATTGCCAACAGGCGACCGCTCGGCTTTTATCGGATACAGGTCTGTCCATCGACCAGTGATAACGCTTTGTTCAATCACGGCAACCGGGTCATGGCCTGCAGCGCGCAGCTTGTCCAGCTTTTGCAGGCAAAGCTGAGCAGCCCTTGCGGTCATTGGGGCCTTTACTGCCTTGCGATGTTCGACCCAATCAGCCCACGACCTGGCGGGCAACCAATCGGGTAGCGCGAGCGCTCCCGTCTTGTTGTTTTGTTTCCCTGACGGTTCTGTACGGTTCCTTACGGTTCCGTGTACCGTTTTTGGGACTGTTTCATGGGAAAAACGGGACTGTTCATGGGGAAAAACGGGACTGTTAGGCTCCGTTTTCGGTACTGTTCCGTTTTCGGTACTGTTCCGTTCTAGGGCCTCTTTAACCGTACCGTTTTTGGGTATGTTCAGACGGTAAGCAATAACCTGTTTAGTCGCTCCCTTGCGCTCGCCGGTATCCTCGATAAACCCCTCTTCGCGCAGCAGATTTAAGCCAGCACATACGGTCTTTCGATCCTGACCCGTAACAGATGAAATGTAGGCAATGGACGGCCACGCAATGAAGTCCTGACCACCTGCGTTGTTGGCTAACGCCACAAGCACGAACTTTGCAGTAGATGGCCTGATAGGCTGCTGGAAGGCCCAATTAATGGCTTCAACGCTCATGAACCGGCCTCGACCAGTTCGTACTGTGCTACGTTGAAATGCGGATCTCCATTGGCATCCGTGGCACGAACAAGCTTCATCGTGATGCAGTGACCTTGCTTGCGGAGCTGATAAATAAGGTCAGGCGCATAGCCATCAAGCAAATTGCGGATATCAACCGTTGTCTTTGGCCCCGACTGCAATGCAGCAAGCGCAGCCTTGATTTGGTCAGGGCGGCATTTTCTGGTTGTATTCAGGGGACTCGAACGATAAGAAGGTGTTGTGACTGCAGCCTTATTGCTCTGTCGCCACTTTCTCGGATCAGCAAGAAAAGCCTGCATGTCGGCAAACCGCCATACAGCCACTTTGTTGACGACCTCATACGGCGGAATCCGCCCCCGCTGCGCAGATTTTCTAGCCTCTTCAGTGGTAACGCCCAGGTATTTAGCCACTTCATCGACGTGCACATACTGGGTACGTGAATCGGCGCTCATACCATCTTCTCCCGCCGCATCCACGCAATGACGGCCCGGCGGTCTTCAGCGGACAAGCTGTATCGCCCAGGTCGGCATGGCCTGCCGTCACGGTCTACGGACTCCACTCGCTCACAAGGGAGGTCAAGGCCTCGATATCGCAACCTGAAAATCAGGTCGGGGGCGTTCGACGCGCCTGCAATGCGGTCGAGCTCTTCGCGCATAAGCGGTCGGTCAATCAGGACTGACAGCGCGCGCAATTCACGAGAATTTCGTGTACCGGCAAAACGCTTGGTGATAGAATTGGCTGTCAGCCTGCCAGCGACAGCCCCGCCTTGTGTGGGGTTTTTCTTTTGAGAAGACATGACTAGACCCCGGCGCTTTCAGCCTGCCACGCATCGGGGTTATTGATCCAGGCGCGAACCTCGGACAACCGCCAGCGGGTGAACTTGGGAGTCAATTTGATGGGTTTGGGAAACCTGCCGTCCTGGGCCAGTTTCCACGGCCAAGAGCGCGACGAACCGAGTAGGTGCGCTACTTCTTTATCGGTAATCAGCCGGTCGTCGGTGAAGCCGGAATGAGCGGACGCCGCCGCCTGTTCTTTGGTGATTGGGCGGTTGGTCTGTTGTGTGGTGGCTTGTGCCATGCTGTACCCCAATGGGAATTGAACATGGCTCTATTCTGTCGATTAGGGGCTAATCCTAAGAGAGTAGTTGTTTGTGAAAATCAGACGAACAACTACCCCTTTTTAATCAGCGCCCGCGCGTTTGGCATGATGTCTCGAACATCGAATTCAAGCGGAATGCCTTTGAAAGACTTGATGATTGTTTTTGCGTCAAGGTCAGGATTTTCCACCCCGCCCGCCTGAATAATGTTGCAGATTGCGGTTGGCTTGGGTTCACCAAAAAGGCTTTTATGGCCTTGCCAGAGACGAAAAATCAAAAGCCTTTCCCGTGCCGTATCATCAAGCCGTTTAATAGGTGGAACTCTGGCGCGCGCCTTACTCAACGCCCGAACCATTGCGTCACGCGCACGGGCAGCATGGTAGCGAACCGGAATAGCCTCCTGCGCCGCTGGCGGCCATGTGTTGTTGCTGATCACCTCAATCTGCTCTGCTGCCTCGAAGCCACGTAGTGCAGTCGCCTCAAGGTCATCCAGCCGCTTATGCTCTTCAATCATCCGCCGTGCTGATTCTTGGTCGTAGTGGTATTCCAGCAGCGCGCACAAAATGACAATTGTCCAGTTCAAGCCCAGCGGGGCCATGACCTCAAAAGCCTCTTGGATGACGGTAGGCGATACGACGTTCTTGGTCATGTCATCCAAAATACGCCCGCGTTTCAATAGCCCTATGGCAAGCACCGCCTGGTGCCCGCTTAAATCCTCAAGATGCCAACCCAGCCGTAATGATTTCCAAGCTGCCTCCAGGCTGGTGAATCCATTCAGCCACCTGCCCGCAACAGAACGAGCACCAGCGTCAATCTGCATGTCGCGCCAAAGCCATACTTCCCTTATCAATGACAACAGGCCGGTCAAATCGTCCATGTATCCATCGTCAATTTCATCGCCAGCCATTTCCCACGGCCTGTAGTCGGCATACTCCGGCGAATTCAATAGCAGCACGTCCCGCGTAAACTTGTTTAACAATTCAGCGGGGATAGGGCTGGCATAAATCTGGATAGTTTTGAGCATTTCGGCTCTGGTCGGAACGTTGGCCGCATGGCGCATAATCACGCCTCCCGCCGTAGCTGCACGATTTCCGCGCCACCGGCCAGAATGGCGTCTAATCGGTCGCCCAGCTTGCGCCATGCTTCGGTTTTTTCATCTCGGTAATCATGGTGAAGGTAGTGCCGTCGTACCCGCGATCCGGCCAGGACGTGATTCTGGCAACGGTCGATAACATCGAGTGATACGCCAAGTTCCTGCATCATTGTGGCCCCGGTGCGCCGCAGGTCGTGCGGTGTCCAATCGCCATTAGCTCCGTCCGCCAGCACAAGAGAATTATCGAATGCTCGGCCCTTTAGCGGCTTGCTTCGGTTCTTGAATTGAACTTGCCGGTCGCCCACCTGCTTCGAAACAGATTTCAGGCAGACATGCACATCCTCACCTCGCCGGTTCTTGGCGGGAAAGCACCAATCGCTCTCCCCTGTCAAATCATGCAGCGCCCTAAACTGCCGCTTGGCAAAATCCGACAAGAAAACAGTTTGCTCCTGCTTTTTGCCTCTGCGCCCTTTAACGTTTTCTCGCGGAATAAACCAGATACCAGCATCAAGGTCTACATGCTCCCAACGTGTCAACAACAGTTCACCGATGCGGCATAGCGTACCAAGGCACAGCCACAGTGCTATCCGCGTCTTGTGGTCTACTGGCCTTGTCGCCTTGCGCCGGTCAGCCGCATTGGCGTACTCATTGTCCATGTGCTGGAAGGCGTTCGCCAATTGTCGGATTTCCCCCGGCGACAGAATACGGTCGCGCTCTTCCTCGTAGTCGGCGGGCAACAGCTTATTGATTTCCACCAGGGCGCAAGGGTTGCCGTCGGCCAGCAACCGCCGCCAGGGCTGGCGTTTCTCTGCCCAACCGAACATCTGACTGACTTCCTTGTGTGTCGTCACGGCCAACCGGGTAACGCCGCGCTTCATCTGCTTGCGCAGCATGGCCCTTATGTCGGCCTCACCCAGCTTGCGCAGTTCCTTGCCGCCGATAGTTGGCAGTACATCCTTGGTAAACAGCCGTCGCAGCTCTGCATTCCCGTCTTTACGGGCGACACCATCCACGATCCAGACGTTAAACAGGTCTTGTGCCGTCAGACTATCCACTCGATCCTGCTCGGCCTGCTGGATGATTTCGGCCACTGCCTGTTGCGCCTGGATGCGTTCGGCTTTCTTGGCCGCACTGGGGTCTATCCCCCGCTGGATATTCGGCTTGACTTCATCCCGCACCTTACGAATATCGGCCAAGGACTTTTTCGGCCACGATCCAAGCCGGAAGTCGTGTTTCTTGCCATTCAACCAGAAATCATATCGAAACAGGACTGTTACGCCTCGTGTGCCTGCTCGTACCTTGCCCACCAAGCCGCCGTCTTCTCGCAGAATGCGGCCATCATCGGCAGGCGTCAGATTGTCCAGTTCTAGCTTGGTGATCCGCCCCATATCGCCCCCATTTCATTTTTGCCCCATTTTTGCCCCATGAAAACGACTCGTATCATGGGAACGGGTATATACGATTAGAGACATGATTGTACCTTGAAAGCCGCATAAACAAAGGGATTAGATTGTCTACAACAGACTTCACCAGTCATTTACAGTATATTATTTAACAACCTACGAACCAAGGGGTAGTGGGTTCGAATCCTGCCAGCCGCGCCAGAATTCAGGGGCTTTCCTTCACGGGAAAGCCCCTTTTGGCTTTCTGGCGCCGTTGTGATCTGCGGTGTAGCCAGCCGATGGCTGTATCGGCACTTCCCCATTACCGGGCCCTGCCCCGCTTTCGATTCCACGACGGCAAAAATATAGGCCGCTCGTGGCGGCCTATATTCCAGAATGCTATTACCCGCAATGTCAGTTCACGGCGTCTTTCAGTGCTTTACCCGGGCGGAACTTGGGCACACGCGCTTTCTTGATTTTGATTTCTTCGCCGGTGCGCGGGTTACGGCCCGTGCGCGCAGCGCGCTCGGATACGGCAAATGTGCCAAAGCCCACGAGCGTCACAGTGCCCTTCTTCTTCAATGTTGTTTTAACGGCACCAATGAAAGCTTCCAGCGCACGACCAGCGTCGGCCTTGGAAAGGTCGGCTTTCGTTGAAATATGTTCGATAAGCTCTGTTTTATTCATTAAGGAGTACCCCTAGAAATTATTGTCACCAAGCTCTTCCCATGGTTGGCTAACTTGGCGGTGAGTTAAAAAATACGCTACGTGGCTGCTACAGCAGCGTACAACCCGCATGAGACAAGGCGAGTACAACCGGGTGCTGGATGGTGGACAGCATACACCTGGCTGACTAAGCCGTATTAAGCCTTTGAATGGCCGTAGTGTCAAGCGGGAAACCCCTGAAAACCCGCTAAAACATTGACCATTTTGTTTTTAGCTGACAACAGTTGACTTTTTTAAAAACACATTTGGTTAGCGGCACATGCAAATAAAATGTAACAATTCATTGCTTTGCGCTACGCGCGAGAAGGCAAAGCCTGGATAAAGTCGCGCACCAAGTCGTCGGGATCCTCGATGCCCACGGAAATTCGCAGCAGATTGTCAGATATACCCATCATGGAGCGACGCTCCGCACCCATTTCATAGTAAATGGTATGCGCCACCGGCAGCACCAGGGTACGGTTATCGCCCAGGTGAGTAGCAAGCGCCGCCACACGAAGGGTATTCAGGTAATCAAACACATCGATCGATGGGTCAAGCTCGACAGCCACCAGGGCGCCGAACCGGCCGTCGAAAAGCCGCGCCGCACGTTCGTGCTGCGGGTGCGACGCCAAACCCGGGTACCAGACATGCGCCACCTGCGGGTGTGACTGCAATGCCGTGGCCAGGGCCAGGGCATTTGAGCACGCCTGGCTCATACGCAACTTCAGGGTTTCGAGCCCGGTGGCCAAACGGTGCGCCGCCTCGGACGCCAACGTTCCCCCCATGTCGCGCAGGCCTTTTTTCTTGATCTGGGTCAGCCCCCATGACGCCGGATTCCCCTTCCGGTAGGCCTGCGCAATGTTCGGATACGACTCCCAGCTGAACAAGCCGGTATCGGTGACGGCACCGCCCAAAGCATTGCCATGTCCGCCGAAATGCTTCGACAAGGAATTCACCACCAAACCGGCACCCACCCGTTTCGCCTGGCAAAGCAGCGGGGTGACCAGCGTGTTGTCGACGACATAGACCAACGCCTTCTCGCTGCACCAACGGCCAATGGCTTCCAGATCGGGAATCTGGGTGCCGGGATTAGCCAGCGACTCGACAAACACCATACGCGTTTGCGGCTGCCAGGCGGCCTGGACATCGTTGATGTCCGTGGCGTCGACGAAACTGATCTGAACACCGAAATCAATCAATGTCCCCAGCAAACTGTTGGTATTTCCAAAAATGTACTTGCTGGTGATCAAGTGGTCACCGGCTTTGAGCAGCGTAAGAAAGGTAGCTGCCAGCGCCGCCATACCCGTGGCAAAACTGACGGTGCCGGTGCCCTCTTCAAGCAAGGTAATTTTGTTCTCAAGGGCCGTCGTGGTGGGGGTGCCCTGGCGGGCGTAAGAAAACCCCGACTTGCCCTGAAAAACGGCAGTGAGCTCGCGCGAATCGGCAAACGCATACTCGGCCGACGTATGCATGGGCTTGTGCACGGCTCCGTGTTCGGCGCCTGCGCGACGGTCGGAATGAAGAATCGAAGTGGTAAAGCCTTCTGTGGCCATAATTGAACTGGGCGACCGGGTCGCGGAAAAAGTTAACGGGCAGTGCGCTGACGCACGGTTTCATAAAGGCAGATTGCGCTGGCGACACTGACATTCAGGCTTTCAACAGAGCCGAGCATAGGTATGGTCACCAGTTCATCGCAGGTATCGCGCGTTAAGCGACGCATACCCTCGCCTTCCGCCCCCATGACCCAGGCCATGGGCCGCCGGGCGTCGACCTGATGCAAACCAGCAGGCGCCTGGTCGTCGGTGCCCACCACCCAGATACCGCGCTCTTTCAGATGGCGTAGCGTACGCGCCAGATTGGTCACCATAAGATAAGGCACCGTTTCGGCACCGCCACAGGCAACGCGCTGAACGGTACTGTTCAAACCCACGGCGCGGTCTTTCGGGGCGATTACGGCGTGCACCCCGGCCGCGTCGGCTGTGCGCAGGCAAGCACCCAGGTTATGGGGATCCGTGACACCATCGAGCACCAGCAGCAACGGTTGCTGGTTTTTGTCTTCAAGCAAATCGAGCACTTCATCGATGTCTTTGGCCAGCGGATTGTCGTGGGCAAGAGCGACAACGCCCTGGTGCTTTGTTCCTTTGGCCAGACCGTCAAGACGATCCACCGGCACAGCCATGACTTTCGCCCCTGCCGCCTGAGCCTGTGCAATAAACGACTGCATACGCTTGTCGCGACGCGACGCCTCGACATACAGCTCTTTGATGGTCTCTGGAGCGGAACGCAAGCGGGCAACCACTGCGTGAAAGCCGGCCAATACCTGCAGAGAAGACATAGATTTCCTTCGGGAACGCAAAAACGCGCCCAGCGCGCGCCGTCACTATTTTAGCCCGTACACCAGCGCATCGTTGACGGCCCCGGGGCACCAGGGCGAACAACAAGGCGCAGTGACACTAGAGTCCAGGCATTATTTTCGCCGCGAGCGACCCGGCTTGCCGGCCGGTGGGCTGCTCTGCGCCCCCCGTTTGGCAGTCGCGCGACGCTGGCGGGCCGTGGTTCCCTTCAAGGCATCCGGCTTGGCGGGCGCCGCCCGCTTCACCTTGCGCGGCCTGGCGGCGCCGGCCTCTTGTTCCAGCGAGGCTTTCAGCTCTTTGAACCCCGTTCCTTTCACCAGGCGAAATTCGATGCGGCGGGCTTCCAGGTCGACACGCGCCACCTGAACGTTCACCGCGTCGGTGAGGCGGAAGCGAATACCGGTACGCTCGCCGCGCAATTCATGCATGGATTCGTTGAACTGGAAGTAATCGGAGCCCAGCTCCGACACGTGCACCATGCCTTCAACGAACAGCGAGTCCAGGGTGATAAACAGGCCAAAATTGGCCACACCGGTAACCCGCCCGCTGAAGACTTCTCCCACATGCTCTTTGACAAACCAGCACTTGAGCCAGGCTTCAACATCGCGCGAGGCATCATCGGCGCGGCGTTCGCGGGCCGACAGCAGCAGCCCCAGCTTTTCCCAAATAGCCTGTTCACGCTTGCCCCGGGGCAAGCCGGCCGTCTCGGAAATATCGTCGAGCGCCGGTACATACTGCCTGCCGGCAAGAATGCCTTTGATCACGCGATGGGTCAGCAGATCGGGATAGCGACGAATGGGCGACGTGAAATGCGCATAATGCTCGTACGACAAGCCGAAATGCCCCACATGATCCGGGCTGTACAACGCCTGCTGCAACGAGCGCAGGCACATGGTTTGAATAATTTCGTAATCGGGCCGGCCACGGGCCGCATTCAGCAAGCGGGCATAATCGTCGGTCGACGGATCATCGCCGCCGTCGAGCGCCAGCCCCAGATTCTTCAGGTAGGCGCGTAATGTCTGGAGTTTTTCCGGGGTGGGGCCTTCGTGAACACGGTACAAGCCGTGACGCTTGTTGCGCTTCATGAACTCGGCGGCGCAGGTGTTGGCCGCCAGCATGCACTCTTCGATCAGTTTGTGGGCATCATTGCGCGTGTAAGCCTCGATACGCTCGATACGCCCCAGCGGGTTGCACACGATACGGGTTTCCAGCGTGTCGAAATCCATGGCGCCGCGCTTGATGCGCGCCTGTGCCAGCAACTGATAAAGTTCGTACAAGTGCTGCAGTTGCGGAACCACTGCCGCCATGGACTGCGCCGCCGGACCGGTGGGCTGCTGCAAGGCCGCCCACACGTCGTTATACGTTGTGCGGGCATGCGAGTGAATGACGGCATCGTAGAATTGGTAGGCAGACACCATACCCGCTTTGGCACCACTGGCGTGAATGACCATGTCGCACACCAGCACCAGCCGATCAACCTGGGGATTCAATGAACAAATGCCATTGGACAGCGCCTCGGGCAGCATGGGAATGACACGACGTGGAAAATACACACTGGTGCCACGCTCAACGGCATCGTCATCCAGCGGATCACCCGGCCGAACATAATGACTGACATCGGCAATCGCCACCAGCAAACGCCAGCCGGGCCGCTTGCGGCTTTCCGTTCCCAGATTGACGGGCATACAAAAAACAGCATCGTCAAAATCGCGGGCGTCTTCGCCGTCGATCGTTACAAATGGCACATCACGCAAATCGACCCGCCCGGCAAGCTCTTTTGATTGCACCGTGGGCGGTATGGATTCAGCCTGCGCCAAGGCGCCCGGTGAAAATTCGTGGGGGACATCGAACTTGCGTACCGCGATTTCGATTTCCATGCCGGGATCGTCGATTTCTCCCAACACCTCGACAACGCGACCCAGCGGCTGGGTGTGCCGGGTGGGTTGCTGAACGATTTGCACCGTGACAACCTGGCCGTGTTCGGCACCCGCACTGTCGGCGGCGGGAATGAGAATGTCGTGCTTGATACGCTGATCTTCGGGGACGACAATGCAGGCGCCGCGCTCTTTAAGAAAGCGCCCCACCAGCTTGTCGGTTCGGCGTTCCAGCACCTCGACAATGGTGGCCTCGGGCTTGCCGCGGTACTCGCCCGCCATTTTGACCAGAACCCGATCGCCGTGCAGCACCTTGAGCATTTCCCGGGGGCCGAGAAACAGATCGGGCCCACCGTCTTCACGCAAAAGAAAACCGAAGCCGTCGCGATGGCCCTGGACTTTTCCGGAAATAAAATTCAAGGCATCGGCATTGAGCAAAATGCCCTTGTTATTCACAATGATCTGCCCGTCGCGCTCCATGGCGGCCAGCCGGCGGTCAAACCCCATGGACACAGGCAACTCGGTACCCAGGGCTTGCGCCAGCTTTTCAAGGGAAACCGGCGCTTTGGCTTTACGCAAGTAACCCAGAACCGCCTCACGACTGGGAACCTCGGGGTCGTAATCGGGCGGCAGTTCGTGCTGAACCGCCACAGTTTCCTGGCGGGTTGTATCTTTTTTTACTCGTTTGCTCAAAGCGGATTTCCAATTTATAAAAAACTTGTTTATACTAGCGTTCTTTCTGAAGTCGAGCAGCCAATTGTTGTAACGGCAGCACGTATTTTAGAATAAGCGTGTGAATGCAGTTTTGCTGAAAGTAAGGTAGCATACACGTTATTGCCCAGGTGGCGGAATTGGTAGACGCGCATGGTTCAGGTCCATGTGCCGCAAGGTGTGGAGGTTCGAGTCCTCTCCTGGGCACCACCGCTGTACACAGAGAGCCCAGCTAAGTCGATGATTTAGCT
>JBFWLP010000107.1:0-10671 GCA_050252075.1 Burkholderiaceae bacterium | reverse complement strand
GGCCATGGCTTGCTCGATGAGAATTTCGCGCAAGGCCGGCGGCAGCACGCCCGAGTTTTCCAGGAACTGGATGAAGCCTATGGCATCGGTGCCGAGCACCTGGTATTCGTACTCGGCGTACACGCGTTGGCTGTCGGGCCGCGCGCTTTGAGCGATGGTATCGCACTGTTCGATCGTTTGTGCCAGGCCGTTCAGCCAGCCCAGTGCATCGGAAATGTCGTCTTGTTCAAAACCGGCCGCCGCAAGCTTGTGTGCTAAAACATCGGCATCGGGACATGCCTGCGGGGTATAGTAGTTTTGGAATAAATAAACCAAAATATCGAACATAGGGATGCGATTCCGGTTGCCGTTAATAAAAAATGAATAGACTGCTACAGGGTAAACCGGGAGTTACTCCAGACTTTACGCTGATTTGCCGCAAGGAGCAACTTGGGGGACACCCCGAACGGGAGGCACAGGTATGCATAAGGAAATGTTGGCACGCGCGCAGGCACCCGACACCGGTGATGCGCTGATCGTTCCCCCGCCCGCCGCCGTTGGCGACAAACTGGAACAGGTGGATACGCCCGCGTTGTTGCTGGATCTGGATGCGTTTGAAGAGAATCTGCGCGCCATGCAGGCCATGCTTGAGCGAGCCGGCGTGCGTTTGCGTGCCCATGCCAAGGCCCATCGCTGCCCGGAAATCGCCCGGCGGCAGGTGGCGCTGGGTGCGATCGGCATTTGTTGCCAGAAAGTGCAAGAGGCGGTCCCTTTTGCCAACGCCGGCATTCACGACATACTGATTTCCAACGAGGTCATCGGGCCGGCCAAGCTTGCCTTGCTGGCGCAACTTGCCAAGCGCGCCAGAATCACCGTGTGCGTTGACAGCCCGGCGGGTGCGCGTGCCTTGTCCGACGCGCTGGTAGCGGCGGACAGCCGGGTGACCGTGCTGGTTGATGTCGATGTCGGCCAGAAGCGCTGCGGGGTTCAATCGCCCGAGGCCCTGGTTGCGCTGGCCATCGAAGTCAACCGGCTGCCCATGCTGGCGTTCGGCGGCATCCAGGCCTATCACGGGGGGTTGCAGCACAAGCGCTCGCACGCGCAGCGTAAGCATGCCTGCGAGGTAGTTGCCGGTAAGGTGAAGCGTCTGAAGCAGGCGTTGGCCCAGGCCGGCCTGGCCTGCCCGGTCGTTTCAGGCGGCGGAACCGGCACGGCCGAGTTCGATGCCGCACTCGGCGAGTTCACCGAAATCCAGGCAGGCAGCTACGCCTTTATGGATACCGATTACGGCAGCAACGACTGGGGCGATGACCTGACGTTTCGTAACAGCCTGTTTGTGTGGTCCACCGTGATCAGCGTACCTACGGCCGAGCGTGTGGTCATGGACGCCGGGCTGAAGTCCATGAGCGGGGAAAGCGGTTTGCCCGGCGTGTCGGGGGCGGCTGGGCTGAAGTGCGTATCGCTCAGCGACGAGCACACCGTGCTGGCCGTTGATGCCGGTGCATCGGCGCCCGAACTTGGCGCCAAACTGGCCCTGATCCCTTCCCACGTTGACCCCACGTTCAATTTGCACACTACGTTGGTGGGCGTACGCCAGGGGAAAGTGGCCGGCCTGTGGGAAATCCAGGCGCGGGGCATGAGCCGGTAGGCGGTGGCTAGCGTGCGGGTTCCAGGGTGGTGGCCAGTTCGCGCAACAGCAGCGTAAGCTCTTGAAGCACGACGCGGGTGGCCAGGTTGATCGGATGGTGTTTTGTGGTTTCGATCAGGGTCACCTGCCGGATGATCGGATGCGTAAGGCGGGCGGCCCGCACGGTTCCGAGTTGCCACAGGCTGCGTACCGCGTGGGCGGGCACGATGGTGTAAACGTCGCCGTGAAGCACGGCATCTGTCATGGCAAGTCCGGGCGTTGCTTCAAACACAATATTCAGTGCCAGCCTCTGGCGGGCCACAATTTCATCGATGTACGAGCGCAGGCTGTTGGGTGTGCGGGTCAAGGCCAGCGGGAGCTCGGCAGCCTGGCGAAATGTAATGGTGTCTTGTTGCAGCCGGGTGCCCACCAGCACCATATCGTTCTGCAGTACCGCGAGCCGGCGGTCGCCGGTTCGCGAGGGGCGGTACCGGTTGAACACCCCGATATCAATGTGCCCCTGCGACAGCAAGATCTCTATTCCCCCGCTGTGGCTTTCTGTCACGCTCAGGCGCAAGCGCGGGTAGGTGCGCTTCAGGCGGTTGAACAGCTGGCCCACGATGGGGTGCGATACGCCGGGAACCAGCCCCAGATTCACCACCCCTTCCAGCTCATCATGGCAGGCTGTCATGCTTCTGACCAACTGGTCGGCATCGTGCAGCAGCCGCTGGGCCGTTGGCAGCAGCCGGCGGCCTCGCTGGGTGAGGGTGATGCCGCGCCCGGTGCGATGGAACAGCTGGCCCCCCAGCGTTTGCTCCAGCTGGCTGATATGCCGGCTGAAGGCCGATTGTGTCAGGCCGTGCGCCACGGCGGCGCTGGTAAAACTGCCGTGCTCGCTTGCGTGAAGGAAGTATCGCAGCGCCGCCAGGTCCAGCATTTCGTTACCATCTTTGTTTTGCATAGCTGATATCTTGGATAGTCTGTTTCTGGATATCTGATTGGTTGTTAAGCTAATCAAAATAGAATCGGGCGGCAAGCCTGCGAACGGGTTCGGTGGCTATTTGTCGATTCACGACGGCCGGCTGTTAACGAAAGGAGACAATCATGTGCAAAATTCGACGCTGGGCAACGCTGCTGGGAATGGCGTTGTGGATGCATACGGCGGTGGCTGCGGCCGACTACCCCGACAAGCCCATCACCATGGTGGTGGGCTTTCCGGCCGGGCAAACCACGGACATTATGTCGCGTTTGGTGGCCGAAGCCTTGTCCAGGGAGCTCGGGCAAACCATTATCGTGGAAAACCGGCCCGGCCAGGCCACCAGCATGGCGCTGCGGCATCTGAAAGACCAGCCCGCCGATGGTTACACCATGATGCTCACGACCCCTGCGGGTTTGGTGATCAATCCCCATGTTTACGGCGACCTCCGTTACGATGTTTTCAAGGATTTCGATGTGGCCGGACTGGTGGCGGAGATGCCGCTGGTACTGGCCGCCCCGGCGACGTCGCCCTTTGCCACATGGCAAGACGTGCTGGCCCACGCGAAGTCTCATCCGGGGGAGCTGAATTTTTCCTCGTCCGGAAACGGCTCGCTGCCGCATCTGGGCATGGTTCTGCTGCAAAAGCAGGCGGGCGTGACCATGACCCACGTTCCGTACAAAGGCAGCCCGCGCGCCATGCAGGATCTATCTGCAGCGCGGGTCGATGTGGGGTTTGACACGCTGGTTGTCATTGGCGGGCTGGCACAGGCCGGCAAGCTGAAAATTCTGGCCACCACCAGCAATGAACGGTTGCCCAGTCACCCGTCGGTACCCACCATGATCGAGTCGGGGGCCGAAAAGTTCACACTCACTGCCTGGTTCATGCTGGTGTTGCCCAAGGGGGTGGATCCGGCCATTATCCAGCGGTTGAATTCGGCCATTAAAACCATGCTCGACAACCCGGCGTTTGTCGAGCGGCTATCGCAAACCAGCGCGATTCCGGCCTATTTGAATGTCAACGATTCAGCGGCCTTCCTGGGTGCCCAGTACGGGCTATGGAAAGAGGTGATAGCCACAGCCGGTGTCAAGGCTGACTGACGTTCGGCGGATATGCCGGGCGGCTGACGTACCGCGTTTTTCTTTTCGGAGTTTGAGTATGAATGCATTAAACGGCGTGCGGGTGATTGATATGTCGCACGTTATTTCAGGGCCCATGGCGTCTTTTTATCTGGCCAGCCTGGGTGCCGATGTCATCAAGGTCGAGCGCACACAAGGCGGCGACGTATTGCGCTACACCAATCATGGCAAGCAGTCGACCGATTTTGTTTCGCTGAATGCCGGAAAACGGTCAATTTCATTGAACCTGAATGATCCGGAAGCTCTGGACATACTGAAAAACCTTATCAAAACCGCCGACGTCTTCATTGAAAACTTCACGCCCGGCACGCTGGCGAAGTTCGGGCTTGATTACGCATCGCTTTCTGCCTTGAAGCCCGATCTTGTCTATTGTTCGATTTCGGGTTTCGGGCAAACCGGCAAATGGGCCAAGCGGGGTGGCTACGATGCCGTGATTCAGTCGTTCACCGGCATGACCCTGACCCAGGGTGAGGGAGCCGATGCGCCTCCCATGAAGATAGGGTTTCCGGTGGTGGATGTCACCACCGGTGCCTTGGGTGCCATGGCCATCATGGCCGCCGTGTTGCAGAAAAAGCAGCAAGGCACGGGACAATGGATCGATGCCTCGATGGTGCAGTCGGCACTGATGCTGATGTACCCGCTGGTTACCAACTATGTCACCGACAAGAAACCGGTCAGGCGCATTGGCAACCGGGGCTACAGCGGCAGCCCGACCGCTTGCGCGTTCAAGTGCGCCGACGGCTGGATTTCGCTGGCGGCAAACACGCCGGCCCAGTTACGTAAAACGGCCGATCTGGTGGGCTTGAGCCACATCTATAAAGACCCGGATATGTTTGATCTTGAGCTGTTCAATTCCCCCGATGCCGGCTTTGTGATTGCGCGCAATTATGATGCCGTGCAGGAAGCTTTCAACCAGGCGTTCCTTATCTGGTCCAGCCAGGAGCTTGAAGACAAGTTGAGCGCCCTGGGCGTGCCGGTTGCGCGGGTTCGCAGCGTCGAGGAATTTGTCGACTGGGCACGTGAAAGCGGTGATATCGATTTACCCTGGACAACGCTGGGATCCGAGGATCATGAGGTTGTTACAACGGGCCTGGGGTTCAAGAGCATGCATGCCGCTGCGCCGGCGCGTGCCCAAACGCCCGGTATCGGCCAGGACACCCGGCAACTTCTGCGGGAGCTGGGCCTTGGCGATGCCGACATCGCGGCCTTGCAGGAGCGGGGTGCGGTCCGCTGCTGACCCTTATGCCTGTGCCTTGGAAGGAAATAGCAGCTAGCGATAAGGCCCCGGTTTTCCATGCTATCTTGAATCTGCATAGCTGATATCCCGGTTCATGAGTGTCTGGAACAGGCCTTTCGTTGCTAAGCTAAAAATCAATAGCATGAACAATGAAAAATGAAAGAACCGGGACAAGGTTCCAACCGTACGTGGTGAACTCGCAAAGGAGAATGATGATGGGATTGGCAAAAAAATGGCTGGGCGTCATGGCGGCGCTGTTCTGCGTTACAAGCGCCGTTGCGCAAACCGATTACCCCAATAAACCCATCACGATGGTGGTTGGTTTTCCGGCCGGCCAGGCAACCGACATTATGTCGCGCCTGGTGGCCGATGCCATGGCCAAAGAGCTGGGCCAGTCGATTGTGGTGGAAAACAAACCCGGCCAGGCAACCAGTATTGCGCTCACGCACCTGAAGGACAAGGGGGCCGACGGCTACTCCATGATGCTGGCCACACCGGCCGGCGTGGTGATCAATCCGCATTTGTACGATGACATGCGGTACGACACGTTCAAGGATTTTGATTTTGTCGGCGTGGTGGCGGAAATGCCGTTTGTACTGGCAACCCATACCGAATCGCCGTTCAAAAGCCTGGACGACATTCTGAACTATGCCAAGGAAAATCCCGGGAAAATCAACTTTTCCTCACCGGGCAACGGGTCGCTGGCGCACATGGGCATGATGCTGCTGCAAAAACAGACAGGCGTTCAAATGACCCATGTTCCCTACAAGGGCAGCCCGCGTGCCATGCAGGATCTGGCGGCCGGCCGTATTGATATCGGCTTTGACACGCCGCCGCTCATCATGCCTCTGGCCGAGGCCGGCAAGCTGCGGATTTTGGCGGCCACCAGCGCCGACCGGATCGGCGTTCTGCCCGATGTGCCCACCATGATCGAAGCCGGGGCTCCCAATTTCACCATGACGGCCTGGTTCATGATGGTGGTGCCCAAGGGTACCGACAAGGCGATCATCAACAAGCTGAACGCCACACTGAAGAAGATCTTGTCCGATCCCGCGTTTGTAGAGCGCCTGGCCAAGTCCAATGCCACGGTGCGGTATTCCACGCCCGAGCAGGCCGAGGCGCTGGTGCGTGAGCAGTACGCCATGTGGGACGAGGTGGTGAAAGCCTCGGCCGCGAAAGTCGACTAAGCACGGGGAACGGCATGAGGGCTCTTGAAGGGATACGCGTCATTGACATGTCGCACGTGATGGCCGGTCCGATGGCATCGTTCTATCTGGCTACTATGGGCGCCGACGTGATCAAGGTGGAACGTACCCAGGGCGGCGACGTTCTGCGTTACACCAACAACGGCAAACAGTCCACGGACTTTGTTTCGCTGAATGCCGGCAAGCGTTCCATCGCCCTGGACATCCAGGATCCCGAGGCCCTTCAGATTCTGAAAGACCTCATTCTGTCGGCCGACGTGTTCATCGAGAATTTCACGCCCGGTACGCTGGTGAAGTTCGGGCTCGATTACGAGGCCTTGGTCAAGATCAAGCCCGATCTTGTGTATTGCTCGATTTCGGGCTTTGGCCAGACCGGCAAGTGGTCAAAGCGCGGCGGGTACGATGCCGTCGTGCAGTCGCTGACCGGCCTGAACATGACGCAGGGCGAAGGTGCCGATGCACCGCCCATGAAAATAGGTTTTCCGGTGGTTGATGTGGCCACCGGCATGCTGGCGGCCATGTCCATTCTGGGGGCGGTCCTGCAGAAGAAAGTGCACGGCAAGGGGGAACGTATTGATGCCTCTTTGGTGCAATCGGCGCTGACACTTATGTATCCGCTGGTGAACAACTATCTTTCCGACAAGAAGCCGGTCAAACGTATGGGCAACCGTGGGTATAGCGGCAGCCCGACCGCGTCGGTGTTCAAGTGTGCCGATGGCTGGATCTCGCTGGCGGCCAACACGCCGCCGCAATTCCGTAAAACGGCAGATCTGGTGGGCTTGAGCCGCTTGTACAACGATCCCGAGTTGTTTGATCTGGAGTTGTTCAATTCGCCCGGTGCGGGTTTTGTCATTTCCCGAAACTATGATGCCGTCCAGGAGGCTTTCAACCAGGCCTTTTCAGAGTGGTCGAGCTACGAACTGGAAGAGAAACTGAATGCGGCAGGGGTGCCGGCGGCACGCGTGCGTACGGTCGAGGAGTTTCTTGATCTGGCACGTGACAACGGTGATTTCGACTTGCCGTTTACCGAGCTGGGCTCCGACGACCACACCGTCCTCACGGCGGGTCCCGGGTTCAAAACGAGCAGCCCGCCTTCGGCGGATCGGCCCGGCACGCCCGCCATCGGGCAAGATACCCGCCGTATTCTGGCCGATCTCGGCTACGATGCCCAGGCGATTGATGCGCTGGAAAAAAGAGGGGCCGTTCGCGGCAATGGCTAGCCGCATCGCCCGGTTGTGCCGTTGCTCCGGGGGCTAGGCCCCCGGACGGCTTATTCTATTCCTGTGCAATGGCGAGCAGCTCCGCGCCGTCGGCAACCTGGTCACCTTGCGCAAAGAAAATCTCCTGAACCACGCCGTCAACGGGTGAACAGATGGTGTGCTCCATTTTCATGGCCTCCATGACCAGCAAGGTGTCCCCGCTTTTCACGGTGTCGCCCGTCTTGACCGCGAGCGCGATGATCTTGCCGGGCATGGGCGCGGTCAGGCTGCCGCCGTGGTCGGTGGCATCGTCTTGAGCATGCTCGACGGCGTCGTGGTGTTGCAGCACCCACACATTGCCGTCCAGGAAAACGTGAATGTCTTCATTGCGGCTGATGACGCCGGCAGACGCATCGTTGCCGTCCAGCCGGATTCGCACCGCGTATCGATGGGGAGCCGTGGCCGTGGCGTCCCATTCAAAGGTCTGACGGTTGGTGCCGCTGCACAAATACCAGCAGGCGCCGTCGCGTTCCACGGCGATTTGCACCAGGGTGCCCTGGTCCAGAAACTCAAAGACCTGGTGATAGTGGCCGGCCAGCCGCCAGCCGTCTGTCGCCGCCCAGGGATCTGCCGGGGCGCGGTTGCGCGCTGTTGTGGAGTGCAGCAGGCCGCGTTGGGCCATCAGGGCGGCCACGGCCAGGGCCTGCGTTGTCGTTGACGCAGGTTGGGGCGCAGGAAAGAGCTGGGGGGTGCGACGCTCGATCAGTCCGGTGTCCAGGTCGGCATTGGCGAAGGCCTCGTCCTGAACCAGACGGCGCAAAAAAGCGATGTTGGTTTGCAGGCCCACACATTCAATTTCGCCCAGTGCCTGTACCAGGCGTGCGCAGGCCTGCCGGCGATCGGCGCCGCGCACAATCAGCTTGGCGATCATGGGGTCGTAGTAGGGGGAAATGGTGTCACCGGCGCCCACGCCGCCGTCGACGCGCACATCGCCGTTCACAAAGGCGGCATGCGCCGGAAAACTCAGGGTAGTCAGCGTGCCTATCGAGGGCAGAAAACCTTTGTCGGGGTTTTCGGCATAAATGCGTGCCTCGATGGCGTGGCCGTTGAAGGTCAGTTCGTCTTGGGTGAGCGGCAGGGGCTCGCCGGCGGCGACGCGCAGTTGCCATTCCACCAGATCGTGACCGGTAATCATTTCGGTAACGGGGTGTTCCACCTGCAGGCGCGTATTCATTTCCATGAAATAGAAGCGCCCGTCGGGCTCGGCAATGAACTCTACTGTGCCGGCGCCCACATAGTTCACGGCGCGCGCTGCGGCAACCGCTGCTTCTCCCATGGCACGGCGCCGTTCGGGTGTCATGCCCGGGGCGGGGGCTTCTTCGATGACTTTCTGGTGACGGCGTTGAACCGAGCAGTCGCGTTCGAACAGATACACGCCGTTGCCGTGGGTGTCGGCGAAGACTTGTATTTCAATATGTCGCGGTTTGCGCAGATAGCGCTCGATCAGCACTTTGTCGTCGCCGAAACTGCTCGCCGCTTCGCGCTTGCATGAGGTGAGCGCCTCGTGAAACTGGCCGGCAGACTCCACCACCCGCATGCCTTTGCCGCCGCCGCCGGCGCTGGCTTTGATCAGCACCGGGTAGCCGATGGCATCGGCCTGCTGTTTCAGGAAATCGGGATCCTGGTTATCGCCGTGGTAACCGGGTACCAGCGGAACGCCGGCTTTTTCCATGAGGCTTTTGGCCGCCGATTTGCTGCCCATGGCCGCGATGGCGCTGACCGGTGGGCCCACAAAGGTGATGCCGGCTTCGGCGCAGGCCTGCGCAAAATTTTCGTTTTCCGACAGAAAGCCATAGCCCGGGTGAACGGCCTGGGCGCCGGTGCGGCGGGCGGCATCCAGGATGGCGTCGGCCCTCAAATAACTGGCCCGGGGCTCAGCCCCACCGATGTGTACGGCCTGATCGCAGGCGGCGACATGGCGTGCCTGTGCATCGGCATCGGAGTACACGGCGATGGTGCGTATGCCCAGGCGGCGGGCGGTTGCGGCGACGCGGCAGGCAATTTCGCCGCGGTTGGCAATCAGCAAAGTAGTGAACACGGCAACTCCTTGATTACATGCGGAACACGCCAAAGCGTGTGTCATCGATCGGGGCATTCAGGGCGGCCGACAGGCCCAGCGCCAGCACGCGCCGGGTGTCCGACGGCATGATGATGCCGTCGTCCCAGAGCCGGGCCGTGGCGTAATAGGGGTGGCCTTCGGTGTCGTACTGGGCGCGAATGGGGGCCTTGAAGGCTTCCTCGTCGTCGGCGCTCCAGTGGCCGCCTTTCGCTTCGATGCCGTCACGGCGTACGGTGGCCAGGACGCTGGCGGCTTGTTCGCCGCCCATGACGGAAATGCGGGCGTTGGGCCACATGAACAGCAGTCGCGGATTAAAGGCGCGGCCGCACATGCCGTAGTTGCCGGCGCCGAACGAGCCGCCGATGATCACGGTGAACTTGGGCACGGCTGCCGTGGAGACGGCCGTCACCATCTTGGCGCCATGCCGCGCAATGCCTTCGTTTTCGTATTTGCGGCCCACCATGAAGCCGGTGATGTTCTGCAGGAATACCAGGGGAATCTTGCGCTGGCAGCACAGTTCGATGAAGTGCGTGCCTTTCTGGGCGGCTTCGGAAAACAGAATGCCGTTGTTGGCCACGATGCCTACAGGCATGCCGTGTATGTGGGCAAAGCCGGTGACCAGCGTGGTGCCGAAGCGTGCCTTGAACTCATCGAAATCGGAGCCGTCGACAATGCGGGCGATCACTTCGCGCACGTCGTAAGGCTTGCGGGTGTCGGCCGGAATGATGCCGTTCAGTTCGGCCGGATCGAAGCGGGGCTCGGCATACGACTGGCGGTGCAGCTGCACGGGCTTGGTGCGGTTCAGCCGTGCGACGGCGTTGCGGGCCAGACTGAGCGCGTGCAGATCGTTGTTGGCCAGATGGTCGGCTACGCCCGAGAGCCGGGTGTGCACATCGCCGCCGCCCAGGTCTTCGGCGGTGACCTCTTCGCCGGTGGCCGCCTTCACCAGCGGCGGGCCGCCCAAAAAGATGGTGCCCTGGTTCTTGACGATGATGGATTCATCGCTCATGGCCGGCACATAGGCGCCGCCGGCGGTGCACGACCCCATGACCACCGCGATCTGTGCAATGCCTTGGGCCGACATGGTGGCCTGGTTGTAGAAAATGCGTCCGAAATGGTCGCGGTCGGGAAACACTTCGTCCTGGTTGGGCAGGTTGGCCCCCCCGGAGTCCACCAGATAGATGCACGGC
>JBFWLP010000106.1:0-10817 GCA_050252075.1 Burkholderiaceae bacterium | reverse complement strand
CGATAATACCCTCGCGTGGATAGCCCCGGTTTTCGGGGTTCGGCTCCTGAACCGTGGCAATGAGCGCCAGCTCCCTGTCGTAATCAATGCGGGTGTAGCGCGCCAGCATGCGCGGTGTGAGTTCGCGCAGCATGGACACAAAACGCATATCGCGAGACTCATCGGACAGATCGCGCACAAAGTTTTGCAGGGGCTCGGCGTCTTCCGGCCGTATGGGGCGCAGCATCCAGGCACGCCCGTCGCGAAACTGCTTGGCCTGCACCAGGTAGCGCGGATAGGGATGAATGGCCATGTGCCGGTAGCCCACGGTCTCGGGTAGCACAAGCACAGCCTGGGGCGTCAGCTCGATGCGGATCCGGCCGGCATGCAGCCCGGTATCATCGAAATGCAGCGGGTCGATGGCAAGCGCTTGCACGTTGGGCAGCTCGCTGATGAGCTCGGAAATGCGCTCCAGTGCTTCAATAAGATGCTCGAACACCACCGGGTTCATTTCCTGGGCAAGCACGCCGCTCCAGATGGCGCTGCGTTGAACCAGTTTACGCGCCAGGTAGCTGTTCAGCGGCGGCAATTCCATCGCCAGCGCATCGACGGCCTGCGTCACGTAATCGGCGCCATAACCGAACGTAATGTAGGGCCCGAAACGGTCATCGCGGCGCACGCGAACCGCCATGGGAACCGCCTCGTCGGAAGACGGGCTCAAAGGGAGTGTTGCGGCATCCTGCACGGGAACATGAAAGCAGCGCAGCAATTGCATGCACTCGTCGTGGTCCAGCTGCAGACGCCTGTGCGCCTGCACCCGCGCCAGAAGCTCGCGCGCCTGGGCAAGGAGCGGCGCCCGATCCAGGGGCTCGGGCGGCAGGGTTTGCTGAGCCAGTGTCTGGTTGTAATGGTAGGCACCCAGTATGCCGAAGGCGCTGGCCGCGGATTCCGGCGTGCGAAAGGCCGGCGCACCAACGCGATCGAGCACATGGCGCAGCTCCCGCATGCTGGCATCACCCATGAAGCAACTGAGGATGGGCTTGCGGGAATCCGACGCCAGGCCGGCCAGCACCTGCGCCGCGCCCGGCAGATCGGCCAATGGATCAGGGGCCAGCACCACCAGCAAACCATCGACGCCGGAATCGGCGATCAACGCATTAATAACCGATCGCAGGGCACCGGGCTGCAGGCCGGCATAAGTGACCACCGGGTTGTCCACCACCGCGCCGGGCTCCAGCACCTGCTGAATGGTTTTGCGGGTTGCCGCCGACAGCTCGGCCCGGAAAACGGACCTTCCGTCGCCAATGACATCCATGGCAAGGCGTGACGGCCCGCTGCCATTGGAAAACAAGGCCACCTTTCGCCCGCTGGGACGCCGGCTGTAGCCCAGCACTTTCATGGCGGAAAACAGCTGGATGAAAAACTGCACACGCACCGCGCCCACGCGGCGCAGCAATGCATTGAATACAGCCTCGTTCTCGGGCGTCGATTGCGTGCCATGCGTAACCTTCAGCACCACCACCGGCTTTACACCCGCCGCCGCGCGCAACGCACTGGTGAACTTTCGTGATGCCGCCGTTTCTTCCAGATACAGCACAATGCTGTCGGTACGGGCATCAAGCGCCAGGTAGTCGAGCAGATCGGCCACGTCGACACCTGCCTCATCGCCCGCTGACACCACGGCCGAAAACCCCAGGCTGATGTCTTCGGCCCAGTCGAGCACCGACGCCGTAATGGAGCGGGACTGGGCAATGAGGGCGACACGCCCGCCCAGCGGCGGCGTTACCTGATGGCTCAGGTTCAAACCAAGATGCGGGCGCTGCACGCCGAATGCCCTGGGTCCAAGCAGAACAGCGTCGTGCTGCAAGGCCCAGGACCGGCACAGGGCGATGTCGTCGTCCGGGCTCAACGCGTTGTGCTCCGAGACCAGAATATTCACCGCGCGCGGGCGAAATGGTTCCAGCGCTTGCAATACATCGGGCAGTCGATCGGCACTGACACCCACCAGTGCCTGGTCCACGCGCACGCCCGGCGGCACACCTTGAAGTTCGCGAGGCAGTGTTACCGGCTGGTTCGGTGGAAGATGGACATAAGTAAGCGCAGGCCGCAGCCACTTCGGCGGCATCTGGACGACAGGCAGGCTGCGGTCGGTTACCACCAACAAGGAGCGAGGTTCAAAAAGCGCGGCAAGTCGATGTCTGAGCATGAAGCAAGGTCCCGTTTTCTGCACCCGGCGGCGCGTCATCTAAAATAGCAGCTTTCCGTCAGCAATTGCCATTCTGACGTACCCTGTCACATACCGTCCAGCCAGAAAACCACAATGACCACTGCCACCACTTCGCCTGTCGTACGCACACGCTTTGCGCCCTCACCCACGGGTTACCTGCATTTAGGCGGTGCCCGCACAGCCCTGTTCTCATGGGCTTTTGCACGCCATCATCAGGGCGTTTTCGTGCTCCGCATCGAAGACACCGACCTGGAGCGCTCGACACCCGAGGCTGTGCAGGCCATACTCGACGGTATGGCATGGCTGCAGCTTACCCCAGACGAAGGCCCTTTCTTCCAGATGCAGCGCATGGAACGGTACCGCGAAGTCATCGGCACCCTGCTCGAGAACGGTTCGGCCTACTACTGCTACAGCTCGCCGGAAGAGGTCGAGGCCATGCGAGAAAAGGCGCGCGCTGCCGGCCTGAAGCCGCGCTACGACGGCACATGGCGCCCCGAACCGGGCAAGACCCTGCCGCCGGTGCCCCAGGGCCGAAAACCCGTGGTACGTTTTCGCAACCCCGAGCACGGTGTCACCACATGGAACGATATGGTCAAAGGCCCGATCGCCTTCGACAACACCGAACTCGATGACCTGATCATTGCCCGGCCCGACGGTACACCCACCTACAACTTCTGCGTGGTGGTCGACGACTGGGACATGAAAATCACACATGTCATACGGGGCGACGACCACGTGAACAATACGCCCCGGCAAATCAATATTTTGCGCGCCCTGGGCGCCACGCCGCCCGAATACGGGCACGTGCCCATGATCCTGGGCATGGATGGCGAAAAACTGTCCAAACGCCACGGCGCGGTGAGCGTTATCGACTACGACACCCAGGGCTACCTGCCCGACGCCATGGTGAACTACCTGGCCCGTCTGGGCTGGAGCCACGGGAATGACGAAATCTTTTCCCGCGAACAGCTTGTCGAATGGTTTGACACACGCCATTTAACCAAGTCGGCGGCGCAATGGGATGTCAAGAAACTGAACTGGGTGAACGCGCACTACATCAAGCACAGCACAGACCAGGATCTGGCCGAACGCGTGGCGCCCCGCATCGTGCAGCGCGGGGGCAACCCGAGCGCGGTGAACCTTGCTGCGGTGATGGGCCTTCTGAAAGACCGCGCCGAAACCCTGAACCAGCTGGCCGACGACGCCATGCTGTTCTGCCGGCCGTTTCAGCCGGCCCCCGACGATCTGCGCACCGAACAGTTGACCCCACAGGCCTGTGGCCTGCTCGGCGACTTCGCCGCCAGGGCGGCCGCCCTGCCCGAGTGGACCACCGAGGCGCTGGACGGCCTGATCAAAAACATGCTGGCCGAACACGAACTGAAAATGCCCAAACTGGCCATACCTTTGCGCGTGGCCGTTACCGGGCAAAAACAAACCCCCGCCATCGGGGCCGTGCTGGCCATTATTGGCCGGAACACCGTGCTGCAACGACTGAACACTCTTTAGGGCCAAGGCGAGCCCGCGCGGCTTGCTACAGCGGCAAGCGGTAGTCGGGAGGCATTTTTTTTGCCTGGATCCGTTCCCCGCCATGCTCCAGCACCAGCGAGGCGGCCGTTAAGCCACGCACGGTGTAGCGATTCACGAAAATGGGGTCGTCGGGATTCACCCGTTCCCCATTGGACTCCAGGGTGCGCAGGGTAATGACCTTGCCGTCGTAGTTCCAGCACCCGGTTTCACCCAGACCTTGCGACGGGTTTCTGCCACGCTTCAGGCGTTCTGCATACGCCATGGTGCCGTCGGGCCGCAACGTAAACAGCGTATGCAGCTCGCCGGCCACCCCTTTTTGCTTGCGTACGCTCAGCCACGCCCCGTGCAAGGGCGATGCGCCGGCCTGCGCCTTGCACACCACGGGCTCAGGCTGCTTCGGCGCCTGTGGCCCGCCGGGCTTGACCGCACAACCCGCCAGCATGACCACCAAGCCACCCAGCACCGCGTGACGCCAAACAAACGAAACCGGCCGACACCCCATACCACCCCCTTTCACTTCCGTTACACAGACATCATTACGCACAACTGCATACAACTGCATAGCTTACCAAGCTTATAACCCCATGCAAGTCAGGGGCTCCGGCTGCGGCGCCGGCGGCCTGCACTAGACTGCAAACACAAATAATGAGAACGCTTTTCAGTTGCCACCGCCCTGCCTTCCGGAATTGACCATGCCGTACGCGCTAATTGTCACCCTGCATCTTTTTGCCGCCATTGCCTTCGCAGGCACCGTCTTTTTCGAGGTGATCATTCTGGAACGCGCCCACCGCCACGCGGATCGGCAAAGCATGCGTAACGCCGAACGTGCGATCGGCATGCAGGCCCGCCGTGTAATGCCCTGGGTGTTTGCGGCTCTGTACGGGGCAGGCATCGGGCTGGCCTGGCATTATCGCAGCCTGCTCGCCGCCCCCCTGGCCACCCCGTTTGCCGGCTTGCTGACGCTGAAAATAATTCTGGCCTTCAGTGTGCTGTGCCATTTCGCCGTGGCCATGATCTGGGGCACACGCGGCACCTTGAATCACCGCCGTTCAAAAATAATTCATCTGAGCGTCTTCCTGCACGTCATTGCCATCATTATTCTGGCCAAAAGCCTGTTCCTCGCGGCTTGAGGGCCATTTTTCCAGGCCTGCAGAGCGCCGGAAAATTTCTTCCTGCTTACTTGCGCCACCCCTGCCCAGACACTACAATTAGTGCTCGAAAAAACCTAAACCACAATATATAGTGGTTACATGGAAAAACATCTTGCAGCACCCGTTGTCTCAGCAACAGGCCGTTCGTAACACCATTCTGTCCCTATCGTTGCTAATCAGGCGCGCCCCGGCGCGTGTCGCGCTTGCCCAGGAGAAGCTATATGCACACCTCGTCCACCACTGAATCCCACGCAGAATCGGTTCCGCCGTATCGTACAGAACAGTCCCAGACCCCCGCCTCCAGCCAATGGAGCAATTTTCATACCATTCGTCGCAACGGCGCAGTCGTCAACTTCGAGCCGCGCAAAATTGCCGTGGCCATGACCAAGGCCTTTCTGGCCGTACACGGCGGCCAAAGTGCCGCCTCGGCGCGCGTGCGCGAACTGGTGGAAAGCCTCACCGCCCAAGTGGTGAACGCCCTGGTGCGCAACCGGCCCGGCGGCGGCACCTTCCACATCGAGGACATTCAAGACCAGGTGGAACTGTCGCTCATGCGCTCGGGCGAGCACGACGTCGCCCGTGCTTATGTGCTTTACCGTGAAAAACGTGCCCAGGAGCGTGCCCGCGCACGGGACGGCCAGGCCGGCCAGGCGCCGCAACCGACGCTGCATGTTATTGATAACGGCGTAACCCAGCCGCTGAACCTGGAAAAACTGCGCGCAACCATACAGGCAGCCGGCGAGAACCTGCCCCATGCCATCGACACCGACGGCATTTTGCGGGAAACGGTCAAGAATCTGTACGACGGCATTCCCGTCGACGAAGTGTTCAAATCGGCCATTCTGGCGGCCCGGGCCATGGTGGAAAACGACCCGTCCTACAGCCAGGTTACCGCACGCTTGCTGCTGCACACGATCCGCAAGGAAGTGCTGGGCGAAGAAGTGGCCCAGTCCGATATGGCCACGCGCTATGCCGACTACTTCCCCTCCTTCATCAAAACCGGTATTGAAGCAGGATTGCTCGACGAAAAACTGGGCCAGTTCGATCTGGCGCGGCTGGGCGCGGCGCTGGATCACCATCGTGACCTTCAGTTCAGCTACCTGGGCCTGCAAACCCTTTACGACCGCTACTTCCTGCACGTGCGCGGACACCGCATCGAACTGCCCCAGGTATTTTTCATGCGCGTTGCCATGGGTCTGGCACTGAATGAAGTCGACCGCGAAACCCGTGCGATCGAATTCTACGAAGTGCTGTCGTCGTTCGACTTCATGAGCTCCACGCCCACGCTGTTCAACTCGGGCACCATTCATTCGCAGCTTTCCTCGTGCTACCTTACAACGGTATCCGATGACCTGGCCGGCATCTACGATGCCATCAAGGAAAATGCCCTGCTCGCCAAGTATGCCGGCGGACTGGGCAACGACTGGACTCCCGTACGCGCCTTGCGCAGCCACATCAAAGGCACCAACGGTGAAAGCCAGGGCGTGGTTCCTTTCCTGAAGGTAGTGAACGATACGGCAGTGGCGGTCAACCAGGGCGGCAAACGCAAGGGTGCCGTGTGCGCCTATCTGGAAACATGGCACCTGGACATCGAAGAGTTTCTGGAACTGCGCAAGAACACGGGCGACGAGCGTCGCCGCACCCACGACATGAACACGGCCAACTGGATCCCCGACCTGTTCATGAAGCGTGTCATGGACAACGCCGAATGGACTCTGTTCTCGCCCTCCGACTGCCCCGACCTGCACGACAAATACGGCAAGGCCTTTGAAGAGGCCTACCTGCGCTACGAAGAAAAAGTGGAGCGCGGCGAGCTCACCCTGTTCAAGAAGATCCCCGCCACCTCCCTGTGGCGCAAGATGCTGTCCATGCTGTTCGAAACCGGACACCCCTGGATCACCTTCAAGGACCCCTGCAACATCCGCTCGCCGCAACAGCACGTTGGCGTGGTACACAGCTCCAACCTGTGCACGGAAATCACCCTGAACACCAGCGACACCGAAATTGCGGTGTGCAACCTGGGGTCGGTGAATCTGGCGGCGCACCTGAAACAGAATGCCGACGGCCACTACGTACTGGATCACGCCAAGCTGGAACGAACCGTCAGCATTGCCATGCGCATGCTGGACAACGTGATCGACATCAACTACTACGCTGTACCCAAAGCGCGCAACTCGAACCTTCGCCATCGCCCGGTGGGCATGGGCGTCATGGGGTTCCAGGACTGCCTGCAAATCATGCGCGTTCCCTTTGCCTCGGATGCGGCCGTCGAGTTCTCGGACCGCTCCATGGAGGCCGTGTGCTACTACGCCTACTGGGCATCCAGCAAGCTTGCCATCGAGCGCGGCCCCTACTCCAGCTTCCGGGGATCCTTGTGGGACAAAGGTATATTGCCGCAAGACACGCTTGCCATGCTGCGCGACCAGCGGGGCGGCTACGTTGAAATCGACATGGGCAGCAGCATGGACTGGGACGGCCTGCGCGCCCACATTCAGCAGCACGGCATGCGCAACTCGAACTGCATTGCCATTGCCCCCACGGCCACCATATCCAACATTATCGGTGTCTCACCCTGCATCGAGCCGAACTACCGCAACCTGTACGTGAAATCGAACCTGTCGGGCGAGTTCACAGTGGTCAACGATTATCTGGTCCGCGATCTGAAAGAACGCAACCTGTGGGATGAAGTCATGATCGCCGATCTGAAATACTTCGACGGCAGCCTGGCGCGCATCGACCGCATTCCCGACGATCTGCGCGAGCTGTACGCCACCGCATTTGAAATCGATCCCCAATGGGTTGTCGAGTGCGCCGCACGCCGCTCGAAGTGGATCGACCAGGCGCAGTCGCTGAACATTTTCTTGGCCGGCGTGTCAGGCAAGAAACTCGACGACATCTACAAGCTGGCCTGGGTTCGCGGCCTGAAAACCACCTACTACCTGCGCTCCACCGGCGCCACCAACGCCGAGAAATCCACCGGGCGCGGCGGCGAGCTCAATGCGGTGTCGTCCGCACCATCGGCACCGGGCACAGGTTTTTCGGCGGCACCGCCACAGCCGGAACCCGAGATCGTGGGTGCCGTATGCACCCTGCGCCCGGGCGACGAAGGCTTCGAGGAATGCGAAGCGTGCCAGTAAGCCGCCGCCGTCCTGCCTTTTTCTGCAACCTCTAATTACGTACCCCGGCGGTATCCGCCGGGGGATCAAGGAGCTCACACTATGCTTTCCTGGGATGACGAGCCCACACCCGCAACCGCCCCGGCCACCCCTGCGACACGCACCCAACCCGGTCGCCCGGACAACGCCTCCGCGTTCAACGACCGCCCCGTTGCCACCCCCTCCGCACCCGCTGCTGCGTCACCTGCAGCCGGCGCAAGCGGCCGTGTGAAAGCCGCCGACAAGCGCATCATCAACGGGCAAACCGATGTCAACCAGCTGGTGCCATTCAAGTACAAATGGGCTTGGGAAAAATATCTGGCAACTTGCGCCAACCACTGGATGCCGCAAGAAATCAACATGTCGCGCGACATTGCATTATGGAAGAACCCCAACGGCCTTACCGACGACGAACGCCGCATTGTCAAACGCAATCTGGGCTTCTTCGTGACGGCCGACTCGCTGGCTGCCAATAATATTGTGCTGGGTACCTACCGCCACATCACTGCCCCCGAATGCCGCCAGTTCCTGCTGCGCCAGGCCTTTGAGGAAGCCATTCACACGCACGCCTATCAGTACATTGTAGAAAGCCTGGATCTCGACGAATCCGAAATATTCAACGCGTACAACGAAGTGCCGTCGATCCGCGCCAAAGACGAATTCCTGATTCCTTTCATCAATGCCATTGCCGATCCGAACTTTAAAACGGGTACGCCGCAAGCCGACCAAACGTTGCTGAAATCGCTGGTGGTATTTGCCTGCCTGATGGAAGGCCTGTTCTTTTATGTTGGCTTTACCCAAATACTGGCGCTGGGCCGGCAAAACAGAATGACGGGCGCCGCCGAACAGTACATGTATATTCTGCGCGATGAATCCATGCACTGCAATTTCGGTATCGACCTCATCAACACGATCAAGCTTGAGAACCCCCATCTCTGGACACCGGAGTTCCGCGAAGAACTGCGCGAACTGTTCCGGCAAGCCGTGGCCCTTGAATATGCCTATGCGGAAGACACCATGCCACGCGGTGTTTTAGGGCTGAATGCGGGCATGTTCAAATCGTATTTACGCTTTATTGCCAACCGTCGCTGCCAGCAAATCGGCCTTGAGGCGCTGTACCCCCAGGAAGAAAACCCATTCCCCTGGATGGCGGAAATGATCGACTTGAAGAAGGAACGCAACTTTTTTGAGACAAGAGTCATTGAATATCAGACCGGAGGAGCACTTAGCTGGGAATAATGCTTGGATAGCTCAGATGCTTACGTTAGACTTACCCGTGCATGGGCTTTCCATGCACGCATGCGCCATTTGAGATGGGTCGCACCCGGTCTTGTGGGGGCCATATCAAATGGGTGGACGTTCTCTTCGATTCATTCTCAAGGAGCATCATTATGGCCACAGCCAAAAAGGCAGCCGCAAAAAAAGCCGAACCCGCCACAAAGGCTAGCGCAACCAAGAAAGTCGCCGTAAAGAAAACAGCAGCCAAGAAGTCCACAGCCGCTGCCACCAAAACCGCCGCAACGAAAGCAGTGAAAAAAGTGGCCGCAAAAGTAGCCGGCACCACTAAAGCCGTTGCCAAGAAAGCCACGGCCGTCAAGAAAACCGCCGCCACCAAGGCAACTGCTGCCAAAAAGACGGCCGTGAAGAAAGCGGTCGTTGCCAAGAAAACCGCTGTGAAAAAAGCAGCAGTGGCCAAGAAAACCGTTGCGAAAAAAGCAACGGCGGTGAAGAAAACCGTGGCCAAGAAAGCGGTTGCCGTAAAGAAAGCAGCGGCCACAAAAGCAGCGCCGGCGAAAAAGGCCGTTGCCAAAAAAGCCGCCGCCGTGAAGAAGGCAGTCGCTGAAAAAGCTCCGGCCAAGAAAGCGGCAGCACCCGCAAAAGCAGCACCCGCCAAGCCGGCGGCCAAAGCGGCATCGGCGGGCGGCTCCAAGAAGGCAGCGGCCAAAGCCAGCAAGGCGGCCGCAGGCAAAGGCACCGCCGCCAAGAAAGACGTCAACCCTGCAGCATCATGGCCGTTCCCCACCGGCAACCGGCCCTGACCAAAGCACGACCGTTTTCCGGCGCCGCTGCTTGCGCACCGGAAAATCGCCGCAAGTACCGCAGCATGTGAACCGCACCCCGAAGGCTGGACACCCGTCCGGCCTTCGGGGTGTTTTTCATGGCTGCTTTTTCGTTGCCTATCATGCGACAATGGGCACGTTCTTTTCCTAAGGCACCAGGGTCATGGTCAGCAATATTCTGCTTTTTCTACTGAACATCATTTTTTCGTTGTTTGGCATCGCACTGATTGTGCGTGCCTGGATTTTCGCCATACGCATTCATCCGTTCAACCCCTACGTGCAATCCATTTTGCGCCTTACCAACTGGTTGGTGCAGCCTTTACGCAAAGTGGTGCCGGCCGGCAATCGCCTCGACTGGCCCAGCCTGCTGGCCTGCTGGGTCACCGCGGTGCTGTATCTGCTCATAACCTGGATGGCACTCACCGGCCAGACACCCACTGTGCAAATGATAGGCCCGGCGCTGCTGGCCGGAGTGGTCACCGCATTTCGATGGGCATTCAATGTGCTGCTTTGGGCAACGCTGATCCAGGCGATTTTGTCGTGGGTTAATCCCATGGCGCCCGTAATGCCGGTACTGCAGACTCTCACGGCCCCCCTGCTGAACCCTATCCGCCGCGCCTTGCCGAATCTGGGCGGCATTGATTTTTCACCGCTGGTGCTGCTGCTTATCGCCCAGGTGGCCATCATGGTATTGCAACAGGTCAGCTATTCAGTCTTC
>JBFWLP010000105.1:0-11381 GCA_050252075.1 Burkholderiaceae bacterium | reverse complement strand
GGGCCGCTCTTCATTCATGAGCTGCATGAGCTCGTCACGCAGCTGCTGATAGCCTGTGCGCGTAATGTAGTTCTTGGTGCCGGCGGGCAAGCGAACGGCTTCCGGCCCCAAATCCTCGTCGTCGTCTTCCGACTCTTTGACAAATGCCTTGCTCATTGCCGCCTGTCAAACCCAGTCATGCCATATTGGCGTGAGCCCCGCAGGCAGGGGCGGCAAACGCCCCAGATCCAGCTTGCCCTCTTTGGGGCTATGAAAATCGGACCCACGCGAAGCCAGGAAACCATAATGCCTGGCCACACGCGCGTAATCGAGGTACTGATCCGGGGTGTGACTGCCTGTCACGACCTCGATACCCACCCCGCCCAGATCGCGGAATTGCTCGAACAACGCATCGAACTGCAACGGTGAATAGTCGTAGCGCCCGGGATGGGCAATGGCCGCCCGACCGCCGGAGCCCTGTATCCAGGCCATGGCTTGCTCCAGCGACGACCATTGCATGGGCACATACGCCGGCTTGCCTTCACCCAGATACTTGTCGAAAACTTCCTGCATGGTGCGGCACACTCCGTTGTCCAGCAGGTGCCGGGCGAAATGGGTGCGGCTGACCAGGGCCGGATTGGATGCACGCTCCAGCGCTCCCTGATAGGCGCCGGCTATTCCCAGCGACGCCAGGCGACGGCCCATTTCCTGGGCTCGATCGGCGCGCCCGCTGCGCACCCCGGCCAGACCACTGACCAGCGCCGGGTTGGTTTCATCAATGCCAAGGCCCAGCACGTGCAATGTATGGCCCGACCAGGTGACCGAAATTTCAACACCCGCAACGAACGGCATGCCCAAAGCCTGCGCCTCTTGGCGGGCCGCAGGTATGCCGGCCACCTCGTCGTGATCGGTCAGAGCCCACAACTGAACGCCATTGGCATGCGCGCGTTCGGCCAATGCCTGCGGCGTCAACACCCCGTCGGACACGACGGAGTGGCAGTGTAAGTCGGCGTTCATTGAAATCTCCTTCACGTACTTTGCAGAAACGACAGTACCGCATTGCACTGGTCGGCCGAGCGCAAACTGGGGGCATGACCTGTATCGGCCACCGTGTGCAAACGCGCATCGGGGTGGCGCTGCACCATCTGTTGTGCCGCATCGGCCGCAAACAGATCAGAGTGTTCACCGCGCAGAATGAGCAAGGGAGACCGGATAGACTGGTAAGCGCCCCACAGGGCCTTTTCCGAAGCCTGCACCAGTTCCAGGGTTTGCTGGGCAAACGGTTCGGCAATACGCAAATCATAATGCTTCACCCAGTCATCGCCGTCTTTGACGACAACATAGCGGGTAAGCTCCCGCCATTCGTCGTCGGTGTGCCTGCCGAAACCGGCGGATACGTCTTTGACGTAGTCAACCGCCTGTTCGAACGACGAAAAGCGGCCCGGCTGACCCACATAGGTGGCAATACGCTGCAAACCTTCCAGTGTGAGTGTGGGCCCGACATCGTTCAACACCATTTTACGAATATGCAGGTTGTCGGTTTCAGGCAGCCCGTAGCCGTTGCGGTCGGGCCGGCGCGCCGGCGAAGAATCCAGCATGCCGGCCACCAGCATGCCAATGATACCGCCCATCGACGTACCCACCCAGTCAACGGTAGACGGCGCCAGCCGCGCCAGCAAGGTCAGCATGTCGGCCACATACTGGGGAACGATATAACCACTGCCCTTGACCAGCCAGTCGGACTTGCCGCGCCCCACCACGTCGGGGCACACGACCCGGTATGAGTCCTTGGCGCGTTTGGCCAGCTCATCGAAGTCGCGACCGGTGCGGGTCAGGCCGTGCACACACACCAGGACGCGGTCGTTGCGGGGATCGCCCCACTCCCAATAGGCCATGCGGTGCGCTCCGGCCGGACTGGCGCAGGTCACATAGTTCAAGCGAGGCTGATCGGTATCCAGAGTCATAAAACACTATCCTTCGTTCGTGCATGCACCGCACCGAAATGCGGCTACCCGGGATTCATTGTAGCGGTACTGGCATGCCCCGGCATCCGCCACTGCCAGTATCGAGGGAACAGCGCCCGCTCACTGTGTATGTGCAAACCGTCCGCATCGGAACGAACGGTAATCGCTCCTTGCGCATCGGTGCGCCACACGGTGGCGCCGGCCGCTGTCCAGTTTCGGACAGTTTGCGGTGCCGGGTGCCCGTAACGATTCCAGGCGCCTGCCTGAACGATCAGGTGGGCGGCTTGCGTGGCGCGAATGAACGGGGCACTGGACGAAAAGCGTGAACCATGATGCGGCGCCAGAACCACGTCCACTGGCTCCAGACCGCGCTCCACCAGCAAGCGCTCCTGATGCACCCCGATATCGCCGGGCAGCAGCACGCTGTGATGCCTCCCGCGCAGCCGCAAGACGCAGGCCTGGGCATTGCGTACCGACGATGTCACTGCCGCTTTTGGAAACGAGGCCGTGCTCACAGGCCACAGAAAATCAAACCGCACGCCGTCCACCGACCATCCCTGCCCGTACGCACAGCGCTCTTGCGATGCCGGCAGCCGATCCGGGTGGAATTCCCGGCCCAAACGTCGTGCTTCGGCGTGCAGCGTGTCGGCCACGGGAAAGCTTGTCCACGAACGGGCAACGGCAAGCGCATCCAGGACGCTGCGCAATCCGCCCCGATGATCCAGATCGGCATGGCTGACCACGACGTCGTGCAGCCCCGACAGCCCCTGTGACCGCAAGAACGGCACGATGACCTGTGCTCCTAAATCACTGGTGGGGCTGGTTCGCACCCCCGTATCAACCAGCACCGTATGGTGGCGGGTCCGTACAACAGCGGCTCCCCCCTGGCCGACATCCAGCACCGTCAATTGCCATCCTCCCTCCGGCAAGCGCTCCGGTCGCCAGGCCATGGCCGGCAACAGCAGCAGCCATCCCGCATGCCGGACCGGCAAACCTTGCGACAGGCACACCATTACCGCTCCCGCCAGGCCCAGCAGCATCAGCCCGATGGGTGCCGCCGCCACTGGAAGACTGGCCTGTGACTGTTGCGAAAGCCATACCGTGGGGGCCATCATCCATTCCAGCAGGAAATTTCCAAACCATGCAAGGCCGGCAGCCGCCGGACCGGCGCCCGGCAAACACGACAACGCAGCCAGCATCAACGACAACGGCGTAACCAGCCAGCCTATCACCGGTATGGCGTAGGCATTGACCAGCGGCGACACCACCGACACCTCGTGGTACAGAAAGGCCAGCAGCGGCACCAGGGCCAGAGTAATGGCCAACTGCAATCCACACGCTGCCCACACCAGCGTCTTCCAGCGTTGCGCCCCCGACGCAAGCGGTACCGGAGACATCGGCCGCCCCACCCAGCGAGCCGAGGAAAACAGCACGCCAACGGCGGCAAACGACAGCCAGAACCCGCTGGTCATGACCGCCCAGGGGTCAACCATCACAACAACGGCAAGCACCAGTGCCAGCAATCGCGACGCATCGAGCGGCAGACGAGCGACGTAGGCCGTGGCAACCACCGCCAGGGTGAAAAATGTTCGTCGTGCCGGCACCCCCCAGCCGGCCAGCAGGCAGTACACCCACGCCACAGCCAGGGCGGCCAGGGCGGCTGCCAGTCGTGCCGGATAACGCTCGGCAGCAGCCACCCCGCGCCACCGAAGGCGGCGCCATACAAAAAGCATGGCCAGACCCCCCATGGCCGCCACCATGGTCACGTGCGACCCGCTGATCGACATCAGGTGGGTAATTCCGGTGCGATTGAAGATTTGCCAGTCGTCAGCACTGACACTGGCCTGATCCCCCAGTGCCAGCGCCAGAAGCACGGCACCGTAACGCAAACCGGAAAGATGGGGCAGCATCGCTTCGCGCAGCACATGCCTGGCGCGCTCGGCGGCCAGCGAAACGCTTCCTGCCGGGCTGTCGCCGACGAGCTCGGGCGTGCCTCGCACCGCACCCACCGCCCGAACTGCCTGGGCAAACAGGTAAGCCTCCCGGTCAAAGCCATTCGGGTTGCGCAATGCCACCGGCGTGCGCAGGGTAACCGCCATACGCCAGCGCTGGCCGGGCTTGATATCGGGAAACACAAAGCCGTCGGAAATACGGCGCACAAAGGGGCTCCAGACCCCCGGTGCATTCCATGTCACCACAATACGGCGCGGCACGCCCGAAGGACGCGACGACAGCACGTCGGCAGTGAATTGACGGCTATCGGGCGACAGACGAACAAGCTCGGCCACCTGCACCACCAGCCGGGACACCTGGTTTTCGTTCCCGGGAAGCAAACGGTCGGACAGACGATCGTGGGCGCGATACAGAGTGCTGGTGTGGCCAACGGCCATAAGCAACAGCGGCAACAAGCAGGCGGCCCGCACAGCGGGGCCCGCCCTGGTCCAGCCAACGGCGAGCAGCGCAAACCCCGGAGTAAGCCACGCCCATACCGTGGCCCACGCAGGCAGTTGCGGGTACAGCTGCACTGTCGCGCTGCCTGCCACAAAGGCCAACAGACTCAATCGCCCCGTCATAGAACGCCTGTACTAAAAGGGTCAGACTACTGCGTGACGTTGCCACTGCCCAGACACTCTGTGATCCGGTTATGACGCGCAGTTCTACCCGGCCGACACCGCGCCGGGCAACCGGGGCAGCACTCGCACCGCGTTCGCAAACGTGGCGGTCTCCAGTTCCTGAACGGACAACTGTCGCAGCCCGGCCAGGGTTTGGGCAATGCGGCGCACCTGGCAGGGCTCGTTGCGCTCGCGGGGTTTGCCCGGCCCGCCCAGCCATGAAGGCGGAATGTCGGGGGCATCGGTTTCCAGCACCAGCCCGGATAAGGGCAGCCCGGCTGCCAGGCGGCGAATCTGCAATGACCGCTCAAAGGTCATGGCGCCGCCAAACCCCAGGGCAAAGCCCTGATCAAGAAATTGCTGGGCCTGCTGAAAGCTGCCATTGAAGGCGTGAGCAATACCGCCAACCGCCACGCCCTGGCGTAAATGTTTCAGCAGCTCATCCTGGGAGCGACGCACATGCACAATAACGGGCAGCCCGAAACGGCGGGCCAGATCAAGCTGCTGCCGGTAAAAAAGGATCTGGCGGCGGCGCAAAGGCTCCTGGGCAAATTCCGGCACAAAAAAATCAAGGCCGATCTCTCCTACGGCCACGAACTTCGGATCGTGCAGCGACAGCTCGATGGCGCGTTCCAGAATCTGCAAGTCGTCGACGTTCGCCTGCCCCGTATACAGGGGATGAATCCCCAAGGCATAGCCGGCACCGGGAACGCGATGGGCCAGGGCGCGCACACGCTCAAAACCGGCCACGTCAACCGCCGGGATCACCATACCGCCTACCCGCGCCTGGGCCGCGCGTGCGATCACCGCTTCGCGATCGGCGTCGAATTCGGCGGCATCGAGATGACAATGGGTATCAATCAGCATCCTCGTCAACCAGGCGTCCTTTTTCCATGGCCAGCTGCCGGTGCGCCAGCGATGCCAGCGCGGCATCATGGGTAACAATGACAAACGCCGTACCGAAATCACGGTTCACGCGCACCAGCAGATCGAACATGTGCTCGGCCGTCTCGCGATCCAGGTTGCCGGTGGGTTCGTCGGCCAGAATGCAGGCCGGTCGGGTTACCAGGGCACGAGCCAGGGCCACGCGCTGACGCTCGCCTCCGGACAACTGGCCGGGATAATGCGTAACCCGCTCGGCAAGCCCCACCTGATCCAGTACTTCGCGGGCAGCCAGCAAGGCCTGAGACCGGGGTTCGCGCCGGACAATCAGCGGCATGGCCACGTTTTCAAGCGCCGAAAATTCCGACAGTAAATGATGGAACTGGTACACAAAGCCCAGGCGGCGATTGCGCAACACACTGCGCTCCTTTTCCGTCAGGGCATGGGTTTCCCGCCCGTCGATGAGCACGCTGCCGCGGGTGGGCGTGTCGAGCACGCCGAGCATGTGCAGCAATGTGCTTTTACCCGACCCCGATGCACCGACAATCGCCACCATCTCGCCTGCATCCACATGCAGGCTGACATCGCGCAATACGGTAATGTCCTGGCCGGCCTCGCGATAGCTTTTCACCAGATTGCGGGCGCTGATCACCCGGTGAATGGCGGCTTCAGTCATGGCGAAGTACCTCGGCAGGTTGCAGGCTGGAGGCGCGCCAGCTGGGATACAGGGTGGCAAGCAGCGACAGCACCAGCGATGTGATTCCGATCACCGCGATATCGGCCAACTGGGGATTGGAGGGCAGTTCCGAAATGAAATAGATTTGCTGGGGAAGAAACTGGATTCCCATCAGGCGCTCGATAAACGGAACAATAATGTCAATGTTGTAGGCCACCAGCGTTCCGAAACCCACGCCCAGCACCGTGCCCAGAATGCCTATCAGTGACCCTTGCACCAGAAAAATACGGGCGACCTCGGCAGGGCTGGCCCCCAGTGTACGCAAAATGGCAATGTCCGACTGCTTGTCTTTTACCGCCATCACCAAGGACGACAGCAGGTTGAACGCGGCCACGGCTACAATGAGCGTCAGTATCAGGAACATCATGCGTTTTTCCGTTTGCACGGCGGCAAACCACGTGCGGTTGTTCTGTGTCCAGTCTTGTGCCTGCACAAATGACGGCAGCTGCTCCCGCAGCTGCCGGGCCACCGCCGGCGCTTGCTGCATGGACTCGATACGCAAACGAACCCCGCTGGTGCTGCTATCGCGAAAAACGCGGGCGGCGTCCTCGAAGTTCATGAAGGCAAGCGATACGTCGTACTCGTAGTATCCCGAGGAGTACAGGCCCACAACGGTGAACTGGCGCATACGGGGAGTAAACCCCGCCGGCGATACCGAGCCTTGCGGTGCCAGCACCAGTACGGTGTCGCCCACAGTAACGCCCAGATTACCCGCCAGCTGATTGCCCAGCACAATGCCAAAACTGCCGGGCGTCAGCGATCCCAGCCGACCGGACACCATCTGCTGCTCAAGTTCGGACACGGCGGCCTCCTGGTCGGGCGAAATTCCGCGAAACTGCACGCCGCTCAGGGCCTCGCCCCGCACAATCATGCCTTGAGCCGCAACAAACGGCGCCGCACCCTTCACTTGATCGTGGCCCTGCGCCATGTCGGCAATGGCTTTCCACTGCTGCATCGCATCGTCGGGGCTCATGCGAGGAACGTACAATTCAATGTGCGGCAACACCGACAGCATGCGATCGCGAACCTGGGTCTGAAACCCGTTCATCACGGACAATACGACGATCAATGCGGCGACACCCAGGGCAATACCCACCATGGAACTGGCTGCGATAAAGGAAACAAACCGGTCACCTCGCCCGGCTCGCCGCCGCGGACGCAACAATCCCGCGTAACGAGCACCTATCCAGAATTCATAAGACATGGTGTAACCACCGCTCCTTTATTAAAACACTACAATCCGGTCATGCACATCGTACTTCCCGGCGCTCTGCCCCCACCCCGCGAGGCGCGCGAACTCATTCCGCACATTGAAAAATCCGCACCCACTCTGGTGCACTGGTTTCGCCGGTGCCGCGCGGTTTCAACGCCCGCCGATCCGGTGGCGACGGGCTGCACGCCCTGGGAAGTATGGCAGCTGCAAGCCTGTGGCTTTGCACCCGGCAAGGCACAGAATTTTGCCACAGGGCTGGGGCCGCTGTATGCAGACTTTGCCCCGGCGAGTGCCGACACACCCGTCTGGCTGGCCGAACTGGTTCATATTTCGCCCTCACGCGACGGGGCGGCGCTGCTGCCGGCCGGCGAGCTGGACATCCACCAGGAGCACAGTGTAGCCCTGTTCGACTCGGTGAAGGCACTGTTTGACGATGCCGGCTTTGATCTGGCTCCCTGCTCGCCGGTTCACTGGCGTGTCACGCTTCCCCCCGGCTGTACCCTGCCCTCGACCAGCCCGGCGCTGGTCGCCCAGACATCGGTCAACGACTGGTGGCCTCAAACAGCACCGTCGCGTGCGTGGCGAAAGCTGGTCAACGAAATCCAGATGCTCTGGTTCGATCACCCTGTGAACCAGGAGCGATTCGCCCAACAGCTGCTGCCCGTGAACAGCCTGTGGCTCTTCGGCGGTGCCAGCCCCGGGCAATTCACCCAACAACCGGCGCAAGTATCGCCAGCCACCGGCACCCGCTTGCTGCAGGCGGCAAACCGGCAAGACTGGGGCCTGTGGCTTCAGGAACTCGCCGCGCTGGAACAAGCCCAGTTTCAGGGCAGGCCGCAGCCTTCCCGTGTGGTACTGACCGGCCCTGATCGCATTGTTACGCTAACCCCCGCCCCCACGGCCCGCCTGCTTGGCTGGACGCCCTGGCGGCAAAACGACTGGAGACGATGGTGGTCCCCCCCCGATTAAGCACCCGCCCGAGCAATCACGCAGTTGCCCACGATCTGGAGCAAGCCGGTATCCACCCCCTGCTTGCCAGGCTCTGGGCGGCCCGAGGGGTCGCGTCCGCCCAGGACACACGCCTTAACTGGCACGCACTGATCCCGCCGGGCAAACTCACGCACGTTGATCATGCCGCCGCCGCGCTGGCCGATGCCGTTCGCGACAACAAACGCCTGCTTGTTGTCGCCGACTACGACTGCGACGGGGCCACGGCCTGCGCTGTGGCGTTGCGCGCGCTGCGTGCCATGGGTGCCCGCGTCGACTTTCTGGTGCCCAACCGCTTTGAAACCGGTTACGGACTGTCTCCAGCGGTCGTTGAACTGGCCGCTATCCATCCGGCCGGCAAGCCCGATCTGCTGGTAACCGTGGACAACGGTATTGCCAGCGTCGACGGTGTGCAGGCAGCGCGCGATCACGGCATGCAGGTAGTGATCACCGACCATCATTTGCCGGGCGACACACTTCCCGACGCGCTGGCCATCGTCAACCCCAATCAACCGGGCTGCGGTTTTCCTTCCAAGAATCTGGCCGGCGTAGGTGTCATTTTTTATCTTATGCTGGCCTTGCGCGCCGAATTACGTCGTCGCGGGGTGTATGCGCCCGACGGCGGTCCGCGGCTGGATCAATTGGCCGATCTGGTTGCTCTGGGCACCGTGGCCGATGTCGTCAAACTGGACGCGAACAATCGCCTGCTGGTCACCCAAGGGCTGACACGCATGCGATCCGGTCGCTTGCAGCCTGGATTGCGCGCCCTGTTTGCGGTTGCTGGCCGCGATCCTCGTCAGGCAAGCGCTTTTGATCTGGGGTTTGCCGTGGGGCCACGTATCAATGCCGCAGGGCGCCTGGCCGATATGAGTCTAGGCATTCAGTGCCTGACCACCGATGACGACGCCCAGGCTCTGGAACTGGCACGCCAGCTTGACACCATGAATCATGAGCGCCGGACCATAGAAACCACCATGCGCGAGCAGGCCCTGGCCTATGCCGAGCAAACCGACCCCGGCGCACGTGCCAGTGTCTGTGTTTATCATCCCGACTGGCATCAGGGTGTCGTCGGGCTGGTGGCGTCGCGCCTGAAGGAAACCTACTGGCGCCCCACACTGGCCTTTGCCAGAGCCGACAACGGCGAGCTGCGCGGTTCCGGGCGCTCGATTCCCGATGTTCATTTGCGCGATGTTCTCGACCTGGTCAGCAAACGCCATCCGGGCATCATCCTTAAATTCGGCGGCCATGCCATGGCCGCCGGCCTGACCCTGCAGGAGCAGGCCTACTCCGACTTTCCCGAATATTTTGATCAGGCGGTCAAAGAGCTGAGCGGCCGGGACAGCTTCGAACCCGTCATAGAAACCGATGGCTCGCTGGAAACCGGTTATGCGAATGTCGATGTGGCCGGCCTGTTGCATCAACACGTATGGGGAGCAGGTTTTCCGGCGCCCGTTTTCCGCGATACGTTTCAGGTGCAGCAACAGCGTCTGTTAAAGGGCAAGCACCTGAAACTGACCGTACAGCGCGGCACCCAGCGCTTTGACGCCATCTGGTTCAACCGGGCCGATGTCGTTTCCGACACCATCGAAGCCGCTTACCGCCTGGATCAGAATAGCTGGAATGGCCAGGTCACCGTTCAGCTGGTGATCGAACACGCGATCGATCTTTGATACCCGGTGCCGTCACCAACAGCAAACCGGCCAGAGCACCGGCAAAAGCCACTAGCTGAACATACGAAAACGGCTCTTTCAGGACCACGACGCCCACAACCGCCGCGCTGACCGGAAGCAGCACCGTAAACACGCCCGCCTGCGATGCCGGCACCGATTCCAGACCGGTCATCCAGAGCCAGACTGTCCAGACACTGGCCGCCAGCGCATAGAACACCAACAGCAGCCACATGGAAAACGGTACCCCGGAAAAGTCGAATTGCAGGGCCAGCACCAGGCCAAACGGGGTCATCAGGACGAATCCCCACAAATTGATCAAGGCACTGATGCGCCGGGCCGAGAGCACGCGGGTCAGTTTCTTGCCAATGACGGCATAGAAGGCCTCACACAGCACGGCCCCGAACAGCAAGGCGTTGCCTGCCCATAACCGCCATGTATCTGTCGACGTACCGGCGGCCTCGCCGACGTTGCCCTGCCAGGCCTGGCCCAGCGACAGCACCAACATGCTGGTCACACCCAGACCGATCGCCAGCCACACGCGAAAAGAGATAACCTCATTCAGAAAAAAACGGCTCAACAGTGCGACCATGGCCGGGATCAGCGACATGATCACACCGGCAGCCACCGCGCCGGTAAGGCTGACGCCGGTGATCATGCACAGCGTGAACAGAAAGTTACCCAGGAACGATTCCAGAAAAACCAGCCGGCGAGTCTGCGGCGTCCAGGCCGGTTCCGTACGTGGGCGTCGCAACCAGCGGGCCATGGCCACCACACCGATTCCGAACCGCAACCACCCCAGAAGAAACACCGGAAACACGGCCGCCAGCGGCTTGGACAATGCCACATAACTGCCCACCAGCGACATGCTGAGCGCCAGAGCGCCATAAGCCAGCCACTGTTTTGCCGACGCAGAAATGGCCACGATCTACCGGCGCCCCGACGAAAGCACGATACCCGACACAATCAGTGCGAAGGCCAGCGCGTGATAAGCCTGCGGCAGATCGCCCAGGAAGGCCGCCGACATGACGGCCGCGAACAGGGGCGTCAGATTGTTGAAAAACCCCGCCGTCGCCGGCCCCGCACGCTGCACGCCCGCCCCCCAGCACCGGAACGCAATGATTGCCGGCCCGATCGACACGTAAAGCAGCACGGCCGCCAATGGCCATCCCCAGTGGATGGCGGCGGGCGCGAATGACCACTCCACCCCGGCAAACACACCCGACCACACCACCCCGAAGGCCAGCTGCGCCATCAGGAACTGGGCCCAATGGCTGCGCAGCCGGCCGTGATCAGTCGTGCGGGTAAGCAGCCAGCTATAGACCGACCATACGATGGTTG
>JBFWLP010000104.1:0-11548 GCA_050252075.1 Burkholderiaceae bacterium | reverse complement strand
TCGAATCGGTCAGCCAACGGCCACATAAATGGCACCAAGCCGGCCGTCGCGGGGCGAAAGAGCCCGCCATGCTTGCGCACCGTCGTCACTGTGCCGCACCACCCAATACAGGAGCCATCAGCGGGATGATCTTCTGACACCACCGCTTTTCTGAAGCAGGAACGCCAAAAGTCTCTAAAATGCAAAATACCGCGCGATACGCATAACCACGGAACCAAGGTGTGACATGCAGGGACTGACCAACTTACCTCGTTCAGCCGTCCACGCTTACGATGCGCTGTCGATCCCTGTGTGGCTGTTTTGCGTTGAAACGCTCCAGATACTTGCGTCAAACCAGGCCGCCCGGCAATGGCTGGGCTACGATGCCCAAACCCTGCATGCCATGACAATTGCCGATCTGCGCCCTGAAGCCGATCGCACCAGAATCGCAAACCAGGTCCGGCAATTCACAGGAACCGAGACCGAGGCGGGTACATGGACCATCATCGCACGGTCGGGCGATCGTTACACAGTATCGTTTCACTGGAAAAAAGTGGTGTTTGATGGTTCGCCGGCCGTTGTAGCCAGCATACGCGACATGACGCAAATGGCTCAGGCCCGCGCCCAGGCGCACACGCTCGCTTCCGACCTGAAAGCCATGGAACAGCGGGGGCAACTCAAAAGCGAGCACTTTTCCCGCCTGTTCGATGCGGTACCGGGCAAGATGCTGGTGCTCACGCCAACCGACTATGTCATTGTTGCTGTCACCGACGAGTACTCTCAGGCGGTCTCGGCAGAGCGCGACGCCCTGATGGGGCGGCGGTTGTTCGAAGCCTTCCCCGACGACCCCAACGAACCCGACGCCGACGGCGTGCGCAACCTCATGGCCTCGCTGCAACGGGTCGAAGCGCTGCACATTACCGATGTCATGAACATTCAGCGCTATCCGGTACCTGCACCCGACGGGTCATTCCAGGAGCGCTTCTGGCTTCCCTTGAACAAACCGGTTTTCGACGGGTCAGGGCAGTTGCTTTACATCATTCACCGTGCCGAGGACGTCACTCAACCCCTCATGGAACACGGGCTTTCCGGCGCGAACGATCCGCTGAGTCCGTCCGGCGACAATCGCCGCCCTTTTTTGCCGCTGGCCCAAACCCGGGAGACTCTGCTGGCCCTGCAGGAACGTGAAACCCGCCTGCGCACGGCGGAATCGCTGCTGGAGATCGGCCCCTGGGAACACGACCCGCAGCAAGGAACACTTAGCTGGTCACGGCGGGTGTTCCAGATCTACGGCATGCCGCCCGATCAGGGATCTGTGAGCTTTGACGACTATGTCGCCATGGTGCATCCCGACGACCGACCCAAGATGATGGCCGATTACACGCGCTTTATCCACACGGGGGCCCCGACCCTCGTGTTCGAACACCGGATCAGGCGCGGTGACGGAAAAATAGCCCATATCCGGGGAGTAGGAGCTCGGCATCAGGCCGCAGGCCGCGAAATCGTCATTGGTTATGTACAAGACATCACACACATCAAAGAGTCTGAAGAGCGCCTCATCGACGCCGCGCGTCTGCAGAAGCGGGCCGGCTACATGGCCAGGCTGGGCGGCTGGCGCGTCGATCTTGACGAGCCCCGTATTACCTGGAGCCCCGAAACCGCCGCCATTCACGACGAACTGGAAGGCACTTCACCCTCGCTCGACAGCGGCATCAATTACTACCTGCCCGAATACCGCGACCACATTCGCGCGCGTGTGCAGGCCTGTGCCGTCAAGGGCGATCCTTTCGACGAAACACTACAAATCGTTACCGCCAAAGGACGGCGCATCTGGGTGCGCGCCATCGGCGAACCGGTCCGCAACAAAGACGGCCGTATCGTCGCGATCGAAGGGGCGTTTCAGGACATTTCAGAACTGGTGGCGGCTCGTGATGCCTCGGAAGACCTGTCGCGGCGCCTGCGCCAGACGCTCGAAAGAATAAGCGATGCCTTTCTTTTGCTGGATCACGACTGGCGGTTTTCATTTCTGAACAATCAAGCCCAGGTGCTGTTGCAGCGTCGCCGGGATGACCTGTTGGGCAAGAATATCTGGACGGAATTCCCGGAGGCCGTCGGCAGCACGTTCCAGACCGAGTACGAACGGGCTATGAACCAGGGCCAGACCGTCCATTTCCGCAGCTTCTACCCCACGCTGAATGCCTGGTTCGAGGTGGCGGCTTATCCAACCCGGGAAGGGCTGGCGGTTTATTTCCGCGACATTACGCAGGAGCGTGCCCGTGACGAGCAGCTGCACCTTCTGGAATCCGCCGTTTCCCGACAGAATGATGTCGTGCTGATTACCAGCGCCGGCTCGATCGATGAGCCCCAGGGTCCGAAAATCGTTTATGTCAACGACGCCTTTGTACGCCTCACGGGCTATTCCCGCGACGAGGCGGTCGGTCAAACGCCCCGCCTGCTTCAGGGGCCCAAAACCCGGCGCGACGAGCTGGACAAGATACGCCATGCACTGACCCACTGGCAGCCGGCACGGGCCGAGCTGATCAATTACACCAAAGCGGGCCGGGAGTTCTGGCTGGAGCTTGACATCGTGCCGCTGGCCGACGCAACAGGGGTGTTCACCCACTGGGTTGCCATTGGGCGCGACATCACGGCCCGCAAGCTTGACCAGCAGGCGCTGCAAATGAACGAAGAGCGCTTTCGTTTCGTGGCAAAAGCCACCGGGAATGCCGTGTGGGAATGGGACATTGCCTTGAACAAACAATGGTGGAGCGAGGGCCTGCGGGAGATTTTCGGGCACACGCCCGACTCCGACGAAGCCTTGCAGACAGTATGGGTCAGGAATATTCATCCCGACGACAAAGAACGGATCGAGCGGGCAATCGGGCGGTTGCTTGCACAGGAAGACGACAGTTTCAAGGAGCTTTATCGCTTCAGGCGCGCCGATGGCAGCTGGGCCAGGGTGGAAGACCGGGCTTTCGCCGTTCGCGACGGCGAGGGCCACCTTGTGCGGGTGCTGGGCAGCATTACCGACATATCCGAGCGGCTGCAACTTGAAGACCGTCTTCAGCAGGCACAAAAGATGGAGGCGGTGGGTCAACTGACCGGTGGCGTCGCCCATGATTTCAACAATCTGCTTACCGTCATTGTCGGCAACGGAGAGATCCTTTCAGAAGAGCTGGTCGACAAGCCCGGCCTCAAAGCGCTGGCCGAGATGATTTCCAGCGCCGGAATCCGGGGCGCGGAACTGACCAACCGACTGCTTGCCTTCTCGCGCAGGCAGGCGTTGCAGCCACGTGTGATGGACGTCAGCAGTCTGGTGCATGGCATGGAAGACCTGCTGCGCCGTACGCTGCCCGAGAACATCGACATCGAGATCATTCGCTCCGGCGGGCTCTGGAAAGCCGAAATCGACCCGGGCCAGCTGGAATCGACGCTTCTGAACATGGCCCTCAACGCCCGCGATGCCATGCCCGACGGCGGCTGCCTGACCATCGAAATGGCCAATGCCTCGATCGACGACAACTATGCCGCCGGCGAGCCCGGCATTCAAACCGGGGACTATGTCGTGATCATCATTACGGATACCGGCCACGGCATTCCTGCAGACGCGCTGAACCGGATCTTTGAGCCCTTTTTCACAACCAAGGAAGTGGGTAAAGGCTCCGGCCTGGGGTTGAGCATGGTGTACGGTTTCGTCAAACAGTCGGGCGGACATATCCGTGTTTATTCGGAACCCGGCGAAGGCACCTCGTTCAAACTTTATTTCCCGCGGTCTCACGCCCTGACCGACCCTGCACCGCCCAGCGACCGCGCCATGGTCGTGGGCGGCGGCGAGACGATTCTGGTGGTCGAAGACGACAACCTGGTTCGGGCCCACGCCATCACGCAATTGAAGGGTTTGGGCTACCGCGTGTTCGCGGCATCCACGGGGCGCGAGGCGCTGGACATACTGAAACAGATGCCTGACATTGATTTATTGTTCACCGACGTCGTCATGCCGGGCGGCATGGGTGGGCGGGCCCTTGCCGAAGCTGCCCACGCCATGCGGCCAACGCTGAAAATCCTGTTCACCTCGGGCTACACCCAAAACTCCATTGTTCACAACGGCAAGCTCGACCCAGGCATCGATCTGCTCAACAAACCCTACCGGCGCGAGCAGCTTGCGGTAAAAATACGTCAGGTTCTGGACAGAACATAAACCTGCCCATGGGTGTGACATGATCATTCGCTATTCCAAAATCGCCTGCGTCGCGGCGATCGCCCTTTTTGCCTCACTGGTTGCTTTCGGAAACATGACCGACTACAACAGCAACCTGGCCTTTGTGCAGCATGTGCTGCGCATGGACACCATTTTCCCCGAAGCCTCCATCCATTACCGGGCAATCCACTCGCCCCTGATGCACCATATTGCCTACGGAATGATTATCTTTCTGGAAACCCTCACAGCACTCGTCTGCTGGGTCGGAGCCTACCGGTTGATGCGCTGTGCCGGATCACCGGCGGCAGTATTCAACCGGGCAAAATCAACGGCGGTCGCGGGCTTGACACTAGGATTCCTGGTCTGGCAGGTTGGCTTCATGTCGATTGGCGGAGAATGGTTCGGCATGTGGATGTCGGAGCAATGGAACGGCGTTCCCTCGGCGTTCCGGTTCTTCGTAGCCATAATCCTGGTTCTGATCTACCTGGTTCAGCGCGATACAGATCCCGACGACCGAGCCTGAAATCATCCACCGATATGTATCAATTGGTAACGTCTGTGGTGTTTTCGGTGGAAACCGTCCATAGTGGCTCCGGGGATACGTCTCCCTTTTAACTAGGACTTACATTGAAAACAGAAATCGGTATTGTGAAGTGGTTCAACAACGACAAAGGATTCGGCTTTATCACGCCCGAATCCGGCGGCAAAGACCTGTTTGCACACTTCAGCGAAATTCAGGGCACAGGCCACAGGTCTCTCGACGAGAACCAGCGTGTGTCATACGTTGCAACGCAGGGCCAAAAAGGCCCGCAAGCATCCATGATCCAGGTTATTTGATTGTTTCGCCGGCCTTGACGGGCCGGTTGTCGTAGCAATCGAATAGATCAGGCCGGGCCCCTTGAAACAACGGGCCCGGCCTTTTTGCATTTTCTGTTCCCGTCCGGCTTCTGTTACATTCCCCTGGTATGAACACCCGCCTATCTGTTATCGTCGGCCACCTGCGTAGGCGATGGTTCGTCACCCTTGCCGGCTGTGCAGTGCTGCTGGCGGCATGTGCCGGTGTCGCCGCCTGGCACTATCAGGCGCTGCGAACACAGTTCAACGAAGAAAGCCGCACCCTGCACAGCCTGTTATCGCAACGGGTTGACCAGCACGATGCGCACCTGACCGCATTATCCGCAATCGCACAGGCTCCGCTTGATCCCGATCATTCGCTGTTCCTGAATGTTGCCGATACAATCACCCGTTTCTATCCGCGCATTGACAACGTTCTTCTTGTTCCGCTGGTCAACTCGGCACCTGCCGTCGGCACCCAGCCGGTCGACCCGGCGCTGGCCGGGACAGTCCGGTCGGCAGCAAACGCCGCCCGCACGACCGTTGCGATACAAAAGCACCCTTTGACACCGGCACACTACATTCTGGTCAAGCGCAGCCCGAACACGGACACAGCACTGTACGGCCTGATGCTCGGTATTGATGCCTACAAGCTCATACACGACATTGGGTCTTTCTGGCGCAACGCAGATACGACGCTGCAGTTGTCACTGCCTGATGGCCAGACGCTTGTTCCAGGGGCACCCGGGCATCCGCTTGCCCTGCACTTTTCCCAGCCACTTGCTAGCTCCTCACAGCCGTTGCTTCTTCAAACCCGGCAGCGGCTCGGGTTTGCCGACCTGTTTCCTGTGCTGCCAATGATTATCCTGCTGTCAGCAAGCGCCCTGATGGCACTGGCCTTGCTTTTACTCCTGCGCCAGCGGGCAAAAATGCGAGCAGCCGTCGAGGGCGCCCGCCTTAGCTCCCTGGAATCGCGCCTGGCACACGCCTCCCGGGTGAATACCCTGGGAGAAATGGCGGGCGGTATTGCGCACGAGCTCACTCAACCGCTTACCGCCATCCTGGCCCAGGCCCAGGCAGGCAAGCGCCTTCTTGAGCGGGGCGATACCGGCATGGTGCGTCAGGTGCTCGGTGAAACCGTCACGCAGGCGCAGCGCGCCGCCGCGCTGCTGGAACGCCTTCGCAACTGGTCGCGCCCGCAGGGCCCTCGCCCCGGCGTGATGGACTTGCGCGTGGCGCTGGCCAATGTCAACGTCCTGTTGTCGCGGGAAGCGGCCGCCGGCAATGTCCGCGTGGAATTCCGGTTACCCGGCGCGCCGGTTCTGATTCGGGCCGACCCGGTGGAAATGGAGCAAGTCGCCTTCAATCTGGTACGCAACGCGATCGAGGCCACAACGGGTGCCGCCACAGATCCACGGGTTATCGTCAAGCTCCATCGCGAGGGAAACCTTGCCCTGCTGGACATCATGGACAACGGACCCGGAGTACCGGACACGGTGCGCGCCCGCCTGTTTGCCCCGTTCACCACCACACGCCCTCACGGAACGGGTCTGGGGCTGACGCTGAGCCAGCGCCTGGTGGAACGGGCCGGCGGCGACCTGTCGCTGGTAGACACCGCCACCGGTGCCACATTCCGGGTGTGTCTGCCCAGCGCCGAACCCGACGAGGCTGCGTTATGACGAACCCCGTGTATCTTGTCGACGACGATGATGCCGTGCGGCGCGCGCTGTCTCTGCTGCTGTCAACGGTCGACATAAAGGTGCAAACTTTTTCAGACCCCCTGGCTTTCCTGGCCCAGCTCGATCAGCTGGCGCCGGGGTGCCTGATTCTGGACATCCGCATGCCGGCTGTTTCCGGCTTGCGCCTGCAAGAAACCCTTACGGCCCGGGGTATCACCTGGCCGACTATCGTTATTTCCGGCCACGGTGATATCGAAGCCTGCCGGCAGGCGTTTCGCAACGGCGCCATCGACTTTCTGTCCAAGCCCATCGACGAGCAGGATTTGATCGACACCATTCAGCGCGCCCAGACAGCCTTGCGCCGCCGGCTTGGGGAAGAAGCTGAAAAGGAAGAAACCCGTGCCCTGCTCGCCACGCTCACGGTACGTGAACGCGAAGTGCTGAGCCGCGTGGCGGCCGGCTACACCAGCCGGGAAATTGCAGACGGCCTGGATCTTTCGCCACGCACCGTAGAAAGCCACAGAGCATCGATAGGCGCCAAACTGGGAACCACATCGCCGGCCGAAATGACTCGCCTTTGGCTGGAAGGCGGATCCCTGGCTCCGTAGAACTACGGATAGACCCGAAAAGACTACGAATGGGCAGGCAGGACGCCCGGCAGTAATCTGTGCCTGTCTATTTTTGTTATTCACCCGCGGCAAGGAGCCCATCATGATTCGTAAACTTTTCATTATCTCTGCACTGTTGTCACCGCTGGCCGTCACCGCGCAACCGCTGCCCACCTCGCCCTACCTGCCTCTCGAACTGGCCACCAAAGCGGCTACGGAAGCCTTGGCGGCATGTGCCGCGTTGGGGCACAACGTAAGCGTGGCCGTCGTCGCTCGCGACGGCGCTACCAAAGTTCTGCTGAAGGCAGACAACTCCGGCCCGCACACCGGTGCGAGCGCACAAGGCAAGGCTTTCGCGGCCGCCGCCTTGGGACGGGACACCGGCGGGCTGGCCGACTTCATTGCGGGCAAACCTGCGAACGATGGGCTGCGGGACATGGATCCACGGCTTGTCATTCAGGCAGGCGGACTGCCTGTGCGGTTTGACAAGGCGCTGGTGGCCGGCATCGGCGTCGGTGGCGCGCCCTCGGGAGATATCGACACCACGTGCGCAGCGGCCGGGCTGAAAGCCATCGGCGCCCAGTAAACCGTACCCTCGCGCTTTCAGGAAATCGTACGGCGGTGGAATTGCTATCGGTTTGCCGTGTAACATCGCGCCTGAGGATCGCCTCAAGTTCCGTTCAAAGGCCGCGCCGATGCGCAACTGGTTACCGTCTTACCGCCCCACGCAAGCTACCCCGGCACCCCGTGCCCGAATCCTGAAAGCCAGCCCGCCCGCCGTTCTGGCGATGGGCTTTCTTGCGCTGATCGGGGCGGGTACGCTGCTGCTGTGGCTGCCCGTTTCTCAGCGTGAACCGTTTGGTCTGTTCCCGGCGTTCTTCACCGCCACATCGGCAGTCACCGTCACGGGTTTGTCGATTATTGATCCGGGCACGCAACTGACGGCTTTCGGCCAGCTTGTCCTGATGATGCTGATCCAGCTTGGCGGCCTTGGCTTTGTAACGTTTGCCGTCATTTCGGCGATCACGCTGGGCAAGCGCCTGAGCCTGCATCAGCAGGCGCTTGCATTGCAAGTCTTCGATCAAACCAGTGTCACAAAAATTCAGTCCACTGCCTTCGGCATACTGAAGCTCTCTCTGTTCGTCGAACTGTTGGCCGGTGCCTGTCTGGCGGTGTGGTGGAGCCGCGACATGCCCTGGCCACAAGCCGCTTTTCAGGCGACGTTTCACACAGTGTCAGCCTTCAACAACGCGGGCTTTGCCCTGTACGCCGATAGTTTAGGACGATTCACCACAGACGGCGTCAGCCTGGTCATTATCTGCCTTTGCATTATTTCCGGCGGCCTGGGGTTCACCGTGATCAACGAGCTGTGGCGCAAGCGCGCCTGGGCCGGCCTGCTGCCTTACACCAAAATAATTCTTGCCGTGACGGCAGCGCTGAACGTTCTGGGGTTAATACTATTCTGGTGGCTGGAGCACAACAATCCCGCCACGCTCGCTGCCTTGTCGCCCGGTGACGGGCTGCTGAATGCCTGGTTTTATAGCGTCACTTCCCGAACCGCGGGCTTTGCCACTCTTGACATCACCGCTTTTCACGACAGCACAACGCTGCTGATCATGGTGCTCATGTTCATCGGAGGAGCTTCACTCAGCACCGCCGGGGGCATAAAAATCGGAACATGTGTTGTTTTGCTGTCTGCCGCGTGGTCGTTTGTGCGCCACCGCCCCGAAGTCGTTCTGTTCCGGCGATCAGTATCGCCTGACACGGTTCAGAAGGCACTCGCACTATTGCTGGTGACCGTTTTCATGATGCTCGGCGGTGTTTTCATTATTCTGGTCATCGAACAGGAACGGGTTCCGTTCCTGGACGTTTTGTTCGAGGTCATCTCGGCACTAGCCACCACCGGACTCACCCGCAATACCACCGCCATACTCTCCGAACCCAGCCAGGCTGTGCTCACGCTACTCATGTTTGCAGGACGGCTGGGGCCCCTGACCCTGGTGTACTCAATCGCCACCCAGAAACGCAGCCGCATCCGCTATCCGGAGGCTGAGTTCCAGGTGGGTTAACGCACAACGCCCGCCGCCTCGACGATGACGACGGGACAAAATTCCGTATGGGCCCTGCCGCGACTAGACAATCACGGCAACCGATTTCAACAGTACCCATACGGTTATTGACGGCCGGATACCCAGTTCCTGGACAGACTTGCGCGTAACACGGGAAATAAACAACTGCCCGCCGCAACGCACACGAACCAAGGCCTGCGCCGGATGCGCGTCATTCATGACCGCATCGACCACGCCGCGCAGATGGTTCCGGATACTGCTGCGCCGGGGCTCATCCAGCGCCAGGCCGACATCGGAGGCCAACACACGCAACCGTACGGAGCGTCCTGGAGTCAGGCCGCCATCACGCACCAGCAAACTACCGTCGTCAAGCTGCACACGGGCAAGATGCCAGTGCGCATCGCATTCGGCCACAACGCCCTGGATCACGGTTGACGCCTCTTCCCCCGTGAGTTCCGTCCAGCCGCTGCGTGCCATAAGCTCACCCACGGGCCCCGCCGTCGTCACACGGCCTTGGTCGAGCACGACAACCTGGTCGGCCAGCCGGCTGAGCTCATCGATGGAATGGGTGACATAAAGCATAGGAATGGCAAGCTGATCGCGCAGGCGTTCCAGCCAGGGCATAATTTCGCGTCGCCGCGCCTGATCCAGAGAGGCCAATGGCTCGTCCAGCAACAACAAACGGGGCTGGGTTGCCAAGGCCCGCGCAATCGCCACCCGTTGCCGCTCGCCGCCAGACAAGGCCTGGGGGCTGCGTTGCAAAAGAGCCCGGATTCCAAGCAGTTCAACGGCTTCGTCCAGGGTTTTGCGATCGCAGGAAGGCCCGGCGCGGCGCAGCCCGTATTCAAGATTGCGTTGCACATCAAGATGCGCGAACAGACTGGGTTCCTGGAAAACATAACCCAGGCGCCGGCGCCAGACGGGCAAAAAAACACCCCGCGCATCGTCCTGCCAGAGCTCACCGCCAACGCTCACTATGCCGCGAGCCGTTCGCTCAAGCCCGGCAACACAACGCAGAACGGTAGTCTTGCCCGAGCCGGACGCGCCAAACAGCACTGTGATGCCTGTTCCCGGAAGCGTCAGATCGATATCGACAGTGAACTGGGCTCGCGGCAACGTGAGCCGTATTCTGTTGACGTTGCCAGTCACCGCATCACACTCGCTGCATTACGTTTCAGCGCCGAAAGCACCCACAACACCACGAAAGAGAAAACAACCATGCCGCCCGCCAGCCAATGGGCCTGAGCGTACTCCATGGCTTCAACATGGCCGTAGATCAGCGTAGAGACAACCTGCGTTTTGCCCGGAATACTGCCGCCGATCATCAGCACCACCCCGAACTCTCCCACCGTGTGCGCAAAACTGAGAATCGCCGCCGTCAGCAAACCAGGGCGGGCAAGCGGCAGGGCGACCGACAGGAAAGCATCGAGCGGATGGGCGCGCAGTGTGGCAGCCACCTCTAGTGGGCGCGGCCCGATGGACTCGAACGCATGCTGGATGGGCTGCACAGCGAACGGCAGGGAGAAAATGATGGAACCCACCAGCAAACCGGTGAACGTGAACGACAGTGTGCCCCAGCCTAACGCCTGCGTCAGCTGCCCCAGCGGGCCGTCAGGCCCCATGATGACCAGAAGATAGAAGCCCAGCACCGTAGGCGGCAATACCAGCGGCAATGTGACCAGGGCGCTGACCGGGGCGCGCCAGCGCGAACGGGTTTGCGACAGCCACCACGCCAGCGGCGTCGCAATAAGCAGCAATAGCAGCGTCGTCAATGTTGCCAGTTCGAGCGTCAGCCAAATGGCCTGCCAGGCGGGATGATGGATCAAGCGACACCTTAGAAGTCGTAGCCGTAGGAACGGATGATGCGGCGGGCAACCTCACCCCTCATGTACTGCGTCAGTTTGAATGCCACGGCGTTTTCCTTGCCGTTGACAAGCACAATGGCTTGCTGGCGGATGGGCTCGTACAGTGCTTGCGGCACAATCCAGGCAGAGCCTTGGGTCAGACGCCCATTGTCAAACACCTGGGAAAGCGCCACGAATCCCAGCGGCGCATTTCCGGTGGCAACAAATTGGTACGCCTGGCTGATGTTCTCGCCCTGCACAAACTTTTCGCGGAGCACATCGGCCAGCGCCAGACGTTGCAGCGTCTGCAAGGCAGCGGCGCCATAGGGGGCCAGGC
>JBFWLP010000103.1:1948-11586 GCA_050252075.1 Burkholderiaceae bacterium | reverse complement strand
GGTGCGCCAGCTGACCGCCCATAAAGTCGGCATCGTGTCTGCCGATCTGGCCGAAAAACCCACAGTCGCACTGGCTGTGTTGGTTGCGCAGCTGGCCATGGATGTACTAGGCCAACGTTGGAAAAAGGGTTTGGCCTGGGTATCTCGCTCAAGAATGAATACCCACAGCAACATGCCCCCGATTTTGTGGGCAGCAAAGCCCATCAAACCATGAAAGCACTCAAGTTGCATTGGCTGGATAACCTGCCACTGGATGAGCGGGGCAACTTGAGCGATGACGTCCTGCCTTGGGCACTAAAACAAGATCAAACCTTACTTGTTGAGCTACTCGCCTTTCTGGTAGCGGGTTCGGTCCAAGGTGTCCAGCACCAGGAATCAACCACCGATACGCCACTTGATGTCCTGGCCAGGACAGCCGGTACCGACATCGCTGAATGGTGGACGCCAACAGCAGAGAGCTACTTCGGACATATCTCGAAGGACACGATCGTCCACGCAGTAACCGAGGGTGCTGACAACGACACTGCAATACCCCTGGCAAAGATGAAAAAAGGCGAAGCTGCAGCAGCTGCTGAATCCGCACTCGCTGGCTCGGGATGGCTCCCTGCTCCCATTCGGATCTTTGCAGCCACGACAGAAAAGGTAGACGCATAACGTAAATCGGGGCTGCCGCTTTGCGGCAGCCCTCCCATCGGGAGGATCACCGCTATGACCATCCACATCGTCACATCTCGCACACTTCCTGAGAAGCCATTGACTGGCGGCAAGCATGCCGGCGTGAAGATCATGATGCAGCGAGCGAGCAATACCTCGGAGCGAGCAACAGCACGCATGATCGAGTGTCTCGCAGCACGCCTTGCTGATATCTGCGAAAGGAGGGCTGATCATGCTTAAGCTATCGCCGTCAGTCCCCCATCAAGACAGGCTCGACAAAGATTGGCGACGAGCAAACCGATGCCTGCGACGCTACTCCGGGCCGCTTCGCGCAACTTTGGTCGCGCATTGGAAATCATCCGGCAACGCCGGTGATCCACGCCACTTCCTCTCGATCATTCACAGGTTTGACAACGGCAAACTCACGGAACTCAAGGAAACGAAATGACTGAGATATCTACTACCGAACGCGATGCACTCAACCGCCTGATCGTTATTGGAAAACGAGATACAGGACAAAGCCGCCGCGTGGCCGACTTTCTGCTTTCTTGGTGGAACGCGCAATCATGCGGAGGATTCGACCTTACCGATTTGTGGGCTGTTGACGAGGAGATAAAACAGGACCTGCTCCATGTCATCAACATGATCGCACGCTGCAGGTCGTATCCAGACGCCTTTGGCGGTGGCGAGTTCAAACCCGAGTTCGAAATGCTGGTGCGCCTCTGGCGACCCGATCTCATACAGTAACGATGATTGTGCGATGAATGGAGCCGCCGGCAGGCGGCTCATCCCACTTCGTGCCAAGGCTTCTATCCTGACATCTTCCCGCCCGACGGCGCTGCGCGCTTCGCTTGCCGGGCGGCCTGCGGCCTTGATTTGACCCGCGCCAGGGCGCGGGTGAGGGCGCTCGCCGCGCGGCGTATCTGCGTCTGCCTGCCCATTACCTCGCATGCCACCAATCCTGTGACCCGCTGGCCCTAAAACGCCGACGTGTATCACTACGCTCCGGCGCTACGAGGGCTTTCGCGGCATAAACGGTTGCCCCCCCGCAAGCGGGTCCCCCCCATTTATTCCACGGTCCCTCTGACGCTTGTCGCTGCGTGATCCAGTACGGCAAGGGCTCAGCAACTCACAGGATCGGCGGCAAAAAACGCGAAAGCAAAACTACAGACAGTCCAGATACATACGACCAGGGTCTAACAATCTTCAGGCTCGGTCAGCAGTAAACCCCACCCTCATTCGGAGATCACGACCATGAATACCTATGAAGAAAAGCAGGCAGCACGAAAGGCAAGGTTTGAGGCCCGCGCAGCGCAGGCGCAACAACAATCAGACGCCGTCTATGAGCAGGCGCGAAACAAGGCGCAAGCCATCCCCTTTGGCCAGCCGATTCTGGTGGGCCATCATTCCGAAGGACGCGACCGACGTTATCGGGAAAGCATCAGCCGCGGCTATGGGAAATCCTTTGAATTGCAAAAACAGGCCGAACACTACGCAACTAAGGCCGCAGCAGTGGGCAAGGGCGGTATCTCAAGCGACGACCCGCAAGCCATTGAAAAGCTGAAGGCCAAAATATCGCAGTTGCAGCAAGCGCACGAAACCATGACGAAACTGAACGCCAATATCCGCCGCCATGCCAAAGAGGACATGAGCGCCCGGATTGCTGCACTGGTGGCCACCGGTCTGATCGGCGAAGAAAACGCCCGCAATCTACTGACGCCCGACCATGCCGGTCGAATTGGCTTTGCGCCCTACCAGCTGCAAAACAGCAGCGCCAACATTCGTCGTATTGCCGACCGGATCAAAGCACTGGAAAAGGTCGCAGACCGCCCCGAAACCGAGCGCAGCGGTGACGGCTATACCTACCGCGAGGATCCGCAAGAAAACCGCGCCATGTTCTTGTTTGACGCCAAGCCGGGGAAAGAAACTCGCGACGTGTTGAAGCGCCACGGTTTTCGTTGGAGTCCGACGCGCGGCGCCTGGGTGCGTCAATTAACGGGTAACGCCCAGTGGGCCGCCCGTGACGTCATCCGCTTTCTGGATGAAGAAAAATCCGAAAACGACTGATAAAGGCTAGACATGGACTCAATATGTAAACCCCGCGCATGGATGCGGCTACCCTCGGGAAGGCGACTCGATTTGATCAACCCCGATCCACTCGGGTGGCTGGACAGTGATCTGGCTTTGCGACTGGCCCGCACCTATCGGTGGGGCGGAGAGTCCTGCTGGCCCATGCCGCTTTCCGTCGCACAGCATAGCTTGCTGGTTCTGGAAATCCGCCGGGAGATGGGCACGGGACCCTTGAGCCCTATGCAGGAGCTGCAAGAATTGCTCCATGACGCCGAAGAAGCATTTCTCGGTTTTGACTGCATCTCTCCACTCAAACAGATGTTGGGTGAGCCGTTCAAGTCTGTAGAAAGCCGTCTTTCCGCTGCAATCTGGCAGCGCTACCAGCTGGACGACTGGACCGATGAAAACTACTTACAGCATAAACAAGCCGATGCCATTGCAGCAGCTTGTGAAGCTGTCCACTGTGTCGGATGGTGCCGCGATGAAGTTGCAGAAGTATTGGAAATAACCGCTCCTGTGCTTGATTGTGACCCACTGCACTCTCGTTACGGTGACTGCCCATGGCAACCCTGGCCAGCTACAGTTGCTGCTGATCGGTTCCTGGTGGAACTCATGAGTCTTTTACCGCGTGTGATGAATGAACCCTCGTTGCATCACACCACATGACCTGAAGCTCTTACGTTTCTTGCTGTCACCACCGCTCTGCCTCCCCCTGTAAAGCCCTCTTTTTTGAGGGCTTTTTTTACGCATGATTCACCCATCCCGGCATGCTGCTGCCGGTCATTCTCATGTCTGTTGGGGTGTGCATCCCACCCGTTCCGGGTGGGTCCCGCCTCGTGACGCTGGCCTCGCCTTCGGCTCTGCCGACTTCCCTTAATGAACCCAAATCCTGCCGGATTTGTGTCCCTTAAGGTCGTCACACATTACGCACCCTGGCGGGTGCAGTATCTCTTTGATTTGTTTGGAAATTTTAATTTCCGGGAAATTTTTTTTATGACACAACATTGCCACAACTATACCGCAAGTCATTGATTTAGCTGTGTTTGAATGTGGACATGAAAGCCACATTGAGGTGTTGACACAAGTTCTTTTACCTCAAAATACGTCTGGAGTGCGTCAACTTACGCCACAAATACACCCGGAATACATCGCCTTACGTCAGAAATACGTCAGGTTACATCGTCAATACATCAGAATTGCGTTCGATTTCACCGTTTTCGTGTCCAACTGCGGAACCCGCGCTGTCGCTTGAGAAAAACCGAAGAAAAACCTCAGAATTGAACCGAAGCCGCGGTACTTTTCGGATGTCAGAAAAAAACAATCCCACCAAATCCCGTCACCTGGCGCTCACGTTGCGGAGGATTCCCTCGAATTACAATGTCACCTCCCCCCATGACTCTGGCCTTCACTTTGGTGCGCACGTGGGCTTTGATATAGCCGGCGCCACTCACTGATAGAACAGCATCATCCGCCTGTAACTCCCTGGCATTGACTTCGCCAGAACCAAACACCCAAGCGCCAAGGCGGGCAATCTGACCATGCGCAGCCACGTAGCCTCCTCCACTGACCTGGATATCGAGATCGGATTGAACCAGACCCAGCAACGTCAGATCCGACTTCCCTTTGACCTTGATGGAAGGGGCCAGCGGCAGGCTTATAGCGACAACCGTTCTTTCGTGGCTATCAGCATCCGCTCCGGCGCCCTGCGACCGATTGCGTCGGATAACGAGTATCCCGTCGTAAAACGCGGTTTCAATGGCAACGATAGCCATCGGATCGTTGGCAGAAACGGTGAGTCTCTGCTCTTCACTACGCCGGAACACCACATCCATACCATCCATCAAAACGATCTTGCGAATCGGTTTCAAAGGCCGCTGTTCCTCAATCTGACACGTCCGATAACAATCGAATTGCTCGGACGTGTCCATACCAGGAGGGCGGAAATAATCCATAGGTCAGTATCCTTTGCTGTGACAGTAGAAGAGAACACGGCACTTATCGACCGATCCCGACCTCCGGCGTTGGGTGCTGGCGTTCCCTTGGCGCGATCGCCGCAGGGACCAGATCCAGCGCGGCCGACTTGTCTTCACGTCGAGCGACGGCGGCGGGCAATTTCTTGCTGTCGTTGGTGTAAATGATTGCCTCGTGACGAGCGCGCGAAATGCTTACGTAAAAGACATCTGACTTCGTAGTCCGGCTGAAGGACTCCGCATTGATCAGCACCCGATCACATGTCAATCCCTGGGCGCTATGCACCGTTGTCGCGTAGGCTCGATCCAGATGCAACGGCGCATCCGCGGGCAAACTCACAAGACGACCGCCTACGGCGAGCACAACTTCCGTGGAAGAAATAGATCGAACCTCGGCACGATCTCCGTTGGCCAGGTCCTTGGCAGCGTCGTTGCGCGTGACGCGAACCCAATCACCCACGGCCAGCTCGGCTTGAATCGGCTCGTAGATGGATAGCTTCTGAGTTCGGGCCGGAGAAAACTCGATGGCTTCTCCTGTGTGCAGATGCTCAACCCGCAGCTTTTCATCTGGCGCGACACCGACCACCTGGTACAGCTCGCCGCGCTTCAACCCCCCCGCATAATCGCGCTCTGGCTGAATGATGTCGCCCACCGAGTAGTACTTCGCGTAGCGCCGCTCTGCCTGGGTCGTGTCCCGTCGAGTAAGCAAGGTGTAATTTTGCCCCTGGCCAGTTAAGCCGCGTGCCTCTCTGCATGCATCGTTGATCGCGTTTCGCGACGCATTGGTTCCTGTGACGATAAGCGTTTCTGCGCGTTCTGCAGGAGACATTTGGGCGTAGCGTTCAGCCAGCGCTTGGTATCTGTGCGTCGCATCCTCAATCTCAATAACGTCATTCAGTCGAGACAAGGAGGTCTTTGCGCGGCCTGCGGCCGCAAGTTCTACAGCGACTTTCAATGCCGGGTTTTTCTGTCGAATAATGTCCCGCATGCCGGCGGTCGCCATTCCCGCTTGCTGCATCTGGGCAAAGGGCTTGCCCGCTTCAATGGCAGGGGTTTGACCTGTATCACCCAACAGCAGCAGCCGCGCGCCGGTCTGCTCTGCAAGTTTGATGAGGCGCTCCATCAACCGCGAGGGCACCACTCCTGCCTCATCAACCACCAATACCGTTTTTTCATCGATCTTGCTAGAAAAGCGGCGCTTGTTGGTCGCCTCCAGGCGCGAGGCAATGGTGCTGCCTTCTACTCCCAGTTCTCGCAAAGCGCGGACCTGGGAGCCATAGGAAGCAACCGCCACCATCTTGAAACCGCGTTGGTCCAAAATTCTTCTGGCCCGATCAAGCATGTGGGATTTTCCTGTACCTGCCAAACCCTGCACACCAATGATGCGGTTCTTGGTCTCGAGCACCAACTTGACCGCCTCGCGTTGGCCCGCCGTCAAGGGTTCGTCCGCCAACGCAGCCTGCGAAGCGGTAGCGTCCATAATCGGTTCCAGCACATCACGGCCATGCAGCTCCTTTTCCAGAATTCCGATTTCACGCTGGTGCGCAGCAGCCGTGGTGTATTGCTGTTCGGCGGAGACCAACCGACCAGTGATAATCCCCTCTGTCACCATGCGAGACGCGGCTTCTCGGTCATGGCCCAATTGCATCACTGTAGAAATCCAAGCCTCACGTGTCAGCGGTTTGGATGTCAGATCTTCGGCCGGAGAATAGGCTTGTGCGCCGACAAGCAGTGTTCCGCGCTCGACTGTTGCCTGCAGCTCTGCTTGCAGCCTTGCCATGTTTGTCCGGCCCCCCGCATGTCGCAGGGCTGCAGCGAGCAAATGAGACTCGCTCATGACGGCTTCTCGTTCTGCAAGATGCTTGATCGCCCACCTCATCGCCTGGACCGCTACGTAGTCCCGTCGTGATGCGCTGTTGCTGTTCTGCTCATGATTCTCTGGCAACGCATTGTTGGGCAACGGTTTGTCTTCGCGATCAGCCTCAGATCGTGGCTGATCGCCAGATGGCCAAACTGGAACATGCCTCGACGGTGGCTCGGTTGAGCCGGTTGCTTCGGGATCAGAAAATTGCTGGTCATAAGGCGTATCCAAGAGGTGCGAATCATCAGCTGACGACTGGTCATCTGATCGATCCATATCGCTCGTTTCCGAAGATGGCCAAGTTTCTTGCTCGGCGGGTGCTAAACCAACTTCGCGGGGTCCGTGCTCCTTCCAACTGTCCAGGTCCATGCCTAACGAACGAGCAACATCCTTCCACTGTGACTGCAGCGTTTGACGGTCGTAGTCGGTGTCCTTGGGCATACGAGTCTGCAAAGCAATGACCGCCTTGTGCTCGTGCGTGGTGGTAGCCCGGTCAAGCCCCAGCTGGTGCAAAGCGCGATTGATATCCATCGATCGCTTGCTGAAAGCCTCGATATGGGCTCGGGTGTAATGATCAAGTTCAATATGGTTGGCTTCAAATCGTAGGCCGTAGCCCAGGTTCTCCAGGCCTGCGGCCAACTCACTCATGTAATGGGCGTCAACCAACCGTTGCAACCTGACGATTTCTTCGTTGGAAAGAGATACCCAAGAGCCATCCTTGCGCTGTGTGATATTCATGATGATGGCATGGGTATGCAGCTGGGGATCGGGCGCGCTGTGTTTGGTCGGCCTCGCTGTTTCATGCCGAAACTTGGCGATCACCAGGTTTCCGGTCTGTTCGGCATGCGCCTGACCATCGATCTTGATACGGCCCATCGCCAGCTCACGCTCCACATAGGCCAGCGCTGCTTCCACGGCTTTGTCATGGGCAGCCACTACGCGGCCATCGCCGGCGACCAGCGCCTGTAATGTCACAGATTTGGGAGCACTGAACGTCAAATCCATACCCGCCCGTGCTTTGGCATCTCGCCGAACCGTACCGGCAACGGTTATGCCGGCACCAAAATCGCCACGCAATAGCGCTTTGAATCGCTCAGGATCGACCTCACCGGACAGGCCCATCGCGAAAGCGCCTTTACCCTGCCAGACAGCAGAATTGCCATCGCTGCTGTAGTAATCGTCTTTCTGCTCGGCGTAATAGTGGGTGCTGTGAGTTGCATCGGCGCGATGCATGACCTTCATGCTGATCATGGAAACCTCGTTGGCTAACCTTTGAGCAAACTACCGAGTTCACGGCATGGCGTGCCATGCCGCCCAGTAGCAGCGATGTTGTCCACAGTTTCTGTGGATATCAGGGGGCAGGGTGCTTGTGCGACAGATCGGGCTGCAGCAGGGTGAGGCGTGAGGACTCTACAAACGCCGGCGCGTGTTCTTTGTAAGGTCGGTACTGAAGATCAACTTTCGCAATTGGGTAGTTACCGGCAAATGCGACATAGCCAACCAGTTCAGGAAACTCCTGGATCTGAGAGGGCATGACCACGCGCTCTCTGACACGAACAACTTTGTCGCTGGTATTGCGACCGCCGCTGGAATGCGAAACCGTGTAGTCGGGTCGCTCCACCTCGTGTTCACCCAATGCTTTGCTCAAATCTTCGGCGGTTTGAGCGTCTGTTTTTGATCCACCCAGAACGACCAAATTACGGAATGAAGCCCGAATGATCTGAGACATCGTTTGACCGTAGATATAGTCCAGCTGCGCCGTCGTCTGCAGCCCCGCAAAGATCATCGCCCCGTTCTTTCGACCTTTGGTCAAACCATCGACCAGCGAGGACAAGGCATCCAGGGAGGCGAGCTCGTCCATGCTCAGCGCCCAGCGTCTGGCTTGCGATGGCGGCAGTGACAGAAGCTCTTGCAAAAAGATGTCTACCCAGCAGCTGACCAGTGGCTTCATGCCCGCCGCCATATCTTCGCGCCAGTTGACGAAAAGGTTTCCGCCATTGGGGTCGGCCATCCAATCGCGGATCGAAAAGTCACCGCGCGGCATTGTTGTGTGTTCCGACAGCTTGTTCGATAAAACAAACCTCGCGCTGCTCAGAGCACGACTGGCCTCAGAAGAGCCCGCAAATAAGGACTCTGCCAGGGTGCCAGTCAAGAACTTGCGAAGATCCTTGTCGTCCGCGATGGTGCACCAATTAAACACCTCCTGGATCGACGTAGCGCCGGCGCTGTACAGTTTCTTGGCGGTTTCTCGAAGTAACAGGCGACCGTAGTCATTCCACTCCTCGGAGTTCTTGTCCTGTGACATAGGTACGATGGAGCGAGAGATACGCTTCCAGTCGTAATCCGCCCGAATGTCGTTGTAGAACACCCAACCTTGCGTCCGTGAATCGTACGGATTCAGGATGATGTCGCCAGGCTGATAGAACTTGCTGAGCATATCGCCGTTGGGGTCGATGATGAAAGCCCGATTGCCTCGTTTAAGACTTGAGAAAATCAGATCACGCATCAGAACGGACTTACCGGTGCCTGTAGCGCCAGCGACAAGCAGGTGTAGATTTTCAACCTTGCGAGGCATCGGAATGCCTGCTACATCTAACTGCTTATCCCTGGAAAACCAGGAGCGACACATCTTGGCCAAGCGAGCGGCACTTACGACTCGAGTACCGCGGATGAATCGCGTGAATCCCGCACCGTCAAAACCGTCTGTTCGATACCGGCGCCCAACCCAAAACGTACCAACGATCCCCAGCAAGAACGCCGCGACAAGGGTACCCCAGAGGATCGGATAAGAAGGCGTGATCGTCGCCCAAAAATAAACATTCTTCCAACGCAATTGCGAGATCGGAACGCTACTCACGTACATGGCCATTGCCAACCAAGCCAACAGCGGTCCGATAAGCAAAAAAAATGACGCCAGGCGTCGTTGCATCAAGGGTGACATGATTCTTCCAAGCATCAAGAACAAGAGGGAGTCGCTATGCGAGGGCTCCCGACAAAAGCGCAATGGCCAACATAAACCCCACCATTACGCCGCTGATTAACGCCATGACGACATATAGCCAGCCATGTGGAAATTGGGTTTG
>JBFWLP010000103.1:0-1848 GCA_050252075.1 Burkholderiaceae bacterium | reverse complement strand
GCTGCTTCGTTGGCGACGAAAGAGCCGTGCAACATCTGGTACCCGAAGATGGAGGCAAACTCATCACGCACGTCTTCGATTACCCGGTTGAACACGATTCGGATTCGAGAGGGTTCCACGCCCATGGCGACCAGCACTTCGATGGTGGCAATCGTTTCACGCTGCGCCTTGCCGCTGCCAATCACCGGCAACAGAAAGACATCGAACTCGCGATGGGATTCGTCGTACTTCACCAGTTGACCGAGAAACTCTTCGATGTTCGATGCACCAACATCCACAATGGCATCGTCCAACATCAAGATTTCACGGAACAAACGTCCGTAGTGCTCCCCGCGCAGCTGATCGGCCTCAAGGCCAAGGTCGCCGGCAGATTCGTTCGTGGATTCGACGGCGAAGATCTTTGCGCCGTTCATGCGCGGTGCGAGCAGATGACTGGCAATGACAGTTTTGCCGACAGAGCCGGAGTAATTCAAAGTAACGACTTTCACGGATTTCTCCTGGATGATGATTTTTTGCCCAGCTGGGCCAAGTAGTTGAGATCGGTTGCCTGAGAGCGGCGCAAACGAGCGACGTCAGCACGGTTTATGACGGTGGGGGGCCTCTCTGCTCCAGGCGCTGCCTTCTCGAGGGCATCGGGGAGCAATGGGATTTGTGTGCCAGGCGGCATGCTCAGGGGTGCAGAGCGTTGCTGGGTACTTGGGTGCCCGGCAGCTGTCTCCGCCTTGCGCTTTCGGCGCCAGCGGTAGAGGGCGGTATCGAGATATCTCATCGAGACGTTGATGCCGTTGGCTTGCAAGGCCTGCACGATGTCTTTGCGAGACACGCCAGCACGTAGCTGCGCATCGATCGTTGGCAAAAGCGGCCTGATCCGACCGATCAACCGATTCGACGACATCTGCATAAGTTCCACCAGCGCACGATCAACGTCCTGGGGTGATGACATGTTTCGATTCTCCTGTTGGTTCCTAATAGACGGAAGATCACGGTTTCGGGTCGCCAGCCGAAAATGATCCCCCGCCCATGCCGAAGTTGAGTCGGCGCGCTTAGCGCCGTGACAGGTCGTGTCACTGTCTCCACGGTGCACGCCGCCAGGCGAAATGCGGGGGTCATCGGCGGGTGATAACCATACGGAGGTTCAATGCCTGGGAGGCGGCTTGACCTGGGCTCCCCTGCTCGCTATTTCGTGGACGTAAGAACGCCTTTGTGGCGTCAGCCCCGAGGTCATCGCCCGTCGTGGGGGTCTACATTTCCCCCAACCGACGCCAACGGCGGCGGGAGGGGGACTCTTTCTTTCAGGCCGGCGCGGCAGCGCCGGGGCGGAGGGAGCGCAGCGACCGGAGGGTAGGCGGGCATTCGTTCGCAAGCAGCAGGAAGTCCCTCACGAAGGGACGACGCAGAATGCTGCGGCGAATGCATTAATGTTTTAAATAAGTTTTAATGTTTTAGCCTGTGGAAAAGCTGATTTTATTCAATGAAATCAACTTTTTACAAAGAGGCTCGGTTCCTAATAGACGGGCTTTGGTTCCTAATAGACGGAAACCGGTTCCTAATAGACGGGTTTCGGTTCCTAATAGACGGAAAATTCGGCAATTAAGCGTGGACTTGTGCACAGGCATTCCGGGAAAAATGCGTGTTTTTCACGTTTTTACGGTAAGTGGTTCCTAATAGACGGAGGTCCGGTTCCTAATAGACGGAGAAAGTTCCTAATAGACGGAGCCCGGTTCCCAAAAGACGGAATTGCGCATCAAATGGTTCCTAATAGACGGAGAATTTCCATCCATTGTGGATAAATAGTTCCTAATAGACGGTGCGTCGGTTCCTAATAGACGGAGCCGAGTTCCTAATAGA
>JBFWLP010000102.1:0-11728 GCA_050252075.1 Burkholderiaceae bacterium | reverse complement strand
AGAGCGGCGAAACGCACCACGATGGACACGCGCAAGACCGTGGCCACGATCTGGCTGCCGGCTTCCGAGGTGATCCATTCCCCGGCGTGGAACAGCTCCCAGGCGTCGAGCACAAACAAGACACCCAGGCTGGCAATGATGAGCTTGGCCCATTTTACGGCGGCCGGAACGTAGGAATTCAGGCGGGCTTCCAGTTGGGGCAGTTTCGCGCGAACGTCGTCGGGCAGGCGAAACGGCCGTACCAGTACGGCAGACAAAAAGGCCGATGCCAGGGCGCCGATGCCGATGGACAGCAGGGTTTGCAGCGTGGCATAGGTCACGTAAGACACGGCGCCCAGCGGATTGACCTGGCTGATGACCAGAATGAGGGTGAAATAGGCAATGGCCAGCACGTGCCAGATTCGACCGATAACGCGCAGCAAGGTGCCGTAGGCGGTGGAATGGCTGTGTTTGGCGCGCGCCATGATTCCCTCGCGGACATTCTGCCGGTTCTTCCAGATGATGCGTACGGCATAGCCATACACCAGCAGCATGAGCACCAGGCTGATCACCTGGGCGATTTCCGGGGTGAGCACATCGCCCACAATGGGCACGAAAAGCATCACGCCGTAACCGGCAATGCTTGCAACCCGTTCGAGCCAGTTGTTCCAGTAGCGGGCGGTTTCATCGGGTACGGGAAGCAGCCGCAAATTCTTGAAGCGTGTGGCGAACACCACGCGGATCAGGGCGCGGCTGATTTCCACGGCCAGAAACGTGTTGACGAACAAGCGTTCGAAATTTCCCAGTTCGCCCTGGTTGCCGGTGAAAAGCAGGGCGACGCCGTACCCGATGGTGCCGGCCAGCACAATGGCCCCAAGATCCACCAGCAAGGCGCCCACCATGGCGGCGGTCTGGCTGTAAAGGCGGGCCACACGCTGGCTGTTGTCCGAGTGTGCCACGTACCGTACCACCCACAAGTCCATGCGATGGAAAACGGGCGTGGCCATACGCCGGAAAATCAGAAAACTGACCAGGGTGATCAGCGCCACAATGGCCAGATGCGACAGTTCGCTGGGCCAGTCGTGATCACGCACCACGGCACGGGTGTTGCCCTTGAGCATGTCCTGCACCGTTTGTACCGCCGTGGCGCCGCCCTCGGCCAGCCCGGCCAGAAACAGCTGGGTCTGGCTGGTAATCTGGCGGGGCAGGTCGGCCGGCTCGCCGTGGCGCAGCGTGCGTTGGGGGTCGGTCTCGCTCGCGGATGGTTGCGGTGTGTCCGGTGTGGCCGGCGCGGTGGCTTTGGGGGGAGCAGCCGGTTTGTCAGTGCTTTCGGTGCCCGAGAGCGATCCCAGCAGCCGTGAGGCGGCACCCATGCCCGGCAGGGAGGACAGCAGCGAGGGCTCTTTTCCGGCGGCGGATTCCTTTGGTGCAGCGGCGGCGGCAGGGGGTGTTTCCTGTTGACGGGCCAGTGTGCGCAACTGCTCGATCAGTTGTGTGCGGGTGGCTTCGTTTTCCAGAAGTTTGGCCAGTGTTTCGTAGGCCACGCCGTTTGCCGGCACGCTGTTCGCAGAATTATCCGGCGGGGTTGGGGATTGCGCCCCGGCAAGCCCGCTGCCCGTTAACAGCAGCAGCGCCGCCAGCACGGCGCTCAGCCAGGCCAGGGCCCGGTGAATGGCAGAAGAAGGGTGACGATGCGGGACGCCAACGGAAGACGACAATGAAACCGGGGTACCGTGCACGGGAAGCCTCGCTGGAGTGGGGTGACCCTGTCGACGGTAACATTGACTTCAAACGGCAGGCAACCCGCGCACCCGCCCGCCGTGTCGGCGCCCGTTGATTAGCGGTTTTCGCCGGCCAGATTGCACAAATAGCTGAGCACCATGTCGGGGGCGTGTTCCAGCCGGCGTTTGATGCGCTCTTGCGAACCGATGTCTTCGCCCAGCACGTACGACAAGGTGTAGCGGTTGGTGATGAAATAGGAGCCGAGCCCGGAAATCGATACGTAAAGATCCAGCCAGTCGGCGTCTTTGCGGAACACCCCTGTGCGTTTACCGGTTTCCAGAATGCTGTTCAAGGCCGACTTGAGCGGGTTGAACATTTCCGGAATTGCCTTCGACTTTTTGATGTGGGCGGCTTTGTGGACGTTTTCGGTAGACAGCAGCAGCATGAACTCGGGCTCGTCGATGAAGTGTTGAATCGTGTGCACGATCAGCGCCTTCATGTCGTCGCGGGGGTCTTTGCCGGGCAGCGCCAGTTCGTTCTGACGATCGCGCATGGCTTTGTAGGCGCGCTCCATTACTTCGATGAACAGGGCTTCCTTGCCTTCGAAATAGTGGTACAGCAGGTTCTTGCTGATACGGCATTTGGCAACGATGGTGTCGATGCGCGCGCCGTCGTAGCCCCGTGCCGCGAACTCTTTGTAAGCCACCGCCAGAATGCGCTCGCGCGTGACGTGCGCGTTGCGTTGGCGCGGTGCGGCGGCGGCTGTGTTTGTTTTTGTCATATCGAATGATATTCACTCGCCTGCGTGTTGCGGTCAAGCGGAACCCATGGAAAACCCTAGTATATAAATTATTGACACCTTGGTTGTCTGCTCTTTATTGTACTGACTAGTTAGTTAGTTGTAAGCATTTTTGCTCATCTCAAGGAAGGAAATCAACGCCCATGGATACTCCACGGAAAGCGGGCCCCGGCGTGCGCATCGGCTGCGACATTGGCGGCACATTCACGGACATCGTGCTTTCAATGCCCGATGGCCGGCTGTTCGTGAACAAAACCTCGACCACGCCGAAGAACCTGGGGGAAGCCATCGTCAAAGGGCTGGCGGCGCTGATTTCCCAGGCGGGTATTGCCCCGCAGGACATCACCGAGATCGTTCACGGCACAACGACCGCATCGAACACCATTCTGCAAAAAGTAGGATCGGTCACCGGGGTGCTGACCACCGAGGGCTTTCGCGATGTGCTGGAAATCGGCCGTATCCGCACGCCCACCATGTTTGATCTGGCCTGGAACAAGCCCGAACCGCTGGCATTCCGTCGCCATCGCCGGGGTGTCACCGAGCGTATGGGGGCCGACGGACAGGTGGTGACACCGCTGGATACGGCGCAGGTTCGCCGTGTGGTGGGCGAAATGATCGACGATGGTGTGCAGGCCATTGCCGTCTGCTTCATCAACAGCTATCTGAACCCTGTGCACGAACTGCAGGCCAGGCAGGTTATTGCAGAGCATTACCCGCATATTCCGGTATGTACATCGTACGAAGTCCTGCCGGAAATGAAAGAGTACGAGCGCACCAGCACCACGGTTGTGAATGCCTATATTCTGGCGTCCATGCGCACTTATCTGGCGCGGTTGCGCAATGATCTTCGCGCGATGGGCGTTACCAATGCGTCGCTGCAAATCATGGCCTCGAACGGCGGAATGGTGGGCATCAACGCAGCCTCGGAAAAGCCGGTGTTCGTGGTGGCGTCGGGGCCGGCCGGCGGGGTGGCGGGTGCCGCCCAGGTGGGGCAGGTGAACAATGAGCAGCAACTGATCGTGTTCGATATGGGCGGCACGACCGCCAAGGCCTCCATTGTGCTCGACGGCACACCGTCGCTGACCAATGAATACGAGTTCCGTGACGGTATCAGCGCCCCCAGCCGCTTTATCAAGGGCGGCGGGTATGTGCTCAAAGTGCCCGCCATCGATATTGCCGAAGTGGGCGCGGGCGGCGGGTCGCTGGCCTGGATCGATGCCGGCGGCTTGCTGTGCATCGGGCCCGAGTCTGCGGGTGCGGATCCCGGTCCGGCGTGCTACGGACGGGGAAACGACAAACCCACGGTGACCGATGCCAATATGGTGCTTGGCTATCTGAATCCCCGGTCGCTGGCGGGCGGCAGCCTGCAAGTGAACCCCGGGCTGTCGCAGCAAGCGGTTGACACCTATGTGGGTGCACCGCTGGGGCTCGATACCCTGGCAGCCGCGCACGGGATTCGCCAGGTGGCCAATGTGAACATGGCGCGCGCCATTCGCGCGGTTACCGTCGAGCGCGGCAAGGATCCGCGCGATATGGCCATGATCGCCTTCGGCGGCGGCGGCCCCCTGCATGCGGTCGATGTGGCCAGGCTGCTGGGGGTCAAGCGGGTGATCGCGCCGGTCATGGCCGGCGTGTTCTGTTCCGTGGGCATGCTGACCGCCAATGCCGAGCACCATTTTGTGAAAGCCGTTTTGCGTCGCCTGGACCAATGCGACGACGCCGTGCTACAGGCCACGGTCGATGAATTGTTGTCCCAGGGCCTGCGGGTCATGCAGGACGAGGGCTATGCCGCCGAACAAATCGATAAAACATTCAGTGCCGACCTGCGGTACGTGGGGCAAAGTTCCGAGCTGACCGTCACCGTGCACGGCGATCTGCGTGATCCCGCCACGCGCGAACAACTGCGCCGCGATTTCATGTCGCTGTACGACACCACCTTCGGCTACTGCAACGACGAGCCGCTGGAGCTGGTGAATGTGCGCCTGATGGTCTCGGGCCGTCGCGGCGGGCGTTTGCGTTTCGAAGGCATACAGGTCGACAGCAGCGCGTTGCAAGGCAGCAGTGGCACGCGCAGCGTCAGTTTCAGCTCTGACCAGGCGCCCGTGCCCACACGCGTCATGCCGCGCGAACAAGTCACGCCACAGGCCATCCAGGGGCCTGTCATTATCGAGTCGTACGACACTACCATTGTGGTTCCGCCCGACGCGATGGTGTGGTCGGATCCGATCGGCAATATCATTATCGATATTCAAGGGGAATCGCTATGAGCACGACGCTCGATCCTATTACCTTTGCGGTGATCAAGAATGCGATGGACGCCATTGTCGACGAGGTGGCCTACACGGTGCTGCGTACGGCGCGTTCAGAAATCGTGAAAGACGTCATGGATTACTCGGCCGCCATTTGCGACCGGCACGGCAACATGATTGCGCAGGCCAAAACCATCGCGCTGCACCTGGGAGCCATTCCCGAGGCCATGGCGGTGGTCAAGGAACGCTTCGGCAAGGATCTGCAACCCGGCGACGCCGTGATACTGAACGATCCCTATGAAGGCGGCATGCATCTGCCCGACATCTTCATGTTTGTTCCTTTCTTCTACCAGGGCGAGATCGAGGGCTATTGCGTGGTCATTTGCCACCACACCGATGTGGGGGGGCGGGTGCCCGGCTCCAATGCCAGCGATTCCACCGAAATTTATCAGGAAGGCATTCGTTTGCCGGCCCTGAAGCTGTACGAAGCCGGCAAGCGCAACGAAACCATCGCGCGCATCATCGAACGCAACGTGCGCGTTCCCGACCGTGTCCTGGGGGACCTGGGTGCGCAGTTTGCCGCGTCCCGGGTGGGCGTTCGTGAACTGACCGCCTTGTTCGACCGCTACGGGCGTGACGCGGCACGCACCTACTTTGCGGAGCTGATGGATTACGCCGAGCGCCTCACCCGCGAGGAAATCCGGCGCTGGCCCAAGGGCACATTCCATTTCACCGATTACATCGACGACGATGGCCTGTCGCCCGATCCGATACGTATCCAGGTGGCACTGACCGTGCACGACGACCACTTGAGCGTGGACTACGCCGGGTCGGCTCCCCAGGTGAAAGCGGCCATCAATTCCACCATGTCGTACACCAAGTCGTGTACTTACCTGAGTGTGCGGTGCGCATTGAAGGGCGATGTCCCGAACAATGCCGGGGTGTTCCGTTGTGTGGACATTACGGTACCCGAAGGGTCGGTGCTGAATCCACGCGAACCGGCTGCCGTGGCGGCGCGCGCCCTGACGGGGTATCGCGTGTTCGATGCCATGCTCGGTGCGCTGGCCCAGGTCGTACCGGACCGCATTCCGGCCGCGGGCGAAGGCGGCAATACGGTCGTGTGCCTGTCGGGCAAGAAACCCGACGGCTCACCCTACATTATCGTGGACATGATCTGCGGTGCCTGGGGCGGGCGTCCCGATCGCGACGGGATCGAGGCCATTACCAATGCTTCCCAGAACTTGTCGAATACGCCGGTGGAAACGCTGGAAGCCAGGCACCCGGTGCGTGTCGAATCGTACGAGCTGGTCACCGATTCCTGCGGCGCCGGCGAGTATCGCGGCGGTCTGGGCGTCAAGCGCAGCTATCGCGTTTTGTCCGACGAGGCCTTGCTTCAGCTTCGTGCCGATCGCATGAAATACGCGCCGTACGGTCTGGAAGGCGGCCTGGAAGCTCAACCGGCACAGAACCTGCTTGAGCAGGACGGCAGCACCGCATCGTTGCCCAGCAAAGTGGGCATGACGATCCGCAAAAACGATCTGGTCACCCATGTGCAGCCCGGGGGTGGCGGGTTTGGCGACCCTTTGTTGCGCGACTGGGATGCCATTGGCCGGGACGTATGGAACGAAAAAATTACGGCGGCCTATGCTCGCTCGTATCATAAAGTCGTGGTCGACGAACGCACTGGCAACGTCGACCGGGAAGCCACCGAGGCGTTACGTTCAACCGTGCATGCATAAGCGTGGTGTTTAACCTGGCCCCCTGCGGGGCGATCTACCGGAGATAGGCATGAGAGTATTTTCTAAAGTTTCAACCTGGGTTTCAAAGTTGACGGCGGTGGCGGTTACGGGGGCGGCGCTGGCGGCAACGCCGGCGATGGCGGCCGATTCGCTGTTGGTAAGGCTGGATTTCTCGCCATGGGGCATGCACGGCGCCATGCATCTGGCGCAGCAAAAAGGGTGGTTCAAAGAGGCCGGGCTGAATGTCGAAATCCAGGACGGCACCGGCACCATCAACACACTGCAACTGCTTGGCGCCGGAAAGGTCGATATCGGCCAGGTTTCGGTGGGCACCATGGCGGTCGCCCGCGAAAACGGGCTGGACCTCATTTCCATTGCCGGCTTTGCGCGAACCGGCGACCTGGCGGTCATGCTCGACGAAAAGTTCGGTGTCAAATCGCCGAAAGACCTGATCGGCAAGAAAATTGTCTGTTTCACCACCAGCCCCTGGGCACCCTTTATCGATCCCTACCTGAAGGCCAACGGCCTGTCGCGCAGCGACGTCGAGGTTGTCATGGTGGCGCCCAGCGCCATGGTGTCCACTTATGTGTCGGCCAATGCCGACGGGTTCATGTCGCAGGCCCCGTTTGGCCAGCCCATGGTGAACAAGACGCGCAAGGCCGATGCCCTGTTGCTGGCCGACAGCGGCATCAGTTTCCCCAGCTATGGCCTGGTGTCCACGCCCGCCGTGCTGTCGTCCAAGAAAGACGCCGTGAAGCGGTTCGTGCAGGTTCAGTTGCGCGCATGGAATTACATTTACGACGGCCACGTTGAAGAGGCTGTCGAGGCCATCATTGCGCAACGCCCCAATGCGCGTCTGGACCCCGACGTCTTGCGCGGACAGATCCAGGCCTACAAGGCATTCTTCCGCAGCCCGACCGGCGGCGATCTGCCCATTGGCGTACAAACCGACCAGGACTGGGCAGCAGCCATTGCCTCCATGGAACAAACCGGTTTGATCAAGCCCGGTAAAAAACCCGGTGATTACTACACCAACGAGTTTGTAACCAACTGATCCAAGGGGAACTACGTGGCTGGCTTTCTGGATATACAAGGCCTTGACAAGACTTACACCTCAACACGGGCCCCTGTGCAGGCTCTGCGCGATATCAATCTAACGATACCCGAGGGCGAGTTCGTTTGCATTGTGGGCCCCAGCGGCTGTGGAAAAAGCACGTTGCTGCGGTGTATGGCCGGGCTGGAGCCTGTATCCAAAGGCCGCCTGACCCTTCAGGACAAACCCATTGAACGCCCCCCCGAAAACATGGGGGTGGTGTTTCAGCGCGATTTGCTGCTGGAGTGGCGAAAGGTGCTGGACAACGTGCTGATCGCCGCCGAGTTCCACGGCTACGATCCGGCCGCCTACCGCGACCGGGCGCGTGAGCTGCTGTCAACATTTGGCCTGGAAGCCTTCATGGATCGCTATCCGCGCGAGCTTTCGGGGGGTATGCGCCAACGCGTGTCGATATGCCGGGCACTGCTCACCGATCCGCAGTTTTTGCTCATGGATGAGCCTTTCGGGGCGCTCGACCCGTTCACCCGTGACGAGCTCAATTCCGAGCTGCAGCGCACCTGGCTGGCTACCCGCAAAACCGTTGTGTTCATTACCCATTCCATTGTCGAGGCCGTGTATCTGGCCGACCGCGTCGTCATCATGGCACGCAATCCCGGGCGCATTGCCAAGGTTATTGACGTGCAGCTGGAGCGGCCACGCAGCCTGGATGTGCGCAATACTCCGGCGTTCGAGGAGTATGTCGTGGATATTCGGGAAACCTTCCGCGAACTGGGAATTTACAAGGGGTGATGGCAATGCGTCAGTTATGGGAAAAAACGGAAGGCAGTCGCGAAATCGTTCTGACCACGATTGTGTTGCTGCTGTTGTGGGAGGCCGGTGTGCGCTTGGCCGGGGTTCGCGAATTCCTGCTGCCGGCGCCGTCGGTAATCGTGCTGGAGTTCTTTCAGTCACCCGCCTATTTGCTGTGGCAAAGCTGGGATACCTTGCTGACCACCTTGGCCGGGTTTGCACTGGCCGTGGTGCTGGGGGTGATTGCCGCCATCGGCATTGTGTATTCCCGGTTTCTTGACCGTACCCTGTATTCCTTGCTGGTGGCCATGAATGCCGTGCCCAAAGTGGCACTGGCCCCGTTGTTCGTTATCTGGCTGGGTACCGGTGCCGCCCCGAAAATTGCAGTGGCCATGCTCATCGCCATTTTCCCCATTTTGATTGATACGGTTCTGGGGCTGAAGTCCACCGATCCGGAAATGCTGGATATGGCACGGGTGAATCAGGCAACGCGCGCCAAAATACTGTGGAAAATCCGTTTTCCCAACGCCCTGCCCAGCCTGTTTGCCGGAATGAAGGTGGGGGTCTCCTTCGCGCTGGTGGGAACAATTGTGGGCGAGTTCGTGGCCGGAGGCTCGGGCCTTGGGCACGTTATTCTGGTGGCTCAGGGCAGCTTTGACACACCCACGGTGTTTGTGGCGCTGGCCTTGCTGTGCGTGCTGGGTGTGATCCTGTTCAAGGCGATTGAATTCTTTGAGCGGCGCCTGCTCAGCTGGCATGCATCCCAGCGCCATCACTCGGGCGACGGGATGCTGTCCGGTCACTGACGGGCCGGGCTTATTTCAGCCCTTCGGCCGCACGTGCCGCCTGTACCGACGGGCGGGCCGCCATGCGTTCCACGTAGGCGGTCAGTGCGGGCCAGGGCGCCAGATCCAGCTTCACAAAACGCGACCAGGTCAGTACAACGTACAGATAAGGGTCGGCCACACTGAACGACGATCCGAGCAGGTAGTCGCGGTTTTCCAGGTGGGTGTTCACCAGCGCCAGCCGGCGCGCCAGGTTCTCGCGTGCCATGGTTTTGGCCGCGTCGGGGGCGTCGGGGTTGAACAGCGGGGCAAAATTCTTGTGCAATTCAGCACCGGTGTAGTTCAGCCATGCCTGCATGTGGGCGCGTTCCACCGAGGCAGGGGCGGGTGCGAGGCCTTTTTCGGGGTGGTTGTCGGCCAGGTACTGCACAATGGCGGCGCCTTCGGTCAGTACGGTGCCGTCGCCCAGCTGCAGGGCGGGTACGTAGCCTTTCGGGTTGATCGCACGGTAGTCTTGCCCCGAGGCGGTTTTTCCCGCTTTGGTGTCAACGACGTCGATCTCGTGGGGCAGCCCCAGCTCGTGCAGAACGATGTGGGGGGCAAGCGAACACGCGCCGGGTTTTACGAACAACTTCATAGTAGGCTCCGAGGTAGCAAAATGCCTGGGCAATGAAAGGGTGCCTAGGCGATAACTTTTGAACGTTGAAAATATAACCCCAATAAGGCGAATGCAACGATGGCGGCAGGAACCAGCGAGCCGATATTCAGCCAATACCAGCCTTGAGTGGTTACCAGCGCGCCGGAGCTGAACGACGAGATCGCCATCACGAAAAACACCACAAAGTTGATCGCGCCCTGGGCTTTGTCGCGCTCGGCCGGTGTGTGGGCCCGGGTTGCCAGAGCCGTGGCCCCGGTGAACAGAAAATTCCAGCCCACGCCCAGCAGGAACAGGCTGACCAGGAAATGAATGAACTCGGTGCCCGACAGCGCGGTGCCGATACAGGCCAGATTCAGCAGCAAGCCCGCCGACATAATGGGCAGAATGCCAAAACGCTTGATGAGCGAACCCGTGAAGAAGCCCGGAGCAAACATGCCGATCACATGCCATTGCAACACCGTGGCCGTACTGGAAAACTCGAAACCGGCGACCTCCATGGCCAAAGGCGTGGCGGCCATCAGCAGGTTCATGATGCCATAGCCCAGCGCGGCGCCCAGGGCCGCCACAATGAACACCGGCTGGCGCACGATATCGCCCAGGGGTCGACCGCTTTGCGTGGGAGCGCTGGTGCGTGCGTCGTCGGGGAAATGAATGGCGCGCATGACAAACACGGCAATCAGCCCAACGACTGCCAGGGCCAGATAGGCACCCATAAAGGGGTGACCCGCCGCATCTTTGGTGTATTTGGCCAGGTTCGGGCCCACCACTGCACCCATCAGGCCGCCGGCCAGTACCCAGGAAATGGCTTTTTCCCGCATGCCTGCGTCGACCACTTCGGCGGCGGCGAACCGGTACAGCTGGCCATTGGCGCTGTAGTAGCCGGCGATGAAGGTGGCGGCGACCAGCAGCCAGAAGCTTTTGAACCATACGGCGGCCGCACACAGCAGTGCCGATCCAATGGCCACCAGCAGGCCCAGCTGGAACGATTTCTTGCGCCCGTAGCGGCTTTGGGTGCGGGCTACCAGCGGCGTGGACAGCGCGCCCCCGACCACATAGCCCATGACCGGCAGCGTCGCCATCCAGGGAACGGGCGTCAGGCTGAAGCCCACCAACCCGTTGATCGCGATAAAAGTGACATTATTGATATAGAACAGCCCCTGGCAAAGGATAAGGAGCAGCAGGTTTTTGTTGCGCAAACCAGACGAGGCGGAGGACATGGATGTAGAACACCTAAAGACAGCCGACGGGGGCGGGTAACACGGGTGGAGCGTGACTGACGCAGTATAAAGCGTTTCAAAGTATAAGCTTATTACAATATTGTCTAAAGGGGTGGTGCCGGCCCGGCGGCGTAGGCGTCCTCAATGGCGTGTGCCGTCTCGGAAAGCGATGCCAGCAATTTTTCCTGAGCGTCTTTTTGCGTTAAAGCAGCCGTCAGAAAAATGGCATTCAACGATGTCTTGGGCCGCTTTGAATGCCATAAAGAGCAGTGGCGTTTTATTAAAATGAAATACTAAGAGTGTTTGATTGCTGCCATTGAGCTATTGTGCGGTCCAGCCTCCGTCAGCAACCAGGGTTGCGCCGGTTACATAGCTAGATGCTTTGGAGGCAAGAAAGACGGCCGGCCCAATCATTTCTTCGGCCAGACCAAAGCGATTCAAGGGAGTCTTTGCAATAATCTGTTGGCGTTTTTGTTCAGAGTGCTGTCGAGTCAGTGGCGTATCGATGAAGCCTGGAGCAAGAGCGTTAACACGGATACCTGTAGAGGCTAGTTCTAGAGCAAGAGATTTAGTCAATTGAATAATTGCACCCTTGGCTGCTGCGTATGGAACGGTAATCCCCCCATTTTTAACGGTGCTCAGAAGTAGCAATGCTATGCGGCCATGGTCAGCCGCTGTTTTGGGGTGATACCGCCCAATGCCATATTTGGGCGCTCGTTATTGTAGGACCACATCCA
>JBFWLP010000101.1:0-11863 GCA_050252075.1 Burkholderiaceae bacterium | reverse complement strand
CCTGCTCCGGCGAGGCCGTACGGCCCGTACCGATAGCCCACACCGGCTCGTAGGCAATGACTATCTGGCTTACGGCCGCATCCCCCAGGGACAGCACCGGTTCCAATTGGCGTGAAATAACCGCCTTGGTTTGACCGGATTCCTGTTCCTGCAGCGTTTCACCCACACACACCACCGGCGTAATGGACTTGCGCAGGGCAGCCGCCGCCTTTGCGGCCACCGCCTGATCTGACTCGCCATACCAGGTGCGGCGTTCGGAATGACCCACCAACGCCCAGCGAACACCGAAATCACACAGCATCTCGCCCGAAACTTCGCCGGTGTACGCCCCTTTGTCGTGCGCACTGATATCTTGCGCGCCCCAGGTAATGGACGAACCATGCAGCCCTTGCTGCGCCTGGGCCAGATACGGAAACGGCACACAAACGGCGATATCGGCCGTTACATTGCCCGGCAACCCCGCCACCAGCCCTTGCAACAAGGCGGCGTTTTCGGCCAGATTGCCATGCATTTTCCAGTTGCCAATAACAAGGCGTTTAGTCATTCGGGAAATTGTCATGAGAAAAGAACATGTTTTCGGGTAACCCGGCATTGTAACTCGTCATGGGCGCAGGCGCCACAATGGCTAGACTGTGAGCACAATTTTCCCGATCTGCTCGCCGGCATCCATCATGGCATGCGCATCACACGCCTTGGCCAGAGGGAACGTAGCATGAATGACCGGACGAATTTTCCCCGATTCGAGTAACGGCCAGACATGCTCTTGAAGGGATTGGGCAATGCGGGCCTTGAACTCAACCGGACGGGGGCGCAAGGTTGACCCCGTGACCGACAGGCGGCGACGCATAAGCTGGTTGCAATCGATCGTGGCTTTCGACCCGCCCAGCAGCGCAATGATCACAATGCGGCCGTCGTCGGCAAGGCACGCCAGATCGCGGTTGATGTAATCACCCGCCACCATGTCCAGAATGACATCAACGCCACGCCCCTGTGTGAGCTCTTTAATTTCCTGCACGAAATCCTGCGTTTTATAGTTGATGGCTTTCGCAGCACCCAGAGCCTCGACCGCCCGGGCACGCTCATCGCTGCCCACCGTGGCATACACCGTGTTACCCATGGCTTTCGCCAGTTGCACCGCCGTTGTACCGATACCACTGGCCCCGCCGTGAACAAGCAACACCTCGCCGGCGGCCAACGCCCCGCGGTCGAATACATTTGTCCACACCGTGAAATAGGTTTCGGGCAGCGCCGCCGCCTCGACCATCGACAGCCCCTTGGGAACGGGCAGGCACTGTGCCGCCGGCGCCACGCAATATTCGGCATAACCGCCACCGGCCAGCAACGCGCACACCTTGTCGCTCACGGCCAGGCCGGTTGACCCGACATCACCGCCCACTATTTCGCCCGCAACTTCAAGCCCCGGCAGGTCAGACGCCCCCGGTGGCGGAGGATAGTTACCCTTGCGTTGAAAGACATCGGGCCGGTTGATACCCGCCGCCTCGATCTTGATCAGCACCTCGCCCGCCTTGGGCTCGGGCATGGGCCGATCCACAAGCGTGAGTACTTCGGGCCCGCCGGGCTGGGAGATTTCAATAGCTTTCATGCATGCTCCTAAAGTTGATTCGTTAGTGTGCCAGTTCGCGTCGTGATAGCGACATTATCGCCGGATATCGAAAGAACTTCTGGGAATACCGTGGCTAACAAAACACAATCGTCACAGAATGCGGTAGAATCTTTGGCTCGATCAAGCGCTATGCCATGTTTGTGATTTGCAGAAAACGCTGCTGCATAGGGCTTGATGTGATCGTCGAAGGAAGCGTGCCAGAGTGGTTGAATGGACCGGTCTTGAAAACCGGCGATGGGGCAACCCATCCGTGAGTTCGAATCTCACCGCTTCCGCCAGATTCATGAATAAAGCCCTTGAAACAATTCAAGGGCTTTATTGTTTTTGTGGTTTCAAAACGCCATTAACGGGCGGCCTGAAACCAGACAGGCCGCCCGCTGTTCTACGCAGCCTAGTGGTGCTGCATGCCCCAACGGCGAACCGTGTACTTTTCCACGGTATTGAAAATAACGTTTTCTACAAACAAGCCGATCAGAATGACCATGAGCAAGCCGGCAAACACGCTGGGAATTTCCAGCATGTTCTTGTTCTGGTAAATGAACCACCCCAGGCCACCGGAACCTGAACTGACGCCAAACACAAGCTCAGCGGCGATCAGCGTGCGCCAGGCAAAGGCCCAGCCAATTTTCAGACCCGAAAGTATGCTGGCGAATGCAGCGGGGATCAGAATGGAGCACACATAGGGGAAACCGCCCAGGCCATAGTTACGCCCCACCATGCGCAGCGTGGGCGACACGGACATGAAGCCGCCGTGAGTATTGAGCGCAACAGCCCAGAGCACCGAATGCACCAGCACGAAAATAAGGCTGCCCTCGCCCAGACCAAACCAGATCAGTGCCAGCGGCAGCAAGGCAATGGCCGGCAAGGGGTTGAACATGGCAGTCATGGTTTCAAGTATGTCGGCGCCGATACGTGTGGTAATGGCCAACACTGTGAGCAGGGCCGCCAGCACAATGCCCACCGCATACCCCATCAGCAACACCCGCACGGATGTCCAGGCCATGTTTATCAGCCCCCCGCTGGCGATGCCGTCAAACAGAGCCGCCAGGGTTTCGCTGAACGTAGGGAAAATGAGCGAGTTATTCAGCCACAAGGCATAAAGCTGCCAGACCAGTGCAAGAACAACCAGAATGAACGTTTTACGCACTGCGCCAATGTTCGTAATGCGTTCCCAGGTGGAGAGCGGTTTTTCTACGATACCAAAGGATTCGGAGGCTACCGGTTCGGCATAAACTTCGGGACGCGGCGTTGCCAGTTCGGAACCGTTAGCCATGATGAACCTCCACTTCTTCCTCGACGCGGTCGGTAAACAGCATCGAATTGATCTTGTCTTCCAGCTCCTGGTGCTTGGCGGCATCTTGCTCGTCGCGTGACAAGCTGTTCAGTTCGGCCTTGACCTGCCCGGGGTGCGGCGACAGCAACAGGATACGGCTGCCGATACGAATGGCTTCCGGAATGGAGTGGGTGACGAACAGCACCGTAAACTGGGTGTCGTCCCACAACTGCAGCAGTTCGTCCTGCATTTTGCGGCGCGTTAACGAATCAAGCGCGGCAAAAGGTTCATCCATCAGCAAAATGGCAGGCTCCATGGCCATGCCGCGGGCAATGGCTACGCGCTGTTTCATGCCGCCGGACAACATGTGCGGGTAGCTGTCGGCAAACTTGCTGAGGTTCACTTTGGCAATGTATTCAAGCGCTTTCTCGCGCGCTTCGCGCTTGTTCAGTTTTCCGCTGGCAAGCAGCGGAAATGCCACGTTTTCACAGACCGTTTTCCACGGCAGCAACTGGTCGAATTCCTGAAACACCATCATGCGATCAGGGCCGGGCTTTTGAACCTTGCGCCCTTGCAGGGTGATATCGCCCTCAACGGGGTTAAGGTAGCCGCCTACGGCCTTCAGAAGCGTTGACTTGCCGCAGCCCGACGGCCCCAGCAGCACAAAACGATCCCCCGAAAACACCTGAAAACTGACTTTATACGTGGCGGTAATCAGATGCTCTATGGTTTTGTACTGCAACGTAACGCCGTTAACGTCGAGCAACGGCGACTCTTTGTAATCCTGATTCATGTAATCCCTCTGTTGACGGTTGGCATGCCGGCTCTCGCCGGCATGCTCACTGTTCCTTAGCTCCCCGCGAGATCGTGAATTTCGGGGAAGAAAAGGTCCGACCACTTTTCAGGACGGTTCTTGATGACGCCCACATCATTCATGAACTGCGCAAACGGCAGAACACGTTCGGGGGCCAGGGTGTACTTGATCTGCGGATCACGGATCATTTTCTCGATGAAATCGACCGAGTCCTTGCCACCGGCATCTTCAACATACAGTTCGGCGGCCTTGCGCGGATTGGCGTTGATCCAGTCGGTCGCCGCTTTCAATGCATTCAGAACAGCCATGTAGGTTTTGGGATTTTCGGTGCGGAACTTGTCGGTTCCCCACACCACCAGGAACGTGCTGCGACCGCCCATGACATCGTAGGAATTCAGCACCGTGTGAACGCCGGGATTCTCAAGAGCCATGTACTGGAACGGGGGGCTGGTGAACTGGGAACGAATTGCGCCCGACCCCGACAGCATGGCGTTCAGACCTTCCGGGTGCGGCAGGTTGACCATAAGGGGGTTGAGTTTTTTGTAGTTCTCTTTGCCCCACTCTTTGGCGGCTGCCATTTGCAGGTAAATGGTTTGCACCGATGAGCCTGCGCCCGCCATCGCAATTTTGTCTTCACTGGTGAAGTCTTTGATGGTTTTGACCTTGGGGTTCGTGGTTACCAGCAGGTTGGGCATGGAACTGAGGGCGGCAACCCCGTGCACTTTGGCATTGGTGCGGGTTTTGTCCCACAGAATAAATGCGGGGCCGGTACCTCCCGCCGCGAAGTCCAGTTGACCGGACAGCAAAGCATCATTGGCCGCCGAGCCCGAGCCGAATCGTGACCAGTTCACTTTGGTATCTTTCAAGCCGGCTTCGGCCAGTTTTTTCTGCACCAATTCTTGCTTGTGCATGACTGTCAACGGCAGGTAACCAATACCGAACTGCCGTGCCAGAACGACTTCATCTTTTTCGGCCGAGGCCGGGGTGGCCATGACCATGCCAAGTACCGCGGCGGCAAAGCCCACCACAAATTTGCTTCGTCTCATTTTCGTCTCCTTTCATGGTTTTTCGGGTTGCGCCTGATCGCGCACCTGTACTGCTTGTTATCAACTCTCTGGGGAGCTGCTTTCAATTGACACACTGGCTGCTGTGTCTCAATGGCTAAAGAACGTATTTAATGTAACGAGTGAGGTAGGCTTTTGCGTTCCGTATGTTCTCGCGGCGCAGGCGCTCAGCCTCGTAGGGATCGCCGGCCCGCATCGCCTCCAGGACAGCGCGGTGTTCCTTCACACCGATTTCCCCGCGACCGGGCAAAATCACGATACGTCGGATCAGCACCTGGGTTTTCTCATAGATGCTGTCCAGCGCCTCGGCCAAAACTGGGTTCGCAGCGGCTTTGATGCAACGACGCCGGAAACTGTCGTAAATAGCGGTGTACGCTTCAAAATCGCCTTTCTTCACGGCCGCCTCGACCGGCCCCGAAAACTGACCCAGCAAATCCTGCCAGGACGCCGGATCGGAGTTCTGGCAAGCCAGGCGGGCACACAAACCTTCCAGCACCTCGCGCATGTCGTAAATGTGAAAGACCTGTTCGGGATCCAGTCGCGCAACAATGGCGCCGCGGTTCGGAATGCGCTCGATCAACCCCCGCTGCTCCAGAACGGTGAAGGCGTCACGAATGCGCGTGCGCGGCACATTGAACTCGGTGGCCAGTTCGTTCTCGTTGAGCTTGGCCCCCGGGGGCAGCTGGTACTGGGCAATGCGTTCACGCAAGATGTCCAGCACATCGACCCGGGTCGCCCCCAGATCGCGCTCCCTGGGAACGCGGCGACGTTTCTCGGATTTCGGTTTCGCGGTGGCTGTTGTCATCGCCTGGCCCTGCGGTTAGTCACACTTTGGCTTTCATGAAAGCGTCGACAAAGCCGGTGCTGACGTCGGCCTGCTGAAACGCTTCGTCGGAAAGAACGTCGGTCAGAAAGGCTGTATTGGTCGACAAGCCTTCGATCGTCAAATCATTCAAAGATAGCCGCAACCGGTCAATTGCGCTCTGGCGGTCGCCAGCATGCATAATAAGTTTGGCCACCATGGGATCATAATAGGGAGTGACCCTATCCCCCTGCCGGATACCCGTATCAATACGCAAGCCATCGCGGGCCGAGGGCCAGACCAGCGTTTCGATCAAACCGGGAGACGGCAGAAAGTTTTTCTCGGGCCGTTCCGCATAAATACGGCATTCAATGGCATGGCCCGTGCTGCTGATCATTGACTGGGGCACGGGCTTGAGCTCGCCAAACGCCTGGCGGATCTGCCACGCCACCAGGTCGACGCCGGTGATCATTTCCGTAACCGGATGCTCGACCTGGATACGCGTGTTCATTTCCAGGAAGTAGATATCGTCGCGGTCGATGTCGTAAATGAACTCGACAGTACCCGCACCCACATACGACTGTTGCCGCACCAGGGCCAGGGCGGCTGTGTAAAGACGATCTCGTACCGTTTGCGAGAGCCTGGGCGCGGGCGCCTCTTCGACAATTTTCTGGAAACGCCGCTGTACCGAGCAATCCCGGTCGAAAAGGTGCACGCCGGAACCATCTCCAAACCCGAACACCTGAACTTCGATATGCCGTGCGCGCGGCACATACCGCTCGAAGTACACACTGGAATCGCCAAAAGCCTTGCCGGCCATGGACTGCGTTGCCTGCACCACCGCGAGCAATTGCTCGGGCTTGTCAACACGACGCATACCGATACCGCCGCCCCCTGCCGCCGCTTTCACCAGCAGGGGATACCCTACCTGATCAGCGGCCTGCAACAGCTCGTCGGACTGGCCTTCGGCAAAACGCGGGCTGCCGGGCAATATGGGAACCCCCGCAGCACGTGCGATCTCGCGGGCACGCTCTTTGTCACCCATATCGACAATCGACTCCGGCGAGGGGCCGATCCAGACCAAACCGGCATCGCGTACGGCGCGCGCAAAATCGGCATTCTCGGACAAAAAACCATAACCGGGGTGAATGGCCGTTGCCCCTGTTTGTGCCGCCGCCTGCAAGATCGCCTGCGGCTTCAGGTAACTTTCACGGGCGGCTGCCGGGCCGATACCAACGGCGGCATCGGCCATTTGCACATGCATGGCGTGCTCATCGGCGTCGGAATACACCGCCACCGCGCGACATTGATTCTCGTGGCAAGAGCGAATAATCCTGCACGCGATTTCACCGCGATTTGCAATCAGGATCGTCTTTTCGTTCATGAAATTTCCTTATCCATTTAACAGCGGCGGCCCTTGTGCTTACGGCTGGACACCACTGCGGGTTTTCATTCCAACGCCGTGACCAAGACGATGCTGAGCCAATTCAATGAACTCGCACAGAATGGGGCGCGTCTCGCGGGGATCAATGATTTCCTCGACAGCAAAAGCTTCGGCTGTCCTGAAAGGCGACGCGTAAGGCTTGAGCTCCGCTTCGATTTCACGCTCTTTCGCTGCCGGATCGGCTGCAGCCATGATTTCTCGGCGATAAGCTGCCGCCACGCCGCCTTCAACCGGTAATGACCCCCATTCTGCGGTCGGCCATGCCAGCTTCAGATCGATATCGTTCTTGTTGCAGGTTGCCATACCGGCCATGCCGTAGCATTTGCGAATCACCAGCGTAACCGTTGGAACCGTGAGCTGGCCCGCCACGTAAACGGCACGCATGCCTTCCCGCAGGGTGCCTTCCTCTTCGGCCTTTAAACCCACCATGAACCCGGGCACATCGACAAAGAACACCAACGGAATATGGAAGGTGTCGCACAGCTCCATGAAATGAATCTGCTTGCGGGCTGCCGCCGCATCCATTGCCCCCCCGTAAACCATGGGATTGTTCGCAATGACTCCAACCGGACGACCGTTCAGGCGCGCCAGCATGGTGATCACCGACTTGCCGAATGAGGGCTGTATTTCGAAATCGGACCCCTCATCAACCACCATGCGAACCAGGCGGTGCATGTTGTACGCTTGCGTGCGCTTCTCGGGAACAATGCGTGCAAGACGCTCGTCACAACGATCCACGGGATCATTGCCGGCAACCACCGGCGGCAGTTCCCATACGTTGGCGGGCATGAAGCTAAGGAAACGCCGTATCTGATCAAAGGCGTCTTGTTCGGAAGCCGCCACGTTATGAATTGCCCCTGACTTATCGACCGCAATACTGGAACCACCCAGCTTGTCTTTGTCGATCACCTGCCCGAGCGAACGCTTGACCACCGGGGGGCCCGCCGCAAAGATCTGGCTGGTACCACGCACCATAACGGAAAAATGGGACAAAATTGCACGGCCTGCCGGCCCGCCCGCCGCCGTGCCAAGCACAGCGGAAGCAACCGGAACACGCCCCAGCAACTCTACTGAACGCTCAAAACCGTGCACACCGGGAAACACGCTGTGGCCTCGGCGCTTGATCGACGTAACACTGCCGCCGGCACCGTCGATCAGATTGATCAGCGGAATGCGATAGTGGTAGGCAAGGTCTTCAACGAACCCGCCTTGGCCCCCTTTGCGTCGGGCGCTGCCAAACGTTGTGCCGCCGCGAACGGTGAAGTCTTCACCGCCGATCGCCACCGATCTGCCATCAATTTTCGCCAGACCGGCCACATAAGGAGCCGGCGTGACGGACACAACGCGATTGTGATCGTCGTACTTGCCGGTGCCGGCCAGCGAGCCAATTTCCTTGAAGCTGCCTGCGTCAACCAGGGCATCAAGGCGTTCACGAACAGTCAGCCTGCCTGCCTGATGCTGTCGCTCGATGGCGTCGGCACCCCCCATTTTCACGGCTTCGGATCGCCTGAACTGAAGCTCTTTCAGGCGGTCGTCAGTATCGCTTTGGGCCGGAGATTCGATCGGGCTTGCACTCATGATTCAATCACGCACAGAACCTGGTCTTCCTCGACGGATACGCCGGGCTCGACCTTGATTTCGGTAATGACGCCGGCCTCTTCAGCTTCGACCGGGATTTCCATTTTCATGGACTCCAGAATCATGATGACGTCGCCTTCCTGGACTTTATCGCCCACCGCGCGCTCGACCTTCCAGACCGTACCGGTTACCGGGGAAATTATTTCGACTTTGGCCATTTTCTTCTCCTGTTTTCTATGATCGCCGCCAGGCGATTAATACGTTGTCGGCCATGCGGCCATTTGATGTTTACCCACGCCGCCACTACGACGCATCGTGTGAACTTCCAGCATGCGAATCAAGTACTCGCGGGTTTGGGCCGGCTCGATGACCGACTGCACCGCATACATTTCGGCCAACCCCCATACATCGCTGTCTTTCTGCATCTGGGCCTGAATGGCATCACGGGAAGCCTGGTCCACATCACGGCCCCAAGTAACCACCTGAACCGAATAAGCCGGATCCATGAAGCTGACCTCGGCGGTTGGCCAGGCGGCAACCTCGTCGGAATTACGCCCGCCGCCCATGTTCAGATAGGCCTGACCATAGCTTTTGCGCATGATGACCGACAGCTTGGGCACGGTGCACATTTGCAACGCGGTCATGAAATTCATGATCTTGCCGGGCGCCTTCAGGCGCTCGCCCTCAATACCGATGACGAACCCCGGGGTATCCACCAGCATAACAATCGGAATATTGAACGAGTCGCACATAACCAGGAAGCGCGTGATTTTCTCGCAACTGGCTACATCCATGGCGCCGGCCTTACCCATGGGGTTATTGGCCACCACCCCGACGGTCGCGCCATTCAGGCGAGCCAGTGCCGTAACGGCCGTACGCCCGAATCGCGGTTTCAGCTCGAACACGCTGCCCTGATCAAAGGTGGCATTAATGACTTTTCTGACGTCGTAAACGCGCCGGCGGCTTTCGGGAACAATGTCAGCCACCTTCAGGGCCGCCGTGTCGGAATCGGGAGACACCGGCGCAAGGGGTGGCGGCTCATTGTTGTGCGATGGCAGATACGACAGGAACCGGCGAATCAGGTCAATGGCCTCTTCGTCGGTTTCAGCCACGGCATCCACCAGACCAGTGACTTCGCTGTGCAATTTCCAGCCGCCCAATTCCTCGGATTCCACTTTCTGGCCAATGGCCAGCGATGCCAGCACCGGACTGGCCACGGCCAGCGTGGCCCCTTTGCGCATGACGGTGAAATCGGACAGGCAGGCGTACCATGCCGATGAACCGTAACATTGGCCCAGAATGGCCGATGCCCACGGGCTTTCGCGGCGGCGCACATACTGATGCGGATCGTTGCCCAGCAAGGTACCCATGCCGCGCGCGCCCATGTTGTCAGGCATACGTGCGCCGGACGACTCGCCAAAAAACACCAGGGGAAAACCCCGCTCGGTGGCCACGCGCTTCACATGGCCTATTTTCTTCATGTTGGTCAGGCTGCTGGAGGCACCCTTGACCGTGAAATCGTTCGACACAACCCCCACCGGTCGCCCGTCAATTCGGGCAAAGCCGGCAATCTTGCCGTCCGCCGGTGTATTTTCGCGATCTTCCTCGACCACCGAGGAAACGGCCAGTAAACCGGTTTCGATATAGCTGCCGGCATCAACCAGATGATCGATGCGCTCGCGCGCATTCAGCATGCCCTGCTGCTTTCTGCGTGCAAGCTTTTCGGGGCCGCCCATACCCAACGCACGCTCGGTACGGCGCTGAAGTTCCGTTTGCTGTTCGGCTTGCTGCTGCGGTTGTTCGAGCATTTCTGTTTCGGACATGATTTCAGGTTTTCCTTTTACGATTCGGACGCGACTTCGCGCGTGACCTGCGAAGCGGTGTAAATGATGCTGCTGCGCTCCAGACTTTCAATTTCTTCATCGGTAAGCCCAAGCTCGGCCTGAAGCACCGTTTGGGTATCCTCGCCCACATCGTGGCCGGGCCAGTTGACTGCACCGGGCGTTCTGGACAAGCGCGGCACAACATTGGCCATTGCCACCGGCCCAATTACAGGGTCATGGGGCTGAACTATCATTTCCCGTGCCTGGTAGTGGGGATCCTGGAAGATATCTTCCATGTTGAAAATACGGGATGCCGGGACACCGGCCTCGTCGAGCAAGGCCTCGATCTCGACCAGCGAGTGGCTCATTGTCCAGTCATTCACAATGCCATCGATGGCGTCTTCGTTCTGCGAACGGGCGACCGGCGTGGCAAACCGGGGGTCATCAAGCAGCTCAGGCCGCTTCATGGCTATCTGGACAAGACGCTTGAATACTGACTGTGAGCCCGCCGTGATGTGAATGTGACGGCCATCGGCACAGGTATACAGGGTGTTGGGAGTGTGATTGGGCAAACGCGACCCGGTGCGGGTGGCAACGAAACCCAACTGCTGGTAGGCTGGAATATGCGGCTCATTGAAGCTGAAAGCAGCTTCATACAATGCCGAATCAATCACCTGCCCCAACCCGCTGCGATAACGGTCAACAACCGCCATGACCGCACCAAAAGCACCGTACAGGCCGGTCATGTAGTCTGTCATTGACACCGCAACGCGCGCCGGCGGGCGATCGGGATCCCCCGTAAGCTCGCGCAAACCGCTGAACGCCTCGCACACCACACCGTAGCCCGGCCGCTGACTGTAGGGGCCGTCCTGGCCGTAACCGCTGATACGGACCATGATCAGACCCGGATTGACGGCGCTCAGCGTGTCGTAACCCAGCCCCCATTTTTCGAGTGTTCCAGGCCGAAAATTCTCGATCACCACATCGGCCTTTTCGCACAGTTGCCGAACCAGGTCACGCCCTTGCTCGGTGCGCAGGTCGATCGACACGATGCGCTTGTTACGCAAGATGGACACCCCGAACAAGGACCGGCCGTCTTTCAGCTTGCCCATGGTGCGAACGGCATCGCCCTCTTTCTGCTCAACCTTGATGACCTCGGCACCAAAGTCGGCCAGAAGCCGGGCACAGAACGGCCCCGCCACCGTGGAGCCAAGCTCGACAACCTTGCAACCGGAAAGCGGGCCACCCGATGCGCGCTGATTGTGTTTTTGCTGATTCTGTTCTGTTCCCGACATGGCATTTTTCACTCTGATTCACCGGATCCGCCGCAACGGTACGGTTTGTTAGCAACACATTAATCCACAATCTACAATGTTAAGAATAAAATTGTCAACAAGTTAATTGCCAAGTATGAAACCTAATAGGCAACTATAAAACCTGA
>JBFWLP010000100.1:0-11917 GCA_050252075.1 Burkholderiaceae bacterium | reverse complement strand
TGTATTGTTCGCACAGGTCGGCCAGTATGGACAGCTCGACGTCGGACGCGTGCTGGGCGGCCAGACGCGCCGCCGTGCCCTCCAGTACTTCGCGAATGTAATAGAGCTCGTTGATCGCGCTGAAATCCAGTTCGGTCACCATCAGGCCGCGTATCGGATCATTCACGATCAGGCCGTTGGCTTCCAGTTTGGCCAGGGCCTGGCGTATGGGGGTGCGGCTTAGTGAAAGTTCGGTGGCCAGATCCACTTCGCGCAGTCGGTCGCCCGGGCGGAAACGGCCCGAGCGTATGGCCTCGCGAATGTGCCGATAGGCCAGCTCGCTGCGCGGCAGCGCCTTGGCGTCTTTTTCGCTATCGGTGAGGTCGTCGTCGAAAGGTTTTGGCTCGGAAGCGCGCATGGCTGGAACTGTGGCAAGGTTGGGGAAGCGTGTCGATTTTACATTTTTTCACATACGGCATCGGCAAACGCTCGGGTGCCCAGCCCGCCGCCCAGATCGGGCGTGCATGTGGCGGGTGATTGAACCGTTTGCATGACCGCGCTGTCTATGCGTTGCGCCGCGTGCACCAGCTCGGGCCGTTGGTGCTTTTCCCCCAGCCACGCCAGCAGCATGGCCGCCGAAAACAGCAGCGAGCAAGGGTTGGCGATACCTTTCCCGGCAATATCGGGGGCCGAGCCGTGCGATGCCTGCGCCATGCCGTGCGTGTCGCTGATATTGATGGAGCCGGCCAGGCCCAGCCCCCCGACCAGCTCCGAGGCCAGATTGGACAGGATGTCGCCGAACATATTGGTGGTGACAATAACGTCGTATTTCTCCGGGCTTTTTACCAAGTGGGAGGCCATCGCGTCGACCAGTTCGTGGTCGACGGCAAGCGTGGGATAGTTTTGCAGTACGGCGCGCACCTCTTCCAGGAACAGGCCGTCGCTGAGCTTGAGCACATTGGCCTTGCTGACAATGGTGAGTTTCCTGCGGCGTTTCATGGCCAGCTCGCAGGCCTGCCGTGCAATGCGCCGGGAGCCTTCGCGGGTGACCTTGCGCACGGCCAGTGCCAGGTCAGGGGTGGGCATGAATTCGCCGGGCCCTTGAAACATGTTCCGGTCGGCGTAAAAGCCTTCCGTATTCTCGCGCACAATGACCAGATCCATAAGGCTGGCCAGACTGTTTACTCCGGCCAGACGGCGGCTGGGGCGAATATTGGCATACAGATCCAGCGCCAGCCGAAGCCGCGACGACGGATTCACGCCGCCGGCCGGGTAGGCAAAGGTATCGCAGGGGCCCAGGACTATGCCGCTGACCGAACGAGCCCTTTCCACCAGCGCATCCGGAATGGTGTGGCCATAGCGCTCCAGCCCGGCGAAACCGATGTCGTCGTGGCTGAACGACAAATTCAGAGTGAGCAGGCGGTTGGCATGCTGCAGTACAGTAAGGGTGGCCTCGGTAATTTCCGGGCCAATGCCATCGCCGGGCAAAACCAGAAGCTCAAGGGGGGCGGTTGATAGTGTCATGGTGGCGGTGTCGTAAAAATTCGGAACAATGGGGTGTGCTTTACCTGGGTTCTGATCAGCACATCGCGACTATTCCGTATACATAAATATACAAATGGATTCTATCATGGCAATATGCGTCGTTGATCCCCGAGCTACTATCATCACCATGGCCACTACATACCGGAAGGGCGGTTGAAATGTTTTTTGACGTTACACGCGATCACGGGTTGCCGATCAACCCATTCAAAGCCTGTGTGGTTCCACGCCCCATCGGCTGGATTTCCACCTGCGACCTTCAGGGGCGCGAGAATCTGGCTCCGTACAGTTTCTTCAATGCCATTTCCGAAGAGCCTCCCATGGTCATGGTTTGCATGAACGGCCACCATGCCACCGACGGTGGGGTGAAAGATACCTTGGGGAACCTGGGGCAGGTACCCGAATTTGTGGTCAATGTGGCCACGTGGCCGCTGCGCGATGCCGTGAACGTGTCATCCGCACCCTGGCCTCACGGTATCGATGAATTTTTAAAGGCGGGCGTCGACAAGCTGCCCGCCGAGCGGGTTCGGCCATCACGGGTGAAGCAGTCGCCCATCCACCTGGAGTGTGTGGTGCATCAGGTGGTCGAATTGCCGGCGCAGGGCGACGGGCGCAACACCATGGTCATCGGGCGGGTGCTGGGCGTACACATCGACGACAGCGTGCTGTCGAATGGGCGGGTAGATATCGACAAGCTGCGGCCGATTGGTCGTTTGGGTTATTCGCAGTATGTGGTGGTGTCGCAAGACAACACGTTTTCGATGCGCAGGCCGCCCTACGATCCCTAGTTGTCCAGCGCGCGGGTCTTTTTTTGCAGGTAGGGAATGAATCCGCCCGCGTCAATGATGTCCCGTTGCCGTGCCGACAGCGGCTGGAACGCAAGCTCGGCGCCGGTGTCCAGATTCACAAGCCTTCCCGACGGGTGCACTTCCAGCGAATGCCAGCGGTCAACGGCCGACAAAATGCCGGGGCAGGCCAGGGGAATGAAACCCATGTTGATCTCGTTCTGCCAAAAGCCGGGAGCGAACGATTCGGCAATGACGGCGCGAATACCCAGGTGCCGCATATACCGCATGGCCGGATAATGCGGGTGGCCGTATCCGAAATTGCGGCCGCCCACTATCATGTCGCCCACGCGCACCTTCACGGCAAAATCCGGGTCGAATGATTTCATGGAAACCTGCAGCAATACATTCAGGTCTTGTTCCCCGCAGTTTTCAATGCCCACGATCTGGTCGACATCAAAGTGATCTTCGGCAAATACGTAGGCGATTCGGCCGCGAAAAGGTTCTTCTTTCATGACGGGTGCCGGTCGAAATACTGACGGGGGTCGGTGATGCAGCCGTTCAAGGCGGTCGCGGCGATCGTGGCCGGGCTGCACAGGTAGATTTCGGCGTTGATCTCGCCCATTCTGCCGCGCACGTTCAGCGTGCCCGTTGACACGGCCCGCTCGCCCGCATCAAGCAATTTGTTGCGCCCGTAGCAATAGTCGCAGGTAGGCATGCCAATGCGGGCGCCCGCGTCGGACAACGTGGCGATCAAGCCTTCGTGCGTGGCCGCCTGAAGAATGGCCTGGCTGGTGGGAACGACGTGCAAGGTGAAGTCAGGGTGAATGCGGCGGCCTTTCAGCAATTGCGCCGCGGCGCGCAAGTCTTCCAGGCGTCCGGAAACGCACGACCCGATATAGCCTTTATGGATAGCGACTCCGGCGCAATCGCTCAGTTTGACGATGTTGGCGGAAGTATGTGGCGCGGCGGCCATTGGTTCGATCGCGCTTAAATTGATCGAATGGCGCGCCGTGTAGTGTGCGTCGTGGTCACTGACCGGGCGACCGAAGTCATGCCGCGCGCTTTCGCGAGCCTGCGTGTAGCGGGTATCGTCTTCCGGATTCACAATGGCGGTACAGGCGCCCACGAACATGGCCAGTCCGCCCAGTTCCTGCAGATCCGATGTTGTCAGTGTCGACACACCCGGCCCTCCCAGCTCCAATACCTGGAAACTGCAGCTGTCCGGCCCCAGGGTGTCGATCAGGTGGTGAAACACATCGCGGGCCATGACGCCGGGCTGAAGCCGACCGTGAAAATCCACGCGTACCGTCGCGGGAACGGTGAACTCGATGGCGGGTTGAACAAATGCTTCGATCAGGCTGCGCCGCAGGCCTATCGCCAGGGTTCCGAACGCTCCCAGTTGACTGACATGGCCGTCAAAGTGAACGACGAAGGCGCCGGGTGCTGCGTAACCTACCTCGGACGCCACATGGTGGCCGATCCCCCGGTTTTCATAGACGGCAATGCCGTACCGTGCGCAGTTGGCCAGCGTTTCGGCATGAAAGGCTTGCTCTTTTGCGGAAGGGGCACTGGTCATGTGATCGATAAAGACGCCAAAGCGGTCAGGTTCAACCAGCGCCTGAAGGCCGAAGCGTTCCTCGATTTCCCGAAAAATGACATCGGTCTGGCCCGGCCAGTCGTAGGCCAGCACGTAATCCGGTTTGACCCGAATTTCCTGTCCCGCCGACACGGCCGGCAAGCCGGCCGCACGGGCGAGAATTTTCTCGGTGATTGTTTTGCCCATGGGAAATCGCGATATCTAGTTCGTGATCGAGATATTGTTTTGCTGCACCAGCGTCTTCCAGAAGGCCAGGTCGTCACTGACCACTTTTTGAAGGGCCTGCGGCTCCATATAGGCGTAATTCAACAGGTTAAGCTGCTGCAGCCGTTGCTGGTAATCGGCTTCTTGCAGTCCGTCGCGCAAGACTTTATTGGCCGTGTCAATGACGTTTTGCGGGGTGCCTTTGGGGGCGAACAGGCCGAACCACGCATCGGCATTGAACGGATAGCCCTGTTCTGTAAACGTGGGCAGCTCGGGCAGAGCGGGGCCCCGGCGCGATGCACTGGTGGTCAGAGCCCGCAAGGCACCGCTTTTGATCAGGGGAATCGAACTGGCAGAGTCCACCCAGGCCACTTTCAATCGCCCGCCCTGAAGGTCGGGATAAATTTGCGACACGGTTTTGTAGGGCACATGGCGTAAGGAAATTTTGGCCTGCGACATCAGCCATTCCATCAGCAGATGCCCCGACGATCCCAGACCCCAGCTGCCATAATCGTATTTGTCCGGCTCGGCCCGCGCCAGATCAATGAATTCGCCCAGTGTCTTGGCCGGAAAGTCAGGCGTTACCACCAGATGACTGCCCGCCGCCGCCACAAAGATGATGGGGATAATGTCTTGCGTGACATCGTAGGGCAGCTTGGGCTGCAGCGCCTGGTTCACTACGGTTGACGATGAAGTCACCAGCGTCAGCGTGTAGCCGTCCGCCGGCTGGCGCAGGGTGTGTTCCAGGCCCAGCAAGCCATTGGCGCCGGGCCGGTTCTGAACCACAAACGGCTGGCCCAGTGCCGTTGCCAGCTTTTCGGCAACAATGCGCGCGATCATGTCGGTGCCGCTTCCTGCGCCGGTGGGGGCGACAATACTTACGGCGCGGGTAGGCCATGCCGGTGTCTGGGCCCAGCTGGTGGGGGCAAGTGCGGCGGCGCCGAGTGCGATCAGGCAGTCTCGTCGGGATACGGTGAGCGTCATGGGGTCTTCTCCGTCGGTGGTGAGTCTTTGGTGGGTAAATCGCCGGCCGCTTCACGGCCTTGCTGGATCAGTGGTCGTTCTGAAAACGTGCCCGCGTAGCAACCACGTCGGGATAACCGATGAAGTTCTGGAAGTCGGCCGCCGACATCATGCCGATGGGCAGATCTTGCAATGATTTGGTTTGGCTCAGCGCCTCAAGGTTGGTTTTCAGCGCTTGCGCGACCGTCATGAGCGGAGCCAGGGGATACATGACGCAGCCGGCCACCGACTCCAGCTCGGCGCGGCTTAAATCATAGGGGCCGCCGATGTTGCACGGAATAACCAGCGGTACACCGCAGGCCGCGCGCAGAGCGCGCAAGTCGTCGATGCCTGTCAGGGCACGCCCAATGGGCATGATCAAATGTGCCCCGGCGGCTACATAGGCCTTGGCGCGCACAATGACTTCTTCCAGGCCCAGCGCATCGGTTCGTGCAATGAGAGTTACGTGGGGATTCGTGCGTGCCGCCAGCGCCGCCTTGATTTTTGCCACGGAATCGTCAATAGATTGCAAGGGCAGTGCCGCGCCCAGCATGGGGCATTTCTTCGGTGAGAGCTGGTCTTCCATGAACATGGCGGAGACGCCCGCCGCTTCGAACTCGCGTACCGTGCGCATGACATTTATTACATCGCCATAGCCGTTATCGATATCGGCGATCAAGGGCACAGAGACGGCCCGCGCCATGTAACGGACAGCACCAAGATTTTCCGTCATGGTGTAAAGCTCAAGGTCGGGCTGCCCCAGAAGGCCGGCGGAAATGGCATACCCGCCGCTGGTGACCGCATCAAAGCCTGCCGCCTCGACCAGTTTGGCCGTTAATGAATCATAGGCACAGGCAGTCCAGATGGTTTCCTGTTTCGTTAATCGACGATGAAACGCTTCGGTATTCATGGTCACCCCGCGGAATGCTTCACAATGAATGGGCGCGGCGATTATTGATTGAAACAGGCCGCTTTGTTTTCAAGGATTAAACCATCGTGTTTTTTGTTTTGCAATGATTTATACATATTATTTATTTTTTTGCAAAATAATCGTCATTTTTGATGCAGCCATATTCAGTAACGTTGTGAGCGTTTTTTACTGTACTGACTTGTACGGGGATGAAAGTTGAGCGGTAACGGCTACTCATTCCATTATGTAATGAGCGTGGTTAAAAAATGAATTAGACAGACGCTATTACCCGTCCTATCGTTGCCTTTCTTGCGGTTTTTGATCCATGTCAAGGAGACATACATTGGGTACGAAGCACTCTACCATCGCGGATAAAAGGCAGGCTCTCGTTGATGAAACGATGCGTCGTGTGCATGCGGTTGAAGCCGCTACCGGCATTACGCGTGAATCGATCAATAAGATGAAGGATATCGTGGCTGAACTGGCACAACATGCCGAATTATTTATCACGGACGAATTTCAGCCTGCAAAACGAGGTACGTTCAAAGATTTTGTTGCCTATCGTCTCAACAGAGAGGATGGTACGGATCGAGCACTTTATTTATCACTGGCCTTACCTGGAAAATCCAGCCCGCCGCACAACCATAAAAACTGGGCGATTCTCGTTGGATTAAAAGGGGTTGAAATCAACCGGCTATACAAGGCAGATCCCGAGCAGGGGTTCAAGCAAATAGATGAAGTAGTCGTTGGCCCCGGAGTGGGGGTGGCATTGCTGGGTGATGATATTCACAGTATTCACGTTCAGGGCGTCGGTGATGAGCCTGTTTGGCAAATCAGGTTCTATGAGCGTCCGCTCGATCAGCAAACAGATCGGGAGCAATTTGACGAAAGCGGCAATGCGCAGTATTTCCCTCCTAACTCAAATACGAAACATGTGTCGTAACGACGATGATCGTTGCGTGGACTATTGCCCAGTTATTTAGTGAAAAACTCAGGAGACAAGAATGAAAGGGAAACTCAAGAAGTTGCTGCAGGGAGTCGGAGCAGGGGTTTTATGTATGGGGGGGCTCGCGACTGCCCAGGCGACCGGCTATCCGAATGGGCCCGTGAATTTTGTTGTTGCATTCACGCCGGGTTCAGCAAATGACATGCTGGTTCGACTGATTTCACCTGGCTTGAGCCAGCGCCTGGGGGTACCGGTTGTCGTCGATAACAAGCCAGGTGCAGGCGGGTCTTTGGGAACGACGCAGGTGGCCGAAGCTGCACCCGACGGACAAACGTTGGGTTTGGGGTCCACGGCAACGTTGGCTATTAATCCTGCCTTGCTGAAAAAAACAATACGTTATGACACATTGAAGAACTTCAAGGGTGTGGCCTATCTTGCATCCACACCCAATATTCTGGTGGTGCCGGCGACCAGTCCCGCCCTGTCGGTGTAGGATCTTGTCAAGCTCATGGGCGACAAGGTTTTGAATTACAGCTCACCTGGAAACGGTACAACACAGCATCTGACGGGCGTCATGTTTGCGAATCAGGTTGGGCGTAATGCCCAGCATGTGCCTTTCAAAGGTCCGGCGGAAGCTATCACAGCATTGGCGGCCGGGCATGTGGATTATGGTTTTGCCTCGCTAGCTTCTGCCATTCCCCAAATCAAGGCCGGTCGAATTCGTGGTCTGGCGGTTACCAGTGCAGAACCCGCCGGTACGCCAGAGCAGGTTGTTGAGACCTTGCACAGCAAAACAATGGATGTGCTCAAAGCACCTGAAGTGCGGGAAAAGTTGACCGCTGCCGGTTATGTGCCCGGAAAACCCATGCCTGCGGGTGATTTTCAATCCATGATCCGTGAGCAGGTGGTGTTCTGGCAGGAGCTGGTGAACGCGTCGGGGGCATCCATCGATTAAGTTGCTTAACGAAGAATCACGTTTGGTGTTCGGCAGCCGGCGCTTTGTGCTTTCCGGCTGCATTTTTTTTGGAGATAAGCGCGTGAACGCTACTGGTATTCAGGCACAACAACTACACGATGCGCTGGTGGCTCAACAGCAGGTGGTGGTAATTGATCCGCGTGAAGAAGGGGATTATTCCCTGGCTCCCCATATTCTTCAGGCAGTTAATCTGCCATTGTCACATGCGGAGCTGCGAGCTTTTCCCTTGCTTCCCAAGTATGGGGTCTGGATTGTGGTCGCTTCGAATGATCCTGCGCTTGACAGGCGCATGTTGGATGCTCTCGTCTCTCTTGGCTACAAGAACGTCACGTTGCTAGAGGGCGGCATAGCGGCGTGGGAGGCTGCCGGTTATCCTCTTTATACGGGCTTCAATACCTACAGCAAGGCATTCGGCGAATTCGTGGAGCATGAAATGGCTACTCCCGCCATTGAGGCGGATGAGCTTTTCGCGAAGTTGGCTGCTAAAGAAAAGGTGGTTGTTCTTGACAGCCGTACTCCCGAAGAGCACCGGCGCGGCACCATACCGACGTCGATCAGTGTGCCGGGAGCCGAACTCGGGCTGCGGCTTTCCATGCTGGTTCCTGATGAGGATACTTTGGTTGTAGTGAACTGTGCTGGGCGAACACGTAGCATTATGGGTGCCCAATCGTTGATCAACCTGGGCGTGAAGAATCCGGTTCGGGCCTTGCGTAATGGCACCATGGGATGGAAGTTGGCGGGCTATGCGATCCAGGAAAATTCCGATGCAGTCATGCCGCCGCTCTCAATGCCTGCTCTGCAGGCCGCAATAGAAAAAGCGCGTATGTTGCTGTCGCGCTATGCAGTGCCGTTGTTGCGGTGGGAAGCGTGCCGGCGGCTGAAACGGCAAGACAATGATGTTCTTTGTTACGTGCTTGATGTGCGTACTCGTGAGGAGTATGAAGAGGGGCATCCTTGCGGTTCGGTACATGCACCCGGCGGGCAGCTACTGCAGGCAACCGACCGATTCGTGGCGTCGCTTTCCGCCGATATTGTGTTGTATGACGCCTGTTTGCTGCGCGCAGCCACAACGGCGTCATGGCTAAAGCAAATGGGTGCGCCCCGCGTTTTTGTGCTGGCTCACGATGACCCTGACATTGAACTGGAGTATGGAATGCCGTTATGTGATCTTGGTTCGATCCTGAACACCGGTACCATCCCCAGGTTGTCTCCCCTTGAGTTGCAGATGTCGATCGATCAGTACATGATTGTCGATCTGGGGTGGAAGCGATTGTTTCTGCGGGCTCACGTGCCAACAGCTATCTGGACTGTCAGATCGCAACTGGGGTCGGTGCTGGCTGCGCTGTCCTCTGATCCGCGTCCACTCGTGTTGGCCGGTTCGCAGGATCTCTCGTTACTGGCTTACGCGCAAGCTGCAGCAAGCTGGCCTCACGGATGCTTCGTGCTGGAAGGAGGGAACGAGGCCTGGATTGCAGCGGGCTTGCCCACTGAACCAGGAGAAGGGCGAGTTCTTTGTTATGCTGAGGATGAATTTATTAAACCCCTGGAGGCCAGAAACCAAAGGGATGCGATGACGAATTATTTGTCATGGGAGGTTGGTCTAATTGATCGTGTACGTACTGACTCAACGGTGCATTTTCGTGTCTTTTAAACGTTTGCATGGTCGCGGTGTAGAGTGATTAACCTTCGTCAGCTTGAGGCATTCGTTGCCATTTACGAGCACGGTGCGGTTACCAGGGCATCCGAACACTTGCATGTAACGCAGTCGGCCGCAAGTCGATTGTTGTCTCGCCTTGAGCGTGATCTGGGTTTCCCGCTGTTCATGCGTGTTAAAGGGAGGTTGGTGCCTACCGACGAAGCGCAGGCGTTTTACGCAGAGATTCAACGGAACTATCTGGGAATCAGGGAAATTCACCGGGCAGCTGAACGAATACGAGAGCTTGGCACCGGCACCTTGAGGCTTTGTGTAATGTCTACATTGACCCAGGGTGTCGTGCCTGATCTAGTGGCCCAGTTTTTTCGACTGAACCCCGAAATTTCGGTAACGTTCGAAGTGCAAACTTACAGCGAGGTTATCAATCGTGTGAAGCGGGGGTTCAGTGAAATAGGTATTGCCACCTTGCCGGTCGATGAGCGGGAGCTGGACGTGACAGTCATTTCTCAAAGTGCTGCCGTTTGTCTCATACCCAAAACTTTTCCACTAAGCAATAAACAGGTAATACATATTGGCGATTTGCAGGGTGTGGATTACATCAGTGTGCCTCTCGCCAGATTTCGCACGGTGATTGATCGCTTGTTCGAGCAGCATAACGTTCAGCGGCATATTCGTATAGAAACAAGAACGATCCTCAGTGCGGTATCGCTAGTAGCCGGTGGGGCGGGTGTCTGCGTTGTCGACCCGTTCAGCCTGGTGGCGATGCAGGACAATCGCATTGCGGTTCGCCCCTTGATGCCTTCCACCCAAATTCAGGTGGGGTTATTCACAATGAAAGAAAACTCCCTGTCCCCGACGGCGCGACGTTTCATACAGTTTTTTAAAAACGCCATCAACGACGCCGTTCCACCCCGTACCTGACCAGCGCTGCAATGCGATAGAAGCCGTGAGCGAACTTGCCGTAGGGCAGGGTGACGAACAGCGCCATGACGCTGGCCAAATGTGCGCAAAGCAGCAGGGCCATCGCGGGGGTGTCGCGCAGCCACCAAAGGGCCAGTCCGCTGACGCTGATGATGAACAGCAACGCGATGAATCCCAGATCAGTGCTCTTTTGTGCCGGGTCGCCGTGCAAAGGGTGGCGCCGGCGATTCAGGTGCCACAGTCCGGCCGTACCAATGACCAGGCCGATGCCGCCTGCGGCACCCAGCACTTTCGGCAGGCTGGGGAAATCGTACGGCGCAACCCAGCCAAAGGCATAGTGATACACCGTGCCCAGTGCGGTGGCGGCAAAGCACAGCATAAAACCATAAAAGGTGAAGTGGTGATAACGCCGGCGTGCCAGAGTGAAGGCGTCATCGTCGTTGTTGCAGCCTTCGCCGTGGCCGCCGTCCAGATACTTCAGGCTCAGGGCCGCCTGGGCGGCTTCCAGGGAAGCAGACGACGTGGCGGGCAGGTTGCCGGTGGCGGGCCGGATCTCACGCAGGAAACCCCGTATGCCCATGCCCAGGGCGATGACGGCAAACAGGAAAACCGGACCAAACATCCCCACGAGAAGGTTGTGGGGGAATACCTTGTAAAAGTCCCCCGCAGCGGCGCTGTCGAACAGCGGGCCTGACAGCCACACCGCCAGCACCAGGAACAGGGCGAACGCGATGACCAGCGCCAGCGCTGCGACCAGGCTGTTGCGTTGGTAAATGGAACCCAGGGCCTTCGGCCAGGCATAGCTTTGGTACGTTTGGCCGCGAACTTCAGCCATGACCTTTGGAATATTGATGCCGAACTCGTGAGGCGGGGCGTACTGGCAGGCATGCAGACAGGCGCCGCAGTTGTGGCACAGATTTGCCAGGTAATGCGTGTCGGCCTTCTCGAACAGCAGTCGCTGTGTCATGGCCGGAAACATGGCGCAAAAGCCTTCGCAGTACCGGCAGGCGTTGCACACCTGCAGCTGGTTGACGGCATCCTGCTCGTGCGCGGTCAGCGTGTTGGCCGGTTTGCCGTTGCCGTAGGCCAGCGCTTCATGGGTCAGTGATTCAAGCGGCGGCATGGCCGGCTCCCTGTAGTGTGGTTCCCGTGGCGACGCGGGCGGCATGGGTACCCGCGATCCGGCCAAAAGCCGTTCCTATCGACATGCCGATGCCGGCGGTATAGCCCTGGCCCAGAACGTTGCCCGCCATCATTTCGCCGGCAACGAACAGGTTGGGGCTGGGCTGGTCGTTGAAGCGCACGGCGGCGGTGTCGTCCGTAACCAGCCCCTGGTAGGTGAACGTTACCCCCGGGCGCAGCGCATAGGCGTAAAAGGGCGGGGTATCCAGGGGCAAG
>JBFWLP010000099.1:0-12389 GCA_050252075.1 Burkholderiaceae bacterium | reverse complement strand
GCATATTCCCTATACGGGCAGTGCTCCCGCCATCGCCGCTCTGATCGGCGGACAGGTTGATTACCTGTTCGACAACATGCCCTCGGCCTGGCCGCCTGTAGAAGGCGGCAAGTTGCGGGCGCTGGCCGTTACCACGGCAACACGCTCAGATACAGCCCCCGATCTGCCCACCATGAAAGAGTCAGGCTTCCCGTCGTTTGACGTTTCCTCGTGGTTCGGTGTTCTGGCACCGAAGGGCACGCCTTCCGATGTCGTGGACAAACTGAACAAGGCTATCCGCGATGCCTTGGCCAAGCCCGATGTGCGCAATCAACTAGCCGGCCTGGGTGCGGTTCCCGCCGACACCACGCCCGCCCAGTTTGGCGATTTCATCAAGTCCGAAGTGGATGGCTGGGCCAAAGTGGTGAAGGCCTCGGGCGCGACGGTCGACTGATAAGGTTTTTTCTCTTTGGGTGGCCGGCCCTGGGCCGGCCATTGTTATTTATCGTGCAAACGAAGCAGGACACGCTATGATTTCCAAACTCGTTCCCAGCCTTCAGGAGGCCGTTCAGGGCATTTCCGACGGGTCCACCATTATGATTGGCGGATTCGGTACTGCCGGCCAGCCCAACGACCTCATCGCGGCGCTCATCGAGCAAGGCGCCACCGATCTGGTCGTTATCAACAATAATGCCGGCAACGGTGAAACCGGGCTGGCCGCGCTGCTGGGGGCGGGGCGGGTGCGAAAAATTATTTGCTCGTTTCCCCGTCAGGCCGACTCGCAAATTTTCGACGGCCTGTACCATGCGGGGAAAATCGAGCTTGAGCTGGTGCCGCAAGGCAACCTGGCCGAGCGTATTCGGGCGGCCGGCGCCGGTATCGGCGCCTTCTACACGCCCACCAGCGTCGGAACGCCTTTGGCCGAAGGCAAGGAAACGCGTGTCATCAACGGTCGGGAGTACGTGCTGGAGTATCCGCTGCATGCCGATTATTCGCTCATCAAGGCTCAAACCGCCGATCGCTGGGGCAACCTGATGTACCGGAAGACAGCGCGCAATTTCGGGCCCATTATGGCCATGGCGGCGCGCACCACCATTGCGCAGGTTGCTGCCGTAGTGCCGCTGGGCGATCTTGATCCCGAAGCCATTGTCACCCCCGGCTTGTTTGTGCAGCGTGTCGTTACCGTAGGAGAAGCGAAATGACCCCTTTGAATCGTGAGCAGATGGCCGCCCGGGTGGCACAAGATATTCCCGAAGGCAGTGTTGTCAATCTGGGGATCGGCTTGCCGACCAAGGTGGGCAACTACCTTCCGGCCGATCGCGAGATCATGCTGCATTCAGAAAACGGGGTCATTGGCATGGGGGCGGCACCCCCCAAGGGCGAAGAAGACTGGGATCTGATCAACGCAGGAAAGCAGCCGGTCACCCTGTTGCCGGGAGGCGCCTATTTTCATCACGCCGATTCCTTCGCCATGATGCGCGGCGGCCACCTTGATATCTGCGTTCTGGGGGCCTTTCAGGTGTCGCGCTCAGGTGATCTGGCCAACTGGCACACCGGGGAAGCAAGCGCCATTCCGGCGGTGGGCGGGGCCATGGACCTGGCCATCGGCGCGCGGTCGGTATTCGTGCTGATGGAATTGCTCACCCGCGACGGCAAGAGCAAGCTGGTCGACCAGTGCACGTACCCCCTGACCGGTGTCAAATGCGTCAAACGCGTTTACACCGATCTTGCCGTATTTGAACTGGCCGATGGTCAGGTGTATTTGCGCGACGATGTATCGGGGGCGGGTATTGAAGAACTTTCCCGTCTTACCGGCCTGAACGTCCGGCCCTGGGCCGGCGACTAAGCCGGGAACCGGGCGGGCGCCCCGGCTCGGCCCGGGCTCAGGTGCCGGGCCAGGCCTTGCGTGCTGCCTTGATCATGGCGGTACACAGGCCGCGCAGCATGTCAACGTCGTCGTGGCTCATGGCCGCCCGGCTGAACAGGTGCCGCATTCGCGGCATCAGTTTTTTCGGATGTTGCGGATCAAGAAACCTGACCTCGGTGATGGCCTGTTCCCAGTGCGTCAGAAAAGCCTGGATTTTTTCGTTCGGTGCGGGCAGGCTGCCTGGGTCGAGCTCCCCCTCGGTGGAGGGCAGCAGGGGCAATGCCTGGGCGGTTGCCAGGGCATAGCGCATTTCCCATGCGGCCAGCTGAAGTGCAGCTGCTACATTCAGCGAACTGTACAGCGGGTTGGCCGGAATGTGGCAAACTCGCTGGCACAAGGCTATGTCTTCATTGGTGAGCCCCGATTTTTCAGTGCCCAGAACAATGGCAATTTCGCCCGGGTGCGTGTGAAGTTGGCGTTGCCCCAGCACGGCCGCTTCCCGGATGTCGCAGGCAGGCGGGCCCAGTACCCGGGCGCGCGCGGTCAGGGCAAATGCCAGTGTGGCGGGGGCCAGCGCCTGGGACAGCGTATCGAAGATTTCAGCCTGTTCCAGCACGTCGGTGGCGCCACTGGCCAAGGCAATGGCATCGGGCTGGGTCTTGATGTGTGGCAGTTTGGGGGCCACCAGACCAAGCCGCGAAAACCCCATGGTCTTGATTGCCCGCGCCGCCGAACCGACGTTGCCGGGATGGCTTGGGCTGACCATGATGAATCGTACGCGATCAAATAAATCGGGAGGTTCTTGGGAAATGGCTGGAGTCATTTAAAATAGTGGTTTAGCGATCTTTATTTACGACGGAATTTTATGCACCCCATGCTCAACACCGCCATCAAGGCGGCTCGCCGTGCCGGCGCAATCATCAACCGCGCCAGCCTGGACCTGGAACGCCTTTCTGTAGCGCGCAAGGGGCCCAAGAATTATGTCACGGAAATCGATCATGCCGCCGAAGAGGCCATTATCGACATCCTGAAAACAGCGTACCCGGCGCACGGATTCTTGTGCGAGGAATCGGGCACGCATCTGGCCGACGGCCAGGGCGAGGCCGATCAGGCCGAGTACCAGTGGGTTATCGACCCGCTCGACGGCACCACCAATTTCATTCACGGCTTTCCCACCTATGCGGTGTCCATTGCGCTTGTGCATCGCGGCCAGATCACCCAGGCCGTAGTGTACGACCCCGCGCGCAATGAAATGTTCACCGCTACACGCGGTGGCGGCGCGTTTCTGAACGACCGCCGGGTGCGTGTTTCCGGACAACGTCAATATCACGATGCGCTCATCGGTACCCACGTTCCCGGTTCGGGATCCGCCGTCACCACAGGCGCACGTTTTTCCGACATGCTGTCCGAATGCGCCGCCGTCCGGCGCATGGGGTCAACCGTTCTGGAACTGGCCTATGTGGCCAGCGGGCGCCTTGACGGTTTTTGCGGCACCAACCTGAAGCCCTGGGACCTCGCCGCCGGCGGGCTGCTGGTCATGGAGGCCGGCGGCTTGATTGCCGATTTCCAGGGCGAGCAAAGCTGGATGAAAAGCGGCAGCGTGCTCGCCGCAACGCCCAAGTTGTTTCCGACCATGCTCGCGTACCTGAACCGCTAACGGAATCGGCTGCGGCATGGATGCATCGTTTCTGTTTTTGCTGAAGGCGTTTTTCCTGGGCGTTGTCGAGGGCTTTACCGAGTTCATTCCTGTATCCAGCACGGCGCATTTGCTCATTATTGGCGACTGGATCAACTTTTACTCCAGCGACGCCAAGGTCTTCGAAGTGGTCATCCAGTTCGGTTCGATTCTGGCGGTCATGTGGATCTTTCGCGTCCGGTTGTGGCAACTGATGCGAGGAGTGCTGCAGGGGCAGCGCACCGAGCTTTTGTTCGCCCGCAACCTGCTCATTGCCTTTCTGCCGGCTGCGGTGGTGGGGGCTTTGCTCATAAGCTACATAAAAATGCTGTTCCACCACCCCGCTGTCTTCGTGTTCACCCTGGTGGGAGGTGGTCTCATCATGTTGTGGGTGGAACGCAAACCGCAGTATGCCAAGACCATTCCCGGCGGTGCGGCCGGTGCATCAGTCGCCCATGTTGCCGGCACCGATGACTCGGTGGCCAGCCAGCGTGCGACAGCGCATCGTCTGGAAGACATTACATGGAGGCAGGCGCTGGTGGTGGGTGTGGCGCAGTGCCTGGCCATGGTGCCCGGAACATCGCGATCCGGGGCTACGATTATCAGTGGCATGATGGCCGGCATCCAGCGGCACACCGCCACGGAATTTTCGTTTTTTCTGGCCATGCCCACCATGCTGGCCGCCACCGTGTACGACCTGTATCGCAATAGCGCGGCCCTTACCTCGGGCCAGGTGGATGCCATTATCGTCGGCTTTGTGGCCGCATTCGTCAGCGCGCTTTTCGTGGTACGCGCGGTATTGCGTTTCGTGGCCAGGCGCACCTACCGCCCTTTTGCGTGGTATCGCATTGCCTTGGGCGCCGTGCTGGCTGCATGGCTTTTCAGCCAGGGCTAGTGTAGGTGTGCAAGGTGATGCCGCCGGTATCCACACTGGCCCACCCACCACGCGTCGGGGCGTGATCGTAATCCCAATCGGGCAGCACAATGCGTGTGCATTCGCGCCCCTGAACGGTATGCCGGTGGCGCGCCGGCCGGTGCGTATGCCCGTGCACCATCCATTGAACCGCTGTGTCCTGAAACGCTTTGGCCACGGCGTCGGGGTTGACGTCGAGCAGAGTGGCCATTTTCCGATGAGTGGCCTGGCGGCTTCGTGCACGGGCACGGGCGGCGATGTCCCGGCGTAGCGGTAGCGGCAGGGCAAGAAAAACACGCTGTACCCAGGGGGTTCGCACCCAGCGCCGAAATTGCTGGTACCGGCGGTCGTCAGTGCAATAATCGTCGCCGTGCGACAGCAGCAGGGGGCCCGCGTCGGTGTCGATGACCACACGGTCAGGCAGCAGATGGGCCCCCAGTGCCTGCATCAGGCGGGAGCCCATCAAAAAATCACGATTGCCCCGGCCTATCCAGAGCGGCAGGTGATTGGCGGTAAGCCGAAGGTGGTGCAGCGCCTGCGCCAGCCACGCCGGTGGCGAATGTTCTGCCTGGTCGTCGCCGATCCAGGCCTCGAAAATGTCGCCGCACAGCACCAGGGCGTCGGCGTTGTCCCGGGCGTGTTCAAGAAAAGAATAAAACGCACGGGCGGTTTCCGGGCAGTCCGGGCCCAGGTGGATGTCAGATGCCAGCCACAAACGGCCCCGAATAACCAGATTATTCGACAACGCTCGCCTTTTCGATGACCACGTTATCCACGGGGACGTCTTGGTGGAAACCGCGGTTGCCTGTTTTCACCGCCTTCATCTTGTCGATGACTTCCGTACCCTCAACCACCTTGCCGAACACGGCATAGCCCCAGCCATTGGGAGTGGGCGATGTGAAATTCAGGAAATCGTTGTCGGCAACGTTGATGAAAAACTGGGCCGTGGCGGAATGTGGATCGGCGGTACGTGCCATGGCCAGGGTATAGCGGTCGTTTTTCAGCCCGTTGTTGGCTTCGTTTTCAATGGGGGCATGGGTTTGTTTTTGTTTCATGGCGGCATCGAAACCACCACCCTGCACCATGAAGTTATTGATGATGCGGTGGAAAATGGTGCCGTCGTAAAAGCCTTCGCGCACATAGGTCAGGAAATTTTCGACTGTTTTCGGGGCTTTTTCGGCATTCAGTTCAATAACGACGTCGCCCAGATTGGTTTGCAGGTTGACGCGGGGGGATGAGTTCATGGAATTACCTTGTTGAGAGTTGGCGGAAGAGGCGCCGGCCGGACTGGCTGCGGCTACCGAAAATGCAGCGACACCGGCGCAAAGCACGGTGCGAACGGTTGCGAACAAACGCTGCCTGAGAAAAAAAGTAGACATAATGCTTCCAACGAAATGAAATGGGGTGGATCACCGGGGGTTATTGCAAGGCGGCTTCAAGGCGCTGCAGTTCACGGGCTGCTTGCGCGGAACCCGCCTGCGCCGCCGTTGCCAGCGTTTCCCGGGCCTGTAGCAACTGCACCAGCCCCAGGTTGTTGCGGGCCGGGGTGTAGTTCGGTTGGGCCGTCAGTGCCATGCGCAAGGCGTCTTCGGCCTCGGCCAACCGGTTTTGCCGTACGTAATCGAGTGCCAGATTATTCCATGGTTCCGGCAGTTCGGGGTACTGCGTGGTCATGTACAGATAGAGCGACGTGGACTGGTCGTAACGGCCCGCGCCTCCCAGTGCGCGCGCTTTCAGGAACATGAGCTGTACATCGGTACCCAGGGCTCCCTGGGTTTTCCGCTGTGCTTCCCGTTTTGCTATGGCGTCCAGCGCCTGGTCATAGCGGCCTTGATCAACCATTAAACGAATGCGCTGTGTGATTTCCGAGGCACTGGGAGGCAGGCGCGTATCAGCACTGGGGGCCAGGGCGGCCAGCACGTTCGCAAACGCTTGCCAGCCACGATCGGGTGCGGGTTGGTCGGGAAACAACGGTTCCGGCACAATGGGCAGTACCGGGAAGTGGCGGATGGTGAAGGCCGATGAGAACGTGGTGGCGGGGCCGGGCGGTTGCTGAAGCGTGGCGTTCAACGGCGTGTGGGGTTGTAACTGACTTTGCCCGGGGCTTGCATAGGCCTGCCCAACACAGGTAAAAAGGGCTACAGCCAGTACAGAAAAGCGGTGGTAGAACACGACGTTAATGACCTTTCAAAGGTTAGTGGCAACAGCCGGCAGTGGCAGCGGCAGGTAAAGTGCGGCGAGCCCCCGGCACGGCAAACCCCAAGCACGCCTTGGGCCTGCTTGCTATACTTGTCGACCGCTATTTTAGCCCTGCTTGCCACGATGTTCAGGCCAATTTACCTGAGCGGCAGGCCCAGGCCTTGTGCCAGAACCGTTTTTTAATGCCCGATTTCGCCACATGCTGCACATTTATAACACTCTTTCCCGTAGCAAACAGCCCTTTAAAACCGTGGAACCGGGCGTGGTTCGTCTGTATGTGTGCGGCATGACGGTATACGATTTTTGCCATCTGGGCCATGCCCGCATGCTGGTCAGTTTCGATGTTGTACAGCGCTGGCTGCGTACGTCGGGGTATCGTGTTACCTATGTGCGCAACATCACCGATATCGACGACAAAATCATTCGCCGTGCGGTAGAAACCGGCAAGCGTATTCCCGATGTCACGGCTTTCTACATTGACGCCATGCATGCCGATGAAACCGCGCTGGGGGTGCAGCGGCCCGATGTCGAGCCGCGTGCAACCGAGCACGTGGGTGACATGCTGCGCATTATCGACCAACTGGAACAGCGTGGGCTGGCGTATCGCTCCGGCGACGGCGATGTCAATTTTGCTGTACGGCAGTTTCCGGGGTACGGCAAATTGTCGGGCAAGTCGCTCGACGACCTGCGGGCCGGCGAACGGGTGGCCGTCAGCGCCGGCAAGCGCGATCCGCTCGATTTCGTGCTCTGGAAGGCCGCCAAGCCTCAGGAGCCCGATGATTCAAAATGGCCGTCGCCCTACGGTGTGGGGCGTCCGGGCTGGCATATTGAGTGCTCTGCCATGAGTGAAGCCATTCTGGGCTTGCCGCTCGATATTCACGGAGGGGGGCCCGACCTCAAGTTCCCTCATCACGAAAATGAAATCGCGCAAACGGAAGGGGCCTTTGGCGGCCAACTGGCCTCGGTCTGGATGCACTGCGGTCCCCTGATGGTCGACAGTGACAAAATGTCGAAGTCGCTGGGCAATTTCCGCACCATCCGGCAAACCATTGCCGTCGATGCCCCGCCGGACACCCAGGCCGGCTATTCGATCAATCCGCGCGAGGCGGAAATGCTGCGTTTCTTTATTGTGCGCAACCACTATCGCAGCGTGCAGAATTACGCTCCCGATAATCTTTTCGATGCGCAAAGCGCCCTCGACCGGCTATACCAGACGCTGGTGAATGTGCCTGCCGCGCCGGTCGATATCGATTGGCAACAACCCCAGGCCAGGGCCTTCAAGGAAGCCATGGACGATGATTTCAACAGCGCGGGTGCCGTGGCCGTGTTGTTCGAGCTGGCTTCACTGGCCAACCGCGCAAAGTCATCGGAGCTCTCGGGGTTGATGAAAGCGCTGGGTCAGGTGCTGGGGCTGTTGCAGCTGGACCCGTCCACTTATTTCCGTTCGTCCACCCGTTATCAGAAAGATGCCGTCACCGGCGATCTGCTGTCCGACGACGCCGTCGATGCGCTGGTGCAGGCGAGGGTGCAAGCGAAGGCTGACAAAGACTTTGCCCTGGCTGATCGCCTGCGCGCCCAGTTGCAGGCCAACGGCATCGAGCTGGAAGACAAACCCGGCGGTGTGACGAACTGGCGTCGTGCCTGAGCGGGAATCACCATGCCGCAAAGTCGTTCCACCCCCTCTGAGCCTAAGCCCGCGTATTGGGAAGAGGCCTCGGCCGCGCTCATGAAGCGCGACCGCATACTGAAAAAAATCATTCCGCACCACCGCGACGAGTGGTTGGCCCCGGCACCCACAGCGTTTGTCACTCTGGCGCGTGCCATTGTGGGCCACCAGATTTCCGTCAAGGCCGCCGATACCATGTGGCAGCGGTTCACACAGGCTTGCGGGCGCAACCCCACGCCGGCGCGCGTCATTACGCTGGCCGATGCCGATCCCCAGTCGATCGGGCTGTCAAAACGCAAGGGCGAGTATATTGTCGGGCTGGCCCGCCATTTTGCAGAAAAGCAGCTCGTGCCGGCGCATTGGTCGACGCTGGACGACGAGGCCGTGATCACCCAGCTGTGCGCGGTTCGCGGCATTGGTCGCTGGACGGCGGAAATGTTCCTTATTTTTAATTTGCACCGTCCCGACGTGCTGCCACTCGACGATGCAAGCCTGATCCGGGCAATTTCGCTACACTATTTTAGTGGCGAGCCTGTTTCGCGCTTTGAGGCACGCGAAGTGGCGCAGGCCTGGGCGCCCTGGCGAACGGTGGCAACGTGGTATCTGTGGCGCAGTCTTGATTCAGCCATCGTCAATTATTAATACTGGCTGAAGCTACTTTGGATAACAAGCTCTTATGCGAAATACTTTCCTGGAATTCGAACAACCCCTGGCGGAACTAGAGAGCAAGATCGAGGAATTACGCTTCGTTCAAGCCGATTCCGCCGTGGATATTTCCGAAGAAGTCGCCCGCCTGCAACAAAAAAACCAGGCCTTGGCGAAAAGTATCTATGCCAAGCTCACCCCCTGGCAAACGGCGCTGGTGGCGCGTCATCCCCAGCGCCCCTACACCATGGATTACGTGCGCGAGCTGTTCACCGATTTTCACGAGCTGCACGGCGACCGCATGTATGCCGACGATCTGTCGATCGTGGGCGGTCTGGCGCGTTTCAACGGTACCCCCTGCATGGTGATCGGCCATCAGAAGGGGCGCGATACCAAAGAGCGCGCCATGCGCAACTTCGGCATGCCGCGCCCCGAAGGCTACCGCAAGGCCATGCGGCTGATGCGCCTTGCCGAAAAGTTCAAGCTGCCAGTGTTTACGTTTGTGGACACCCCGGGTGCGTATCCCGGCATTGGCGCCGAAGAGCGCGGGCAGTCCGAAGCCATCGGTCACAACCTGTACACCATGGCGGAACTGAAGGTACCCATCATTTCCACCATTATTGGTGAAGGCGGCTCGGGTGGGGCATTGGCCATTGCTGTGGGCGACGTGGTCATGATGCTGCAGTACTCCACCTATGCGGTCATTTCGCCGGAAGGTTGTGCGTCCATTCTCTGGCGCAGCCCCGACAAGGCCTCGGTGGCGGCCGAGGCACTGGCCATTACCGCACCGCGCCTGAAGGAACTGGGGCTGATCGACCGCGTGGTCAACGAGCCCGTGGGCGGTGCGCACCGTGATCCCGAACTCATGGCGCGCCAGTTGGGCCGCGCCCTGGCCGACTCCTTGCGCCAGCTGTCGGGTATGTCCACCGAGGCACTCATCGAGCAGCGTTTGCAGCGCCTGATGTCCTACGGCCGCTTCCAGGAAGGGCGGTAAGCCGCCCACGTCGGCATGCCCACCCCGTCTACGGTGCCGGCCTGGCTGAGCCCGCGTTTGCTGCAAGCCATTCAGGCCTCGTTGGCCACCGGCAACGCGTCCAAGGGCCCGTTTGCCGTCGCCGTCAGCGGCGGGATCGATTCGTCCATGCTGGCGGCGCACGCTGCGTATCTTGCCGCGCAAAGCGGCAAGGATCTGCACATTTTTCATGTACACCACGGCTTGCAGGCGGTGGCACACGCCTGGCAGCAGCATGTGCATGCCCTGGCGTACCAACTGGGCGTGCCTTGCCATAGCCGGCGTATCCGGATCGCCGTCGACAGCGGCAAAGGCATCGAGGCAGCCGCCCGCGAGGGGCGCTATGCGGCATTGGCCGGCATGGCCCGGCAATGTCGGGTTGGCCATGTTCTGCTGGCGCATCACCAGGACGATCAGGCGGAAACTGTGTTGCTGCGTCTGTTGCGTGGGGCGGGCCCTGCGGGCCTGGCCGCCATGGCACCTGTGGTGCATCGCGACGGGCTTACTTACCACCGACCCTGGCTCAACCAGCCCAGGGCACATATTCAGCAGCAGGCCGATCTGTTCTTTCAGCATACCGGCTGGGCTCCGGTACATGACCCTTCCAACCAGGACGACCGGTACACCCGTTCGGCCTTGCGTGAACGCCTGACCCCCGCGCTGAATGAACGCTGGCACGGCTGGCAGGCCTCACTGGCCCGTCACGCCGACCAGGCGCGTGAGCTGGCCGAACTGCTGGACGAAGTGGCCGCCGGGTTACTGGCACAGGTCGTCGATCCGCAGCATCCCTCGCAACTTTCCTTGCGCGCCTGGCGCGCGCTATCGCCGGTAAAACAGGTGGTGGTGCTCCGTTACTGGCTGGCGGGCCACGGCTTGCGCATGCCCGCCCAGGCGCGATTGAATGATGCATTGCGTCAATTGCGCCAGCTGCACGCCCTGGGGCACGACCGGCATATGCGGCTAAAGCACGATCACGCTGTCATTCATTGCCATCAGGGGCGGGTGTGGATCCAGGCCGGGCCTGGCGACCCGCCCGGCACGGTCATGGAAACGCGTTAAAATGCTACGTTTTGTTCATGTAATCCGGTATGGCCAGCCGGCCTGCCATTTTCACAGAGTTAAGCGATGTCCCTGATTGTTCACAAATATGGCGGCACATCGATGGGTTCGATTGAACGCATCCAGAATGTGGCCAAGCGTGTAGCCAAGTGGCACGCGGCAGGTCATCAAGTGGTGGTCGTACCGTCTGCCATGTCCGGTGAAACCAACCGCCTTCTCGGGCTTGCCAAAGAGATCACGCCGGCCCCCGATTCGCGTGAGCTCGATATGCTCGCCGCCACCGGCGAGCAGGCCAGCAGCGCCTTGTTGGCCATTGCGCTCATGAAGCAAGGCGTATCGGCCCGCAGCTATACAGGCTGGCAAGTGCCCGTAAAAACCGATTCGGCCTACACCAAGGCGCGCATCACCTCGATCGACGATGCCCGCATCCGCACCGACCTGGACGACGGCCGCGTGGTGGTCGTTACCGGTTTTCAGGGCATTGACGACGAAGGTCACATCACCACGCTGGGGCGGGGCGGCTCGGACACATCTGCCGTCGCGGTGGCTGCCGCCCTGAAAGCCGACGAATGCCTTATTTTCACCGACGTTGACGGCGTGTATACCACCGATCCCCGCGTCGTTCCCGAGGCACGCCGCATGCGCGTCATTTCCTTCGAGGAAATGCTGGAAATGGCATCGCTGGGCTCCAAAGTGCTGCAGATTCGTTCGGTGGAGTTCGCCGGCAAATACCGCGTTCCCGTGCGCGTTCTCTCATCGTTGACCGATCCCATGATTCCTGTGGAAGAAGAGAAATCATCGGGAACTTTAATTACTTTCGAGGAAGACCAGAATATGGAAGCCGCAGTAGTCTCCGGCATCGCCTTCAGCCGTGATGAGGCGAAACTGACGCTGTTGGGCGTGCCTGATACCCCCGGAGTGGCCTCGGCCATTCTGGGCCCTGTGGCCGCGGCCAACATCGACGTTGACATGATCGTGCAGAACCAGTCGGTTCAGGGTACCACCGACTTCTCGTTCACCGTGAACCGCAACGAATATACGCGTTGCCTGGAATTGTTGAAGTCGCAGGTGGGCCCCGCTGTCGGTGCCAAGGAAATCGTCGGCGACGACAAGGTATGCAAGGTGTCCATCGTGGGTATTGGCATGCGCAGCCACGTTGGTGTGGCCAGCCTGATGTTCCGTACCCTGGCCGAAGAGGGCATCAACATCCAGATGATCAGCACCAGCGAAATCAAGACATCGGTCGTTATCAACGACAAATACATGGAGCTGGCCGTACGCGCGCTGCACAAAGCATTCGAGCTGGACCAGGATGCACAGATGCCGTCCGCCGACTGACATTTTGGGTAAAAACAGGGTGTTTTCTTGCTTGAG
>JBFWLP010000098.1:0-12445 GCA_050252075.1 Burkholderiaceae bacterium | reverse complement strand
ACCTGAACAGCCACTCCATGCACGGCCCACAGGAGGTGCTCGATGCCTTGAAGGCGGCACTACCAGCCAAGCGCCGAAAGGATGCGGTGCTGTGCATCGAGTACCTGGTCACTTGCTCGCCTGACAGCTTCAGCGACCAGGCGGGTTACACCCGGTACCTGAACGATGCGCTGGCCTGGCTGCGCGAGCGCCATGGGGCACAAAACGTCATCGCGCACAGCATCCATCGTGACGAAACGACACCGCACCTGGTGGCGTACGTTGTGCCGATCGATACGAACGGGAAATTGAACGCAAAGCACTTTCTCGGCGGCAAGCAGGCCCTTTCGGCCATGCAGACCGATTTCGCCAGGCGCGTGGGCGAGCGGCACCGCCTTGAGCGGGGCATCGAGCGAAGCACGGCCAGGCACACAACCATCCGGGAGTGGTACGGCGCCTTGAACCAGTCAGCCCGGCCAATCGAAATCCCCCCCACGGCCGTGACGCCCAAGGTGGTTCAGAAAAAGCGGATTCTTCCCGACGTGAAGGAAACGCCGGCCCAGGTTGCGCAGCGCCTGACACAGGCCATCGAAAGGATGCATCGTCCGGTCACGCAACGGGCCAACCTTGCCGACATGGAGCGGCGCAAGGCCAGGGAGATACGCGACCTGGTCACCCAGGTGCAGCGCGAGCTCAAGACTGCCCAGGAGCGGGCCCAGGCGGCCGAAGAGCGTGCGGCGGATCTTCGCACCATGTACGACGCGCTGGCGCCTGGCCAGCAGTTGGCCGTGGTGCAGCTGGCCAGGCGCAACATGGCCCGGCGCGAGCGCGCCCGGCGATTGTTATCAGACGACATCTGGGGTGCGGCCGAAGGCGTTGCCCGATTTGTCCGGCGTGCCCGTCAGGCCCTGATTGATGCGGCGGGAAAGTGGTGGGCGGTCGCCTGGCGCCGCATCGAGCGCGAGTACATTGCTGACGAAATCGCTGTCACATCAGAACAGCAGGCCGTGCGGGTTGTCCTGGAGCACTCGCCTGGTCGGGCCGGCACAAAGCAGCCGGCCGCACAGCGCTGGCTGGACGAGGCCGCGCAACGTGACGCACGGCGCCCGGGCCGACCGAAGGCGCACACGGCTCGCCCCGAGCAGCAGGCAAGCAGTCGGCCGCGGCCGGACGCGCCCAAAGAGTGAGCGTAGCGGCAGCAGGGCCGGCACGCTCCAAAACAAACCCTTTGCGGAGCGTAGTTTTTTTTACGGGTTAAGTGACATTGTTTGACGCTAGACCAGGCGCATCCGATACTGTCACTTAATCGACCGTATATGTGACAGGTGAACCATGCTGATTGGCTACGTGCGGGTTTCAAAGTCTGATGGAACCCAAGCCACCGACCTGCAACGCGATGCGCTGGCCAGCGCCGGCGTTGCCCCGGAAAACATCTATGAGGACCGCGCATCGGGCCGGCGCGATGACCGGCCCGGGTTGCTTTCGTGCCTGAAGGCGCTGCGCCCGGGCGATGCGCTCGTTGTCTGGAGGCTCGACCGCCTCGGGCGCGATCTTCGCCACCTGGTCAACACCGTGCACGAGCTGACCTCGCGAGGCGTGGGACTGAGGGTGCTTGCCGGCCATGGCGCTGCCATCGATACCACCACTGCGGCGGGAAAGCTGGTGTTCGGCATCTTTGCCGCCCTGGCCGAATTCGAGCGCGAGCTGATTTCCGAACGCACACATGCCGGCCTGGCCTCTGCCAGGGCGAGGGGCCGAACCGGCGGGCGTCCTTTCAAGATGACAGCGGCCAAGCTGCGCCTGGCCATGTCGGCCATGGGCCAGCCTGAGACAAACGTCGGGGACCTGTGCCGCGAGCTGGGCATCACCCGTCAAACACTGTACCGTCACGTCTCGCCTGCCGGCGAGCTGCGCCCGGCTGGTCAGAAACTGCTGGGATAACGCCCCGTCTTGCCCCGTCCGGCAGTGGCGTCTCCTTTCCAAAGTAACTATCTATTTGGAAATTTCGCGCCGTTTTCCAAAGAAGCGAGGCGCCGGCCGTGCCTGGCTGTGGAAAAAGACAAGGCGTTTTCCAACGTTCTTTGGAAATTTCCGCCGATCTACAGTTTTTCGGGTGAACTCGGGTCGGCCATGTCGCTGGTGACCATGAGCGCATCGCGCAGGGCAATTTCAGCGCTGCCGTACATGCGCCCGCGAAAGCTGCCGGCCCCTTCCGTGCCGGTGTCCCGCTCGGTGCGATAGCCCGCCTGCACCCGCCATTCGTACCACCCCATTTCCGGGTCGCCATACACCTCGATCATGCGATCGCCCATGCTGTACGGCACGGGTATGTTGTAAATGATGGTGGTTGTGTCCATGGTCGGGCTCCTTGGGCCGGGCCGGGTGCGGCCTTGCTGGGTTGATCCCAGTCTAATACAATGAATACATGTATTCAATAGGGGATTGTTATGGCCACCTCCGTGCGCCTTGCGCCAGAAACAGAAAGACGTCTCGATAGCCTTGCGGCCCAGACCGGGCGGACCAAGGCGTATTACCTGCGCGAGATGATCGAGCAGGGCATCGAGGAGATGGAAGACTATTACCTGGCTGCCAGCACGCTCGAGCGTGTCCGCAAGGGGCAGGAACCGGTGCATTCGGCCGCAGACCTGAGGAAAGACCTTGGCCTGGACGATTGAGTATGCCGAGTCGGCCAGGTCGCAGCTGAAAAAGCTTGATCGGCAGGTGGCGCGTCGTGTGATCGACTTCATGGATGAGCGGGTTGCCACCCTCGAAGACCCGCGCAGCACCGGCAAGGCGCTAACCGGGCCGCTGGGGGGATTCTGGCGCTACCGCGTGGGCGATTGCCGGGTGATTTGCGAGATCCGCGACGGCGAGCTGTGCGTTCTGGTCGTGCGCGTGGGCAATCGACGGCAGGTCTATCGGTGAGCGCCCGGGCGCGCACTACAGCAGGCTTTGCTGCGGGTTTCGTGAAAAGTGGAATGAAAGGCCCGAGACGCGCCGCCCGGCCTTGATCGGCTCCCATGCGATCAGCCAGTTGTCCTTCTCGCGCAGCTCCCGGATGGCCGGCTCGATGATGCGGCGGCGCAGCTGGCCGAAATCCTTCCGGCAGCTCTCCGGGGCCTCGACGGCATCGGCGAAATCCTCAACGTCCACCGTCCATTTGCCCTTGTCCTGCCAGCTCGTGAACAGTTCCAGCATGCGCCAGGCGTAAAGGCTGCGCAGAGCCCCGGCCTGGGCCAGCTTGTAGCTGGTGAATTTGGTACGCAGGCCCAACAGGTGCGGGGCAATGTCCGGGGTGAACTTGATTTCCACCCAGCCCTCACCCTCGTGATACTCCGATTTGCTGACCCAGTTGACGCGGATGATCTTCTGGCCGCGCCGGGTTTCGGTCTTGAACGCCGCCTGGCGATGCATCAGGGCTTCGGTGGCCTCTTTCAATTGGACATAGGCGTTTTGCGGGGCGATCTGCCAGGACTCGGCGTAGTCCAGGGCATTTAGTTTGATCGACCAGCCCTGCAAGCTGGCCTTGTGCAGCACCTGGGCGCTCATGGAGTCTGTCTTGCCCATAGCCAACGCCACGGTGCGTTTCTCGAACAGCGACAGGCCCTGTGCCGACCTGGCCACAGCATTGCTCATACTGATTTGCAGGTCGTTCTCGGGCAGTGTGAGGGAGTGGATGTTGGTCATGTTCATAGGCCCAATTGGGACAAATGCCGGGTTAATGGGACAGAACCGGAATTGCCCGAATTCTGACAAACGCATACATATTCTTCCTAAACTTTAGATTGTCAGAATAGTTTTTATCTGTCAATTAACTTGTTTGTCAGGGTTGTGGATAACGGTATGCATTTGTCAGACTAACCATGTGTTTGTCAGATAAGACCATGTATTTGTCAGAATTGGCGCGACCACGAAAACGCCCGAAACCCGCATGGATAAAGGCTTTCAGGCGTTCCCTCGCGCGCGCGCGCGGAAACAAAGAAAAAAACTTAGAAACCGTGCGCGTGCGCGAAGGGGTTCCCCCTGTGAGTTCTGTCTCGGGTTCGAGGAGCAATAACAAGAGTCCCCACCGCTTCGCGGCGGGGAAATGCAGGCCCCTGGCATCGGGCGCAGGCCTGGACGGCTGACGCCGACCATCGGCAAGGCACGTCCAGCACCGACAGGGTCAGCAAACGGGCCCGGGGCTGGCCCCAGCCAGTGGCCAGGATGCAACAGCAGCGGCTTGACCCGGCTATGACCCCCGCAAGCCGCCCGGCGGCGTGTGCCACCCAGGCAGCATGGGACACCCGTTACGGGCTGTCGCCCGACATCGCTTCGGCATGGGCGGGGGATCATGGACGCCTGGACGCCAGAAACGGCCGCAGGCGCGTTTTTTCAGCTTGCCTATACCAAACCATAGGGCATGCAAAAAAAACGCTCTACGGGCCTGTAATCGCCCGGGCCGGTGCCGCGACGCCAGGTGCCCGGTTTGTATTGCGGGTTAGCAAACCGCACGCCATTTTCAAGCCCTGCGCCAAACCAGAAGATATCTGTGTCTTACCGGGTATTCCTGTGTTTTTTGGAGCAAATAATGTCCTATGCAAAGCATGCAGCTGGCGCAAGGCGCCAGACGGGGTCAGGCGAGCTGGCCGGCGAAGAAGATCGGTTTATCAGTGTGCGCGAGGCCGCGCACCTGATCGGCATGTCCATGTCGTGGTTGTGGAAGGCCGTGCGGACCGGGCGATTTCCTCGTCCGGTCCGGCTGTCGGATAACTGTGTCCGGTGGCGACTATCTGAGGTGCGCGGCTGGATGACCGACCCGGCCGCATGGAACCGCACCAACGGCCAGGGGTGAGTCATGGACAACCCCACAATCTCTGTTGCGCAGTCAGGCCGTTTTCGGCACAATGAACCCGTCCGCCAAACAGCGCGGGCCGGGGTTGGAAGCCCGAACGGTACAAGGCGGACAGACCGCCGCAAGGCGGTATTTTTTCGTCCGCACGCCCTTGCGCGCCTTCTATGGGCGAGCGCTGGCGGGGAGGGCTCACGTCCTGCCGGTTCCCTTGTACGCCGGTCTTCCAACCCTGCCAGTCGCCCGCCCTCCCCATTTGGAAGTGGGGAACGGGTTCAACCGTACAAGGAGGCCAACATGGCTGCACTGCCCATCAAGGCGCATTCTGCGCACTCACTCCCCCATACAGAAAATGCGGCTCGCCGCGCGGCACGCCAGTGGTTCACAGGCACCCCGACGCTGACCCTTGCGGCCTGGCGCGATGCGCAGTGCCAGGCGCACTGTGCCGGCCTGCCCGATGCCATTGCCCGCGCCTTTGAGGGCGCCTTTGCCAAAGAGCTGGCCAGCATCATCGCGGGGGTGAGCCATGCGTAAGTACCCCTCTCCCGCCGCCTTCTTCCGGCCAGGCGCCAGCACGGGCAGCACCGAACACGGCGGTGTTGCAGCCATCGAAAAAACATCCATCGCCATCAACAGCATCCTGGTCACCATGGGCACGGCCCTGAAAAGTGCGCCCGATGTGCCGGTACCGGCACCGGGGTTTGTGAGTCATCTGGTGGAGCTGTCCCACGATCTGGCCAATGCCGCCATGGATGCGGCTGAAGGCGAGGCTTCGTGCGACAGGGCGCCTGGGTTCCTTTACGCGCAGGCCTGCCGGGTGCGCGATGCGGTGGGCACACTGCACGCCGCATTGCCCGATGACAGCGCCAGCTGCGCGCTTCCTGCCAGAAACCTCATGGCGCACACCCACTGGCTGGCCAATGATCTGGTCCAGCGCCTGGAGCGACAAGCGCCTGACGCGCACGGGGGGTGGCCAGATGATTGACCGCGAGAATCTTCGGGCCGCGCTGCTCGCGGCCGGCCTTGTCCCTGGCGAGATCGAGGCCGGCCAGCTGGTGCGATGCCCTGTCGAAGGCGACAGTGGAGGCAAAAAATCCGGGGCGTACCGGCTTTTTGATGATGATCTGCCCACCTGCTGCTGGTGGAACTGGCGCGAGGGCACATCGGGGGTCTGGGTGTGTGGCTCACGCCCGGCAACGCAAGAGGATCGGGCCAGGCACCGCGCGATGATCGAGCAAAGCCGGCGCGAGCGCCAGGCCGAGCAGGCTGCCCAGTGGTCGCGAAACCGGGCTTACCTGACCAGGCTATGGAACAGTGCCCGACCGGTGACGCGCCAGTGCCCGGCGGGCCTGTACCTGGAGGGGCGTGCGCTTTGCGTGCCCGAAAGCGATGCGCTGCGATTTATGCCGTCGCTGGACTACTGGGATGACTCTGGCCTGGTCGGTGCGTTTCCTGCCATGCTCGGGGCCGTGACTTCGCCAGGCGGCGAGCTGGTCGCCCTGCACCGCACGTACCTGACGCGCAGCGGGCAAAAGGCACCGGTGCCCACGGTCAGGAAACTCACCCGGGCCGCCGGCCCCACGGCCGGCGCATCCATCAAGATCGGCCAGCCCGCGCCCCGGCCCGATGGGTGCCTGGCCATCGGGGTGGCTGAGGGCATCGAGACGGCGCTCGCGGCCGCGCGGCTTTCCGGCGTGACGGTGTGGCCCTGCGTGTCCGCTCATGGCGTGACCTCGTTCGAGGTGCCCGACCAGGTGCGCAACCTTTACGTGTTTGCCGACCATGACGCGAGCGGCGTGGGCCAGCGTGCCGGCCAGGCGTTGGCCGCGCGCGCTGCGGCGGCCGGACTGGTGGCGCGGGTGGTCCTGCCTGACGGTCCGGGCGACTGGAATGACGAACTCTTGAAAAGGGTGGCCACGGCATGAGCGAAGCACAGATGATTGAGGCGCTCGATGTCGATGCCATTGCCCCGACAGATGCGTTCCCGCCCGAAAAGGAGCGCCCGTGCTGGAGGTGCTACGACAACCCTGTCGAGCGCGGTGATCGCACGTACCGTGCGGGCGTGTACTGGCACGATGCCAAGCTCAAAGACGATGGCAACGCCACGCTGACCGACACCTGGTGCTGCGCACCGCTGCGGATCGAGGCCATGACAGCGGACCTTGAGGACTGCGCCCACGGGCGGCTGTTGCGCTATCGAAGCACATCGGGCAGGTGGAAGCAGTGGGCCATGCCCATGCAGATGCTTGCCGGCGATGGCACCGGGGTGCTCGAAATCCTGCTGGGCGAAGGCCTTGTCGTGGACAGGCGCAACAAGGCCAAGGTGCTGGACTACATCAGCGCCCAGCAGCCCAAAAAACGCCTGAAATCAGCGGCCACCACCGGGTGGCACGGCAATGCCTTTGTGCTGCCCGATGAAACCATTGGCGATGAGAACGACATCTGGTACCAGGCGACCGAGCGCACGGCGCCCTACGGCACGTCAGGCACGCTCGAGGGGTGGCGCCATGGCGTTGCTGAGCGGGCCGTGGGCAACCCCATGCTCATGCTGGGCATTTGCGCCGCATTTGCCGGGGTGCTTCTTGAGCGGCTGAACATGGACGGGGCAGGACTGCACCTGTATGGCGACTCATCGTGTGGCAAGACCACCACCCTGGTTGCTGCCACCTCGGTGTGGGGTGGCAGCACCTTTCGCCGCTCCTGGCGCGTCACCAGCAACGGGCTGGAGGGGGCTGCGAGGATGCACACCGGCACGCTGCTGGCGCTCGATGAGGTGGGCGAGTGTGCGCCTCGGGACCTTTACGAGGCCGCATATTCGCTGGTCAACGGCCATGGGAAGACGCGGGCAAACATCCGTGGCGAGGCGCGCCAGGCCGCGCGCTGGCGTGTTTTTGTCCTGTCCACGGGCGAGCACACCATTGCCTCGAGAATGGCCACAGGCGGTTTTGACGCCAAGGCCGGGCAGGGCCTGCGCCTGCTGGACGTTCCGATGTCAGGCACCTATGGGGGCTGGGACTGCCTGCACGGTTTTTCGTCCGGGGGTACGCTTGCCGATGCCATTCGAGACGGCGCCGCGCAGCACTACGGTCACGCCGGCCGGGCGTTTGTGCTGGCGCTCATCGAGGCCGCCAAGAAAGGGCGCAACGTCTCGGGCGATCTGGATGACGTCATCGGCCAGTTCCAGACCGTTGACGGGCAGGAGGCGCGTGCGGCCAGGATTTTCGCGGTCTGCGCCCTGGCCGGGGAGATGGCCAGCCGTAGCGATGTCGTGCCCTGGGAGAGGGGCGAGGCCACGGCGGCCGCGCTCAAGGGCTTTGCGCTTTGGCGAGAGCGCCGCGCGACAAGCGGGCGTAACGCTGAGGATGCGGCGATTCTGCGGGCCGTGGCAGACTTCATAGACCGGCATGAGGACAGCCGCTTTTCTTCGATGGACTATACCGGCACGGTCCGCGAACGGGCGGGCTACCTCAAGCAGGGGACGGATGGGACGATTTACCTGTTCACGTCGCATGCGCTTCGCGAAGCAACGCCCGGCTATGACATACGCCGCGTCAGCAAGGCCCTGGACTCGGCCGGCCTGCTGACCAAAAAAGACAGCGAGGGCAAGGCCTCACCGCTTGTTGACATTGGTGGGGGGGAAAAGAGGCGCCTTTACCACGTGGATGGCAACAGGCTGCGCGAAGCTGTCACCGATTAGCGTGCGCAGCGGGCCCGGAGGGAGCCACGCGAAGCGCCGATCGATGCATGGCTGCACGGGCCCCGTTAGCCTGTTCAGCTGCCGAAGTCGGGCACGCATTTTCTGACCAAGGACCGCCTGACGGCGGGGAAAAGATACCGCCGCGCAAGCGGTTTTTTTGCGCCTTCAGGTAACACCAGTAACACCAGAAAAAACCTGGTGTGTTCCGTCGAAACCCGCATGAATACTGGCTGGAACACCAGTAACACGAGTTACACCGAAAAAATCGGTAGAAAAGGGAAGGGGCGGGTGCTGGCCCCGGCGCGGACAGGCCCTAAAAGCCCCTACCGCGCGTCATTTTGCGTCGAATCGGCAACCGAGACCGGCGCGGACCGGCGGTGCCTGCCGGTTTGTGGGGGAATTCCGGCAGGTTTCACGCGCTGGCGCTCTGGCCGGCATGGCGCATCGTGACAGGCGAGTCGCTAACCGCTAGGGCGGTAAAGCCCCCGGGCGTGGAGGGCATCGCGAAGAGCAGGGTGTTGGTGCTGAGCGCGGGTCGGTCGGTATCGCTGGCCGGGTGTTACCGCGGCCAGCAGCTGCCCGCCTGGTCGAGGTCCAGCTTTTCATAGACGACCGATGTGCCAACGCGCACGCCCTTGCCGGCCAAAAGCGGCTTGAACACCGTGTCGAAGGTTCGCCGGCGAAGGCCAAGGTAGGCCATGGCCTCGGACGTGGTGTAGCAGCGCTTTTCCATCTGAACCCTCCTGTGTTGCCTAGCAGTCCGTCAGGATCTGCCGGCCATCGCTTTGGTCACTGAACGCCTCAGCGTGATCTCGGCACCCTGAGCATATTTGCCCTTTGTTCCTGATCACGCGGATGGCTTTGTCATCCAGCAAGGCAACCATGTCATTGTCTTTCTGGTTCGTTATTTCGCAATCGGCAAGGCCGTTGTTTGAGAGAAAACGCCTGATCTCCGTTGTTTGCGCCGAAGTCAGCCGGCGGGCCGTCAGGACCCGCACGCGCTTTCCCTGGCGAAGCCAATTCGCCACCCGTGCAACCATGGCGGGAATCGGTTGGCCGATTTTCACCCCGTCTCCTTGGGTTGTTCTGGCCAACGTTCCGTCCAGGTCCACGCCAATCCATTTCGTCATTGCATGCCTCTCTTTTCAAAGTGCGTTCAGGAAAGGCCATTCTGGGTCTGCGTGGAACGTCTAGGAATACCACGAGGTTTCTATTTCATCAAAACAAAACCGTCGCCGTAGCGCTGTGCGGCGGCCTTGGCCATGATGGATTCATGTTTCACACGGGCATGAAAAGGAGGTCTGGCATGGGAAAGGCTTTGCAGCTGGTTGACAGAGAGCTCAGGGACGGTCGCGGGTCCGGGCCGATGGACCGGCTGATACGCATTGAAGAGCTGATGCACATCACATCGCTGAACAGGACATCGATTTACAGGGAAATCGGGCGCGGTGCGTTTCCGCGGCCGGTGAAGGTGACCGGGCGGGCAACGGCCTGGCTGGAGTCAGAGGTAAATGGCTGGCTGGCAGGACTGGGGCGTGCCCGGGCCGAAAAGTAGCCACGCCGCACAGAGTGGCAGCGCTCTTTGTGGCAACGGAACAAATCGAAAACCGGGCAAGAGGCCCGATCAGCAAGGAAACCACGATGACACCACGGATATTGAACTTCACCGACGCCCGCAAACGATTCGCTGAGGATCGGCGCAGGCTGATTTACCAAGGGCTCGATGGCCTGGCGCTTTCCGAGCAGCAGCGTAGCGATCTGGCCAATCGCATCGCCCAGAGCATTGGGAACCACGAGGCCCACCAGTTCAACAGCCGTGGCGAGTGGGTTGGGCACGGCCAGACAGATTGCTAAGGCAAGGAGATCACTATGTTTTTGCAGGACCACAAACAAAGGCAGGCGCTCGAAGCATCAATTGGCGAAATGGACAAAGAGGTCGAGGCCCTTCGCCAGTTCGAGCTGAAGATCGAGGAGGTGGATCAGGAGATCGGGCTAGCCCAGAAAAGCCTTGAAAAAATCATCGAGGCGCAGACCAAGACGCGCGAGAAAATCGCCGCCCTGGTCAATGACCCCGATATGGCATCAAAAGCAATCCTCAAGCTCGAAGAGGAAGGCGATGCGGCTGCGGCAAGCATTAAGCGGCATCAGCGCGCTTTGGGCTTGCTACGCCTGCGCCGCCGCGATCTGGCAATTGACTACTCAGAAAGAAGGGTGGTCGCGGAAGAAAAGTGGAAGTCCATTGCCGGGAAGCATGCCGACAAAGTGATTGCACAGGAGATCGAAGGCCTGGAAAGTCTGCTTGACGCGCTTGCGATCAAGGCAATGTGCCTCGATCGATTTGATCCATTGGTAAACGAAACCGGAATGACCCCTGAGCAGGTCGTCGAAACTATCGTGCGTAAGCACATTCGTTCTCGCCTTCAAGGGCGCCGGCCTGACCTAACAGCAGACCCGCTGCTTTCCAAGTTAAAACGGGTTCCGGCTGTGCGCCTGTCAGATATTCCTAAAGACCTGTCCTGGCTTGGAGCGAAAAAAGCAAGGGGGGTCGTGCAAGCCGAAAGGGCCCGTCTTCTTGGCCAGGCGGCCGCATAACGACAGGGGCCGTCTATGTCTAGAAGGGTCTTACTGCCCTGCCCCCATTGCGGGGCACCGCCACATTTTCACAAGGCGGTGCGCCTGTCTGACCTGGAGACAGAGTTCTGGTATCAGTGCCGAGACCTTCTGTGCGGGCACACCTACATCGCCGTGATGGAGGTTTCCAGAACCACAAAGCCGCCCGTGGCGCTGATGAACCCTGCCATTGAAATGGTGCCCGTCTCACAACACGCCGAGAGGTGGCGGCAGGGTCGGATAGCGCAAGAGGTGAAAGAATGTCTGGCCAGGACATAGTCGCCATGCCGTGCCCGAACTGTGATGCGGTTCCGAAAGTTCGCACAGGAAAGCAGCTCAGCGCCTCCATGAGAGAGGTTTTTCTTGAGTGCCTCAATGAGCAATGCCAATACCAGTGGATTGCTTACCTTACGCTCAGCAGGACGCTTTCCCCGAGCGCAACACCGAACAAAAAGGTGGTGCAAGGGGGTAGCTGGCGAGATGCGGTCGAGGGCAAGCCATAGGGACAAACAAAAACACCAGGGGAGATACTATTTTTCTGGTGTTACTGGTGTTACTGGTGTTCCACCCAGTATTCATGCGGGCTCTGACGGTAACACCAGTTTTTCCTTGGTGTTACTGGTGTTACCTCGCCGGGCGCCCATGTGCCAATTCTCGCCCTGGCGTACATGCGCCGGCCGGGCGCGATCGATACGGCACCCGTACCACCCAAAGGCCGCCCATCGCACTGCTTTGCGAGCAAAAACCGCCTTCTAAAGCCGCTTCCCGTAGTGTTAAGGCTCCGGAAAAAGGTGTCGATTTGCCGGATTCTGGTCTGCTCTGCATCCGCAAAGACCAGTCCCGCGCCTGGACGGCGGGAACAAAAAACCGCTGATTTCGCCCCGGCGAAGTTGAATCGCCCGAGTCGCTCGCATAGTCTGAGCTGAAAACGCATCGGCAGAACAGGCTCTCGATGGCTCAACGTCCCTGAGTGTGGCGCTCATCCCGCGCAGCGGGCGAACGACTTTGCGTCAGCAAAGTGTAGTGAGTACACCTTTGTCGCTCTGCCCCCTGTCAATCAGAACAGCATCGGCGGTGCCCACCTTGGCGAACTACGCAATCCTTCGGGCTGAGAAGCTCAAAACGCTTGGCAGCATTGGCGCCAGCCTCTCGCACAACTACCGGGCACGCGAGACGCTGAACGCTGACCCGAGTCGCTCGCACCTGAACAGCCACTCCATGCACGGCCCACAGGAGGTGCTCGATGCCTTGAAGGCGGCACTACCAGCCAAGCGCCGAAAGGATGCGGTGCTGTGCATCGAGTACCTGGTCACTTGCTCGCCTGACAG
>JBFWLP010000097.1:0-12676 GCA_050252075.1 Burkholderiaceae bacterium | reverse complement strand
TCCATGCCGCCGCCGGCGGGGTAGACCACCGTGAATTCGATGGGGCGCTCGGGAAAGTTGGCGGGTTTCAGTTTTTCAACAGCCGGGTCGGCGGCGAATGCCGACATGGAAAACGCCGTAATCAGTGCTGCGCCGAATGATTTTATAGTGTTCATTTTCATTCTGTGTCTCCTTGAGGGGTAGGGGTCCTGCGTTGTTTAAAAACAAGTACAGCAAGTAGCAAACTAAGTGCCAGCAAGACAGCAGCGGTGGGCCGCTGACCGAAAATGGCCATGCCGTCGGGCGACATCACCAGCGACTGCCGCAGCGATTGTTCCAGCGTGGGTGCCAGAACAAACGCAATAAGAAAGGGAGCAAATTCGTACTGCAGTTTCCGAAGTACGTAGCCCAGAATGCCGAAGACGATCATGACCCACAGGTCAAAGACGTTCTGGTTGGCCGAATAGGCCCCTACGACGGACAACAGCAAGATCAGCGGGAACAGTACGCGATATGGCACCCGCAGGCACTGCACCCACAAGCCGATCAACGGCAGGTTCAGCAGCAGCAGGAAAACGTTCCCGACGTACATGCTGCTGATCACACCCCAGAACAGGTCGGGGCGCTGGGTGATGAACGTGGGGCCCGGCTGTACGCCCTGAATCACCAGAGCGCCCAGCAACAGCGCGGTAACGGCGTTGCCCGGGATGCCCAGGGTGAAAAGCGGGATCATGCCGCCGGAAACCGCCGCATTGTTGGCCGCTTCCGGGCCGGCAACCCCTTCGATGGCGCCTTTGCCGAAACGGGAAGGATCCTTGGCGGCTTTGCGTTCCAGCGTATAAGACACGAACGAGGCTGTTACCGGGCCTCCTCCGGGAACCAGCCCAAGGAAGAACCCCAGAAAACTGCCGCGCATCATGGGTTTCCAAGACGCTTTCCAGTCGGCCAGTGTGGGCAGCAGCCCGCGGATCTTGTCGGTGAGCAACTGGTTTTTGACGATGGTTTCGCAATTGACCAGAATTTCCGAAATGCCGTACAGGCCAATCACGACCGAGATAATCTCGATACCTCCGGCCAGCACGAATGTGTCGGCGGTGAAGCGGTATTGGCCATTGATGATGTCCATACCGATAATGGCGCTCAGAAAGCCCATGGCAATCATCAGCACGCCCTTCACCTTGGAGCCGCCGATCATGTAAAGGGTACAGACCAGCCCCAGCGCCATCAGGGCGAAGTTTTCCGGCGGCCCGAAGCTGATCGCCACACGGCTGAGCCATGGCGAAAAGAACGTCAGGGCTACCAGCGCGATGGTACCGGCGATAAATGATCCGATGGCGGCGATACCCAGAGCGGCACCGGCGCGTCCTTGGCGTGCCAGCTCGTGCCCGTCGATGGCCGTGACCACCGAGGCGGCCTCGCCCGGGATACGCACCAGTATCGACGTGGTCGAGCCGCCGTACATGGCACCGTAAAAAATGGCCGCCAGCATGCCCAGCCCGGCAACGGGTTCCAGCTGAAAGGTGACAGGCAGCAGCAGCGCCAGTGCCGCCAGCGGCCCGATGCCGGGTAACACACCCACCATGGTGCCGATAACGCTGCCGATAAAGCAAAAATAAAGATTTTCCGGTTTCAGCAATACCGAAAAGCCCATCATGAGTCCGTTGATCGCTTCCATTTACCACCCCCAGGGACTGCGTGGCAGGGTCATGCCCAGCAAGTGGCCGAACAGGTACATGATGACCGCAACGGAGACGATGCTCAGGAACACGGACTGTAGCCAGCTGGATCGTTCAACCGCCTGAAGCAGTACAAAGGTCGTGATCACCCCGGCGATGGCAAAGCCAAGGTATTCGAGCAGAATGGCCATGGCGATCAGGCCGCCCAGCACTCCGCACACCCGGTAAATGGCTGTGCGTGTGGGCCATTCCGGCGAGGCAACCAGGTACCGGGACTTACCCAGAATCATGGTCAGGCTGCACGCGGTGACGATCACCCCGCAGATCATCGGGAAAAAGCCGCTGTCCGGGCCCATGGGGCCCATCAGCCCCAGGCTGATGGCATTGGCCATGGTGCCCAGTCCGATTAGCAACCAGATAATATTGACGATACGTTCAATCATGCGGTCGCTCCTGGTGGGGGCGGTTGCCTTCATATACGTCGATAAACAAACGTTCGATGTCTTTGGCACCGACAGCGAACGGGGTTTGGCTGTTGTCGGTGTCGATGGCGATCATGACGGCCGAGGCCAGGTTTTCCTGCGCAAAGCCCAGAGCCTTGAGGCTGGTGGGCAAGCCCAGATGTCTCAGGGAATCGAACAGTGTTTCACCCAGCTGCTCGACGTGTACCCCCCAGGCAGCGGCGATGGGCGCCATTCTTGCCGGCACTTTCCGGGCGAACAAATGCGTGACATGCGGCAACACCAATGCGTGGGCAAGACCATGGGATACCCCGAAACTGCCACCCAGTACATGCGCCAGCCCGTGCTGCAAGGCAAAGCCGCCGGTCAGGGCGGCGCCGCCCAGATAGGCACCGTATAACAGATCGGTGCGTACCTGCATGTCGTCAGGCGCATTGCCCAGGCCGGCCAGCGCTGCGTGCAGTACGCGGGCGCCTTCGGTGGCGGCCAGGGCCATGATAGGGCTGCAGGTGTCCACGACCAGTGCGTCCACGCAATGTGCCAGTGCGTTAAAGGCGCTTGCAGCGGAAATGTCCAGTGGCAAGGCTCGGGAGAGTTCCGGGTCGTAGATGACCGTGCGCGCCAGCATGTTCAGGCTGGTGTGCATACGCTTCACGCCGTCGATCGTGATACCGCAAAACCCCGTCATTTCCGAGCCGGAATAGGTGGTGGGTACGTTGATGATGGGCAGAGCCAGTTCGAGTGACAGGCCCTTGGCCAGTCCGGTGGCTGCGCCGCCGCCCACAGCCACGATGCAATCGGCGCCCGAGCCCCGGACAATGGACCGAGTTTCATGCAGCAGTTCGATGGGCACCTGGGAAATGGCTCTGGGCAGCAGGCCGGCACAGCCGGTGCCCAGCATTTCCTGCGCCTGCGCGCCCAGCGAGCCTCCGCGTCCGGGGGTGGTGACCACGATGGGTCGGCGGGCGCCCAAGCGTTCGACCTGCTCGGGCAGCCGGGCAAATGCGCCGGCCCCGAAGACGATGGCGGGCGGCGTTGCGTTGTAGACCCCCGCGGGTGTGCTGAATGCTTTCATGGGGCTTACCAGTCCGCGATGGTGCCGTCAGAAAGTACGGCTGACGTGGCATGTTGAACTTCGGGCTGAAACGGATGCTTGGCCGCTTCGGCTTCATTGATTTCCACGCCGAATCCGGGCAGTTCCGGAATCGACCAGTACGATCCGGTGCGCACCAGGGGCGAATCAACCACATCGGCATACCAGGGAACCGCGCCCGACATCTCTTCCTGGATCACGAAGTTGGGGGTCGAGGCCGCGAAGTGCAGAGCGGCTACGCCGGCCAGCGGGCCGTTGGGGTTGTGCGGCGCCACGCCGATCAGTTCCGCCGCCGCCACGGCGGCGATCCGTTTGCCTTCGAGCAATCCGCCGGTGTGATTAAGGTCGGGCTGAACGATGTGCAAGCCTTTGCCCTGAAGCAGTGGCATGAACTCTTTCAGGCCGATCAAACGTTCGCCGCCCGCAATGGGGCAGGGCGCGCGCTGGGCAATCTGGATCATGGCGGCTGTGTCGCCCGGCTGCACGGGCTCTTCGCAGAACATGGGGCTGAAGGGCGCCAGTGCTTCGATATAGCCCAGCGCTGCAGAAATGGAGGCCGGTCGTCCGTGGAAGTCGATCATGATGTCGACTTCATCGCCAACGGCCAGCCGTAATGTTTGCATGAGCTTTTCGACATGTTTGCGGTCAGCAATGCTCGATACGTAGCCGCCGTAGGGAATGAAGACCACTTTCAGGGCGTTGTAGCCGGCCTCCACCACTTTCAGGGCACGCTCGCGCAGTGCGCCGTGGTCGAAGGTATCGTAGACCGCGCTCATTTCGCCCAGCCCCAGATGGGTGTACAGACGCACCTGATCGCGTACTTTCCCGCCCAGCAAGCGCCATACCGGAACACCCAGCGCACGTGCCGAAATATCCCATAAAGCATGTTCAATGCCGCTGATGGCTGTAACGCCGATGATGCCAAGCCGGTAATAGCTGTGCTTGTTCATGATCTGCAGGCATTGCTCAATGTCGCGCGGGTCGCGACCGATCAGCAGGGTTTTCAGATCTTCCACGGCGCCAGTCACGGCGCGGGTTTTCCAGTTCAGGCTGGCCTCGCCCCAGCCGTACAGGCCCGGCTGGTTGGTAATAACCTTCACGAACACCCAGTTGCGCATCTGGGCGTTGACAACGGTGGTCTTGATGTCCGTTATCGTTATTTTGGTATCCAGAGTTTTGTCTCGCTCCATTGCCATCTCTTTTATAAGTTCCCGCTTCGGGCGGGTAGAAAGGCGGCTCACCAGGTTTTCGTGCAACCGTGTGCCACCTGATTTTTTGTAATGTCGCAAAAGGATAAAAGCGGCCATTAAATAGTACAAACGATTTATTATTATCAAAAAAGTAATTTTTCTAATTAAAAAGTCGTGCTGGAGACAAATCATGGATCGACGTCGCATGCGCAGTTTCGTCACCCTGGCCGAAGAGCTGCATTTCGGGCGGGCGGCCTCGCGCTGCAACATGACGCAATCGGCGCTCAGCCAGCAAATCCGACAGCTGGAAAACGATCTGGAGGCCGAACTGTTCTATCGCACCAAACGCTACGTTGCCTTGACACGGGCCGGTGAGGCCTTATTGCCCGAGGCCCGCAAGATTCTTCAGAATATGGACGATGCGATCTACCTGGCACGTCAGGTCAGTAACGGAATCGAGGGCCGGCTCACCGTTGGTGCAACGGCGCCTTCCCTGTTTATTATGGTGCCCGAACTGGTGCGGCAGTTTCGGCAGATCATGCCCGGCATCCAGGTGATGGTGCGTGAAATGACCACCACTGAACAAGAGTTTGCCTTGCGTAACGGCGATATTGACGTGGGTATTTGTCACCCGCCTCTGGACGATCCCACCATCGTGCTCACTACGCTCAGCGCATTGCCTTTCGATATTGTGATGGCCCGATCCAATCCCCTGGCATCCAAACGTCGTTTACAGCTGAAAGATTTGGCCAATGAGCACTTCATTGTCTTTGCCCGAAATATTGCCCCGAACATGTACGACGGTGTAATTGCCACCTGCAAGGACGCCGGGTTCAGCCCCAAAGTGATCCTCGAGGCTTCGCCTGCCCAATCGATTGTGGGCATGGCGGCATGCGGTGTGGGTATTGGTTTCGTGGCCTCGACACTGCAGCATTTTCCCCACCCCCTGGCGGTTTATCGCCGCCTGGATGGTCCAGCGCCCATGCTTACGCTGGGCGCGTCGTACTTGTCGCACAAGATCAGCCAGCCGATCGATACACTTGTCACTGTTGCAAAGCGCATCGGCGCCGCGCTGCAGTGAGAGTGTTTGCTCTGACCCCAAAACAACTCTGACCCCAAAACAACTCCCGGTTGGGGCAGCATACCGAAGAAATTCTGGCCGAGGCGGGAGTGGATCCGTCGGCGATTCAGGCCCTGAAGAATAAAGGAGCCATACGATGCACCTGAAAGCCTTGCGTTCGTTGCTGTTCATTCCGGCGTTATCTTCGCATTTGTTTGCCAAAGCGGCGCAGCGCGGTGCCGACGCACTGATTCTGGATCTGGAAGACGCGATCGCGTTCGATCGCAAGGAACAGGCCCGCCAGGCGCTGCCCCAGGCCGTTGCCTTGCTGGCCGGCAGCCTTCCCGTGCTGGTGCGGGTGAATTCAGCCGAGCCCTTGTTGAGCGCCGATCTTCAGGCCTTGCCGCACCAAGGCGTGGCCGGTGTTCTGTTGCCCAAGGTCGAATCCGCCGAGCAGGTTCAACAGGTTGCGCATCGCCTGCAAACGCTGGGCCATTCGCCGGCGAGCTTGCCCCTAATTCCTCTGGTGGAAACCCCGTTGGGTGTGTTGCATCTTGAATCCATAGCCACGGCGCATCCAGCGGTCGGTGCGTTGGGGTTTGGGGCTGAAGATTACGCGGCTATGCTTTGCGTGAATCCGACGCCGCAGTCAATGAGCTGGGCGGCTCATGCCGTTGCCAATTGCGCGGCGGCCTTCGGGTTGGCCTGCTGGGGGTTGCCGGGCAGCGTGACCGAAATTGACAACGAAACGTTGTTCACCGAATTGGTAGGCCTTGCTCGCGCCATGGGCTTTACGGGCACGGTGTGTATTCATCCCGTGCAGGTTCAGCATGCCAATCGCGGTTTCGGTCCGTCGAACGACGAGCTGGCGTGGGCACGGGCCGTGGTCGATGCCGGCGAACAGGCGCTTGCCCTGGGGTTGGGGGCGGTAAAACTGAACGGCAAAATGATTGATCGCCCACTAATAGAGCGGGCCCGGGCCTGGCTGGCAGTGGCGCAGCGCTAAATGGGCTTGACTGACAAATCTCCCCGATAGGGGGTGACCTTCAAGGTTGCCAGGTGGGCGACAAGCGGATCCGGTTCGGCCGCCAGCCCCAGCGTTTCGGTATGTTCCGCCAGTGCCTGCCCCGTCATGAAGGCAAGACCGTTGCTTTGCCGCATGTCTTGCAGCAGTTTCTCCAGTGCGGCAATGCGCGCCGCCCGGGTGGAGCCGATATCCCCTCGCAAGTGGGCAATGATGGGCACCAGCACCCCTTCCTGGTAGTTGGCCTCGAATTCATCTCGCCAGATCTGGATGACACGGTCATGGGTGTGCCGGGCCGAATAGGCGGGTGCGTCTTCCAGTGCCGCATTGGTGGGAATTTCCACGATGGGCCGGCCGGCCGTCGTGTCGATCAGGTAGGGGTAGTCGCCGTCCTGGAACGACGAGTCGTAAAGAAAGCCCAGTTCGGCCAGATAATTGAGTGTGCGCGGTGACACTGCGCCGCGGGGCGCGCGAAAGCCCACAGGCGCCTTGCCGGCGATGTCGGCGAGAATGTTTCGCGAATCCTTCAATACGGCCGGCTCTTTGTCACCCAGGGCATCCAGGTCTTCCAGGTCGACGCCGCGGGCCGCCAGCTCGTGGCCATGGGCGATCAGGGTGCGGATCAGGTCGGGATGCCGGCGAGCATCGGCCGCGGGTACAAAGAACGTGGCTTTGATCGCCAGACGATCCAGAAGCTCGATCAGGCGGGGAAAGCCGGCGCGTGTGCCATAGCGGCCATAGGAGTAGCGGCCGAACAAGCTGTTGTTGCCGGCGGTTTTCAGATCAAACGACTCGGCATCGAAATGCACGGAAAAGAAGGCAACGCAGTGCTGCCCGTCGGGCCAGGTGTAGCGGCTCATAAAATGGTTACCTCTTCAAGTCGGTTGCTGTGGTTGACACACCATTGGGCGTAATCCTTGGCACGCATGAACTGGACGCCGTCGTGGCCTTTGATGTACGTGATGATGTCCGCCATCAGCCGGGTGCGCGACGGCGTGCCCGACCCCCATCCGGAACGCGGATGCACCGACAGCACAAAAAAGCCTTCGTTCTTGTAGATAACGTCGAATTCTTGTTTCCATTGTTCAAGCACCAAAGATGGGGGGGTGAAACTGAACTTGAAGAACGGAAAATCATCCAGGCTGTAGGTATTGTTCGGCAGTTCGATAATGCTGTCACCGTCGCCTTTGCCGTAGCGCAGCCGGTAGGGCATATCGTAGTCTTTGTCGCTGGAATCGTAGATGTAGCCCATGGATTTCAGCACACCCAGGGTGCGGTTGCTTTTTCGTCCCGACGGTGACCGCCAGCCCATGACGGGCTGGCCGGTTACCTGGCGCAAAATCTGGTCGGTTTTGCGCAGCAGCGTTTCTTCTTCTTCGGGTTGCAGATCCCATGCTTCGTGCAGGTAGCCATGGGCGGCTACCTCATGGCCGCGAGTGGCGATTTCCGCGACCAGGTCAGGGTGCTGTTCGCCATCGTAGCCGGGTACGAAGAAAGTGGCAGGGACCTGCATGCGGTCGAGCATGTCCAGGTGTCGCGGAACGCCGGCCCGGGCAGAGTAGCGCCCCCAGCTATGTTGCCCGATGGGTGGAATACCGCGCCCCACCTCATGGCTGGTACCGTCAAAATCAATACCCAATAAAATCACGCACCGCGTTCCGTCTGGAAAAATTGACTGCTGGGACATGCTTGGCACCCTTGATCAGTTGATTTTGATATTGGCTTCTTTGATGAGCGTCGACCATTTTTTGCGCTCATCTTCCAGGAATTTCGCATATTCTTTGGGCGTGAGTGTGGCCGGCGCAATACCGCGTGACTCAAAGGATTTGCGCAGCTCGGTCGATTCATAGGCTTTGGCCAGGGCATCGTGCAGGGTGTTCAGCGCATTCTCCGGTGTGCCGGCCGGCGCAAACAGGCCGATCCAGCCGATGGCGCTGAACCCCGGGTAGCCCGACTCGGCAACGGTAGGTACATCGGGCAATACCGGTGAACGTTCGTTGCCTGTCGTTGCCAGCGGGCGAACCTTGCCACCTTGCAGGCTGCCCAGCTGGGTACTGACCAGGTCGAGCATGACATCGAGTCGGCCGCCCAGAAGATCTGTGGTGGCCAGACTGGCGCCGTTGTAGGGAATCCCTTGCATGTTCAGGCCGGCTTCGCGACGGAAATGTTCAACGGCAAGGTGCGACGAGCTGCCGACGGTGGTAATGCCGTAATTCAGTTTGCCGGGCTCGGCTTTGGCTTTGTCGATGAGTTCTTTCAGCGTTTTGATGCTGGAGGTTGCCGGTACGACAACAACGTTGTCAAAGGTGGAAATCAGCGATACCGGTTCAAAATCTTTTTCCGGGTCATAGGGTAGATTGGGATACAGAAATTCGTTGGTGCCGTGGGTGCCCGTGGAGCCCACCAAAATGGTGTAGCCGTCGGGTTTGGCGTCGGCGACATAACGGGCGGCAATGTTGCCGCCGGCGCCGGGCCGGTTCTCGACCACGACGGTTTGTTTCAGAATGGGTTCCATGGCTTTGGCGATGGCGCGGGCCTGGAAATCAGTGCCGCCGCCCGGAGCAAACGGCACCACAAGTTTCACCGGTGCATTGGGATAGGCCGATTGAGCCTGGGCCGACGTGGCGACAAACCCCATGCCCGCCGCCACGACAGACGCGAAAAAGACGCGAAGGCGTGCACCGGTTCGTGTGCGGGGAACTGCAGAAGCCTTGAGTAGAGCAGACATGTGTTTCTCCTTGGCGAGTGGGGCAGTAATGCCGTTACAGCGTGTAGGTGGTGAAGGTGGGATCCAGCGCCGGCATGGCGGCAACTTCCATAACGCCCAGTTCGGGTTTCATGACGACGGTGGATACGGTGGCACTGCGCGTGTCTCTGCCAACGTCTTGTCGGGGTGGACGGCATACCGACCATGGGCTGGCAAAGGTATCCAGCAGGGCGTTTTTCACGTCGTCGGTGGTAATGGAACCCACTTTGGGCGCAAGCAGCGACCGTACCCGGGTGTGCCGGTACAGCGAGCAGGGCGATACCAGAACGCCGGTGTCTTTGAGTTTGGACAGGGCAATGGGACTGAGCCAGTGGTTGCTGTGCACGATCATGCCGTTCTCGGGTTCCAGCATGAAGGTCTCATTCGGAGCACATTCGAAGTCAATGGATACCCCGTCGATGTGGCTCACAATCATGTTGTTGGATGCCGATTTCGGCGTGGTGTACACGGCATGCATGGCCAGGGCGATGTTGTCGCACTGGAGCAGCTTGCGGCGAATCAGAGCCAGGGGTATGCCGATCTGGCAATAGTCGCGGTCGGACTCCAGACCATTGGCGACGACTGAAATACCGGCGCTGTTGAAGCCGTTTCGGGCCAGCATGCCTGCCTCGGTGAAGGTAAGAATGGTGGGGCCGTTCTCGTGCCGGATACGCAAAATGATGCAGGATTCCGCGCACTCGACTTTCCAGTCCCAGTTCTGTGCCTGGATCAGCCGCTTGTCGGCCGAGGCTTCGGGCATGATGGTCAGTGACGTACAGCCGTCGGGCGGCGCCGACTCTTCAAGTCGTTTGCGCAAATCCTTGCGTGCCGCCATTTTCATGACTTCAGTGCGGGCGTTCAGCAAAAAAATGTCTTCAAATTTTGCGTCGGCGCCTTCGGCGATGCCGTGCATTTCCTGCACGAAATCCTGGGAAAACTTTTCGACGATGGGCACATAACGATGGACGATCGCCGCAATGTCGTCGTCGGAAAAAGACGCCCGGCCGGCTTGCGCCTTGTAATGTGCGATGGACCGGTGAATGCGTTCCTTGGCTTGCGACCCGTAGGATCGGCCGCGCTCACGGGGAGGGCCGGAAATTTCAATGCATGGGAAAGGTTCAACAGGCGTTGCCATGGGTGCACTCCGGATTAAGGATTTCTATGTATTCATTGAAATACATTGGTAGAAACAGGGTAAATAGGGGTTTCTACCAAGCATTGTGAGGGCTTTTGTAACAGGGCTTGGAGTTGACCAAGTAAATCTGTATTCCGTAGAATACATAAAAATACATTAGAGTTCCACACTTGGGGTGCGCATGCGATCACCAGGCACCACCGCATTTGAAGGGAGTAAAACGATGACCGCAGAATATTTCGATGTAATCGTTGTAGGTGCCGGCAACGCCGCATTGTGCGCGGCGATCTCGGCGCGTGAGCATGGCCAGCGTACGCTGGTGCTTGAGCGCGCTCCCGAGAGCGAAAAGGGCGGCAACTCCTACTTCACGGCGGGTGGTTTCCGCTTCGCCCATGACGGGCTGGACGATGTTGCAAAAGATATTCTGGTGGATCTCACCCCCGACGAGCGTGAGCGCATTGTGCTGCCTGCCCATGACCGGCAGTTTTTCTTCAATCAGCTTATGGACGTTACCGATGGCCAGAGCGATGAGGCTCTGGCATGGGTTCTCATTGATCGCTCGCGGCCCACCATGGCCTGGTTGCGTAGTCACGGCATCCGGTTTTTGCCCATGTACGGGCGTCAGTCCTTTCTGGTCGATGGCAAGCACCATTTCTACGGCGGGGTCAATATCGAAGCCGTGGGAGGCGGAGCCGGGCTGGTGGAGTCCGAGCTGGCGCGTGCGGCCAAGCTGGGTGTCGAGATTCGATACGAGACAGCGGCAATCGGCCTGCTGCAAGATCCCGACCGGGTCGTTCATGGTGTGAAGGTGCGCAGCCGGCAAGGGTATTCAGAAATCCGGGCCGGTGCCGTTATTCTGGCGTGCGGCGGGTTCGAGTCGAATCCTGAAATGCGCGCGCGCTATCTGGGCCCGGGATGGGATTTGTGCCGGGTTCGGGGTACCCGGCACAATATGGGCGAAGGCATACTCATGGCAATGGCGGCCGGTGCCCGGCCTCATGGCAACTGGTCCAGTTGTCACGCGTGCGAGTGGGATATTTCCGCACCGCCGTATGGCGATCGCTGGGTGCTGGATAATTTCCAGAAACACTCCTACCCGCTGGGCATCATGGTCAACCTGAACGGCGAACGCTTTGTGGACGAAGGGGCCGACTACCGCAACCTTACTTACGCCAAGTATGGGCGCGAAATCATGAAGCAGCCCAAGCGTACCGCCATCCAGATTTTTGACCAGAAAACGGTGGATCAACTGCGCGATGAATACCGGATCAAGGAAGTCACCCAGGTCACGTCGTCTACCTTGCGCGGGTTGGCCGAAGAACTAGGCCTGAATCCCGACGCCCTGGAAAAAACGGTCACCCAGTACAACGCGGCGTGCGGCGATCAGGCCTTCAATCCCGCCGTGCTCGACGGCAAGTGCACACAAGGTATTACGCCACTCAAATCAAACTGGGCATTGCCGATCGATGAGCCCCCGTATGTAGCGTTTGTCACCACCACCGGCATTACATTTACGTTCGGCGGCCTGCAAATCAATACAGCCGGCGAGGTTCAGGACATGACGGATCAGTCCATTCCCGGGCTTTACGCGGCCGGAGAACTGGTCGGGGGGCTGTTTTATGAAAACTACCCGGGCGGTACGGGCCTGATGTCGGGGTCGGTGTTTGGCAAGCTGGCCGGTGAAAGTGCCTCGGCCTACTTGCAGAAACGCAAGGCGGCGTAAGCGCTACGATTTGGCCCGCTGCACGAACAAGCGCTTCAGGCGGGCTTTTTGCGAACGACGTATATGGTCGCGAATAGCCTGCTCGGCGGCATCGGGGTCGCGGCGGCAAATGGCTTCGGTAATTGCCTCGTGTTCCTTGAAGGTTTCGTCGGCTCGCTCCCGTTCGGTCAGTACGCTGCCTCCCAGCAGGGACAATGAGTCGTACAGGCCGGCCACCGTACCCAGCAAATAGCGGTTGTGTGCGCACTGGCACAGCATGTCGTGGAACTGCCGGTTGCGTTCTTCCAGCAGGCTTTCGTCATGGGAAGCGGCTTTGTATTGTTCGCACAGGTCGGCCAGTATGGACAGCTCAACGTCGGACGCGTGCTGGGCGGCCAGACGCGCCGCCGTGCCCTCCAGTACTTCGCGAATGTAATAGAGTTCGTTGATCGCGCTGAAATCCAGTTCGGTCACCATCAGGCCGCGTATCGGATCATTCACGATCAGGCCGTTGGCTTCCAGTTTGGCCAGGGCCTGGCGTATGGGTGTGCGGCTTAGTGAAAGTTCGGTGGCCAGATCCACTTCGCGCAGTCGGTCGCCCGGCGGAAAC
>JBFWLP010000096.1:0-12691 GCA_050252075.1 Burkholderiaceae bacterium | reverse complement strand
GGAAACTCTCGCACTGGGCGACATTGAACTGCAGGTACTGGGCGCCGCACACCGTGCCCGGTTTATACGCTATATGCCGCAACACCCGCTTCCAGGCCTGCGCCTGAGCCTTTACGAAGCATTGCGCATTGCCTTGCGAACGCAAACCGGCCAAGCCGGCACGCAACGCCACGACCTGGAATCACAGATTCCAGCACTGCTCGACGAACTGCATGTGGCGCACCTGGCCAACACCCCCCTGGCAACGCTGTCGGGCGGCCAGTTGCAGCTGGCCGGGCTGGCGCAGACACTGCTGGCCTCGCCGCCCGTACTGCTGCTGGATGAGCCCCTTTCGAATCTGGACCTGAGCCTGCAACACCATGCAATGCGCTATTTAAGGCAACGTGCCGCCCGCGATGGCCACCTGATCATCATTGTTGTGCATGACCTGAACATTGCCTTGCGCTATGCACACCAGGTGCTAGTGCTTCATCGGGGAGCCGTCCACGGATCGGGCTTACCGACCGACGTGCTGACGCCGCGCCTGCTGTCCGACGTCTTTGCGGTCAATGCTACCCTGGAAACATGCCACCGGAACCTGCCCTTCATCGTCGTTGACGACACCCCTGTTTGACACTCCATTGATCTGACCGCATGCCGACCTTGCCGCAACCACTCACGCTGCCCACCCATTCGTCCTGCCTGCATTATCTTCATGTCGGAGAAGGCAAGCCCGTGCTGCTGATTCACGGGTCATTATGTGATTACCGCTATTGGACCCCTCAAATCAACGCGCTGCACAGGCAGTTTGAACTGCTGGTTCCCAGCCTGCCGGGGTACTGGCCCGACGCGCTAACCGCGGAATCGCCCCGCTTTACGATGGCGGCCCACGTTGACGCCATGCACGCCCTGTTGAGCCATGCGGCGCGCAACCAGCCGGTGCATGTGGTGGGCCATTCACGAGGCGCCCAGGTGGCCGTCGAACTTGCTTTGGCACAGCCACAAAGCGTGGCCACGTTAACCTTGTGCGACCCGGGGTTCCCGTTTACCGATGAGCCGCCAACCGGCAGCTTTCATCAGCAGGCCGTCCAGCAATTGCGGGCGGGCGACACCGAGCAAGCCATGCGTCACTTCGTAGATGCGGTCAACGGCGACAAAGTGTGGGATCGCATGGCTCCCTGGTTTAAAACAATGGTCCTGGATAACGCCTTTACCTTGTTGTCACAGTGGCGCGAAATGGACCGCGCAATCGACCCCGATCACGTGCGCTACATCGATTGCCCCGTGCACCTGATCAGCGGCGCCAACAGCCCTTCTCGCTACGCCAGCCGCGCGGCAAGGCTCAGTGAGCTGATCTGGAACATAGACCACTCGGTCATTGCCATGGCGTCGCACGGAATGAATCTGGCAAACCCCAGGCAATTCAACGCCGCGCTTGCCCGATTCATTAGTGCGGCGTGACGGCGCCAAGCGGAGCCGCACGCACAACCACCGTTTAACGACCCCGCGTATTGGCAGGCATGACCTCGCAGCTTGCAACCGCCTTCTGGCCATTGTCGAACAACAGATTCAAGGTAATGTCGGCGCCCACTTTGACGTCGGACGCCGCCCCCTCGAGCATGGTGTGATAATCACCCGGCTTGAAGGCCAGCGACTTGCCGGCAGGAACCACCACATCGTGCACCTCTGCCATACGGCTCATGCCCTGGCTGTGGGTTGTTTGATGCAGCATCACCATGCGATACGAGGGCGACGCCGCAGCCACCAGCTTCACATCGGACGGGCCGCTGTTCCTGATGATGAAAAAGCCGCCCGATGGAGCCGGCGCGGGTATGGCACGTATCCAGCAATCGGACACGGACAGCGTGGTGGACACGGGCGCATCGTTGATGGACTGTGCCGGGACCGCCGCGTGCACGGCATGCGCAGCATGCGCCGCGTGCGATCCATGGTTATGCGCAAGCGCGCCCGATACTGCAACAGAAGATAAAACGAACAAAGCGGTCGTCGTCAGGGTTTTCATAACTTGCCTTTGAATGATGATTTCAGAATATGCGCAACAGCATCAAGGAAAGTCAGACGACCGGCGGGGCCCGGGACCCGACCGGCGGGCCGCAACACAAGCTGGGTTGTACCGCCGCACGAATACTGCCGGCAGCGACATAAAACCAGCCACCCAATGCAACCACCACCCCGGGCGGCGACGGAAATGACAAGGCGGCCTGCCCGAAAACGCTGCCGGGCGCGCAGTGCAATGTTTTTGTGTCGGGAAAATCGGGCGCTTGCGGTGACGGATGAGGCGCCCACTGAAGGCCCTGGCTGCATACCGTGAGGTTCGCAAACACCCCTTGCGACAACGTATCGTTGTTTGCCGGCATATAGCCTGCCGGCACCAGCGAGCGCAGCAGCCACGCCAGCGCCACAACAAGCACAAAAGCTGCGCGTATCAAGGTGCACAAAGAAACCGGGCGTGGCGTATTCATGGTGAGCAAGTGTACTATGAAGTCTGTTGCTATTTTGACCCCACGCCCACGGAACTATGGACGCCCTTGACAAGCCTCAGAAACCCCGCACTTCTGTCGAAGAGTTTTCGCGTTTGCTGCACGACCACCACCCGTTTGCCGCCATTATCAAGGCCGATATCGTGGATATCGGCTACGGTTCGGCAACCCTGCTTCTGGTACCCAGTGCAGGCTTCGAACGATCGGGCGGCATGATAGCCGGCCCCATGCTCATGGGGCTGGCCGACCTGGCCTTGTACGCCGCCGTCATGGGAGCCACCGGCAACCCGAATGCCGTCACCGCCACCCTGAGCATCAATTTCTTGCGCAAAACACCGCCGGGCGGCGTGAAAGCCATTGCCACACTGCACAAAACCGGGCGCCTGTGTGCCGGCGAGGTTGTGCTGGAACCGGCCAACGGGGGCGAGCCTGTGGCACATGCCATCAGTACCTGGTCAATTCCCCGCGCAAGCTAAGACCCGCATCAACTGTACGTTCACCCCTTCCCTCTTTTCGTCAACGTCACGAAGGATACTCCATGCACTACAAAAAACTTGGTAATACCGACCTTGAAGTTTCCCGAATCTGTCTGGGTGCCATGATGTTCGCCGACCAGACCGACATGAACGAAGCCCGTTCCATGGTGGATTCGGCACGCGCACACGGGATCAACTTCATTGACACCGCCGATGTCTACACCAAGGGCGAATCCGAAGTGATGGTCGGCCAGCTGATACGCGAACATCGCCACGACTGGGTGCTTGCCACCAAACTGGGCAACAAAACCAGCAAGAAGCCCAACACGGGTGGTTACTCCCGAAAATGGATCGTTCAGGAAGTTGACGCCAGCCTCAAGCGCCTGGGATGCGACCACATTGACATTCTTTACATGCATCGCGACTTCAATGGCCTTAACCTTGAAGAGCCGGCGCATGCGCTGGGCGATCTGATCCGCCAGGGCAAGATCGGCGCCTTCGGCTTGTCGAACTTTCGCGGCTGGCGGATTGCGGAAATGGTGCAGGTTTGCCGCGACCTGAACGTACCGCCGCCCGTAGTGTGCCAACCCTACTACAACTTGCTGAACCGGGGCCCCGAAGAAGAAATTTTGCCGGCCTGCAGCCATTACGGCCTGGGTGTCGTGCCTTACAGCCCTATTGCCCGCGGCGTACTGACGGGCAAGTATGCCCCCGGCCAGGCGCCGTCGTCGGAGTCGCGCGCCGGGCGGGGTGACAAACGCATTATGGAAACCGAGTTCCGGGAAGAATCATTGCACATTGCGCAGCAGCTGAACGAACACTGCGGGCAACGCGGCATTAAGCTGGCACACTTTGCCACAGCATGGGTACTGGCGAACCGCCACGTTACCTCGGTGATCGCCGGCCCGCGCACCCTGGCGCAACTTGAAGACTACTACCCCGCCCTGGACATTGAAATAACCGCCGACGAGGAAACGCTGGTGGACTCCCTGGTCAGCCCGGGACATCCGTCAACTCCCGGCTACAACGATCCAAACTATCCGTTCATTGGCCGCTGAGCGGGTTTGGTGAGCGTATACATCGAAAAAGCCCCGGTCGTTTTTGAACGCCGGGGCTCTGGCAAACAGGCAAGGCCTGGAAAGCAAGGGGAGGCCGGTAACCTTATTTACCCGGCACCTTGCCCACTACCCCCTCGACGTAATAGTTCATCTGGTTCAATGCGGCGTCGTCAAGCGAGCCGGACTGCAATACCACCTTGCCTTCATTGGTGACGACGGGAGCGTCGAACGGGGTGAGCTTCCCGGCCACCATCTCAGCTTGCTTTTCCATGACCAGCGCTTTGACGTCCTGGGGAACATCGGGGCCAAAACCTTCGATCGCTACCATTTTGTCCTTGATCCCGCCCCAGGTCTGATCGGCCTTCCACGAACCATCGAGCACCGCCTGAGCCGTTTTGGTGAAATAGTCGCCCCAGTGGTGCGTGACTGCCGCTATTTGCGCTTTGGGCCCGAACTCATGCATGTTGGAGTGGTAAGCCACCGCATACTTGCCTTGTTCCTGCGCTGCCTGTACCGTGGCCGTTGAGTCGGTATGATGCGAAACGACATCGGCGCCCTGGCCCATCAGTGCCAGCGCCGCATCGCGTTCCTTGCCCGGATCGTACCAGCTGTTCACCCAGATAACCCGCACCTCGGCTTTGGGATTCACACTACGCATACCGCGTGTGAATGCATTGATGCCCTGCAGCACTTCGGGAATGGGAAAAGCCCCCACGTAACCGGCCACATTGGACTTGGTCATTTTTCCGGCCAGTACGCCTGCCAGATAGCGACCCTCGTAGAACCGGGCATTGGTTGTAGCAACGTTCGCCGCTGTTTTGTAGCCGGTGGAATGAACAAACTTGACGTCGGGGAACTGTCGAGCCACCTTGAGGGTCGGGTTCATATAGCCGAACGACGTGGTGAATATGAGCTTGTTCCCCTGCTGGGCCAGATCGCGTATGACACGTTCGGCGTCGGCACCCTCGGGCACCGACTCAACGAACTGGGTTTTCACCTTGTCGCCCAGCGCTTTTTCCATTTGCTTGCGCCCCAGATCCTGCTGATAGGTCCAGCCGGCTTCATCGATGGGGCTAACGTAGACAAAGCCGACTTTCAATGGTTCGGCTGAAGCAATGCCCGACAGGGCAAGCGCGGGAACAATGGCAGCGGCACTCAGCGCCTTGATCAGAAATTTTCCGGACATGGTCATCCTCAGGTGTTGGGGTTAAAGTTCTTGCCAAGCGAGGCCGGCATATTCAGGCGTATCCAGTTGGCATTTCGGGAAATTAGCACCAGTACGACGATTGTGGCAACGTACGGCAGCATGGAAAGCACTTGAGAAGGCACAGGCACACCCAGCGCCTGCATATGATAGGTAAGAATGGTGATGCCGCCAAACAGATAGGCACCCACCAGCACCCGCGCGGGCCGCCAGGTGGCAAAGGTTGTCAGGGCCAGCGCTATCCATCCGCGGCCCGCGACCATGCCTTCCACCCACATGGGCGTGTACACCAGCGACATGAAGGCGCCCGCCAGGCCGCAGCATGCCCCGCCAAAAAGCAAGGCCCATAGCCGGATCCGCCGCACGCTGTAGCCCAGCGAATGCGCCGAGGAAGGCGATTCGCCGACAGCGCGCAACACCAGGCCGGACCGGGTTCGGTTCAGAAACCAGATGACGGCCACACACAGCGCCAGCGAAAAATACACCATGCCGTGCTGCTGAAACAAGGCCGGGCCGAAAAAGGGGATGTCTTCAAGAAACGGAATGCCGGATGGGCTTTTCTGCAGTGACTGACCGGTGTAGCCCAGGCCGATGTAAGCCGACGCCCCCACGCCAAACAACGACAAGGCCAGGCCGGTGGCCACCTGATTGGAGCCCAGCCAGACGGTCAGCCAGGCAAAAAAACCGGCCATGACCATGGCGGCCAACGCGCCTGCGATAAACCCCAGCAACACGCTGCCGGTGGTGAATGCCGTGGCAAAGCCGGTTACGGCGGCAACCAGCATCATGCCTTCGGAACCCAGATTGATGACCCCGGACTTCTCGTTGATGAGCAAACCCAGCGCCGCCAGCATCAGCGGAGTACCTGCCGTAATGGCCGAAGCGATGAGCGGAGCAAGCGCGTCCATTATTTCCCCCACCGCAAGCGGTTATTGATGAGCACGTCGCAAGCGAGCAGTGCAAACAGCAAAATACCCTGGAAAATTCCGGTGATTGAATTAGGCATGCCCAGACGGCTTTGCGACAGTTCGCCACCGATATAAAACAGCGCCATGACAAAACTGGAGAAAATGACGCCGATGGGATGAAGGCGTCCGACAAACGCCACAATAATGGCGGCAAACCCGTAACCCGGAGAAACCGACGGCGTCAGTTGACCGATAGGGCCCATGATTTCGGCCGCTCCCGCGATGCCCGCCAGGCCTCCCGACGCCAGCAGCGATGTCCAGAGCGCACTGCGCGACGAAAACCCGGCATACCGGGCCGCCAGCGGTGCCATGCCCCCCACCTGAAGCTTGAACCCCGAGAAGCTTCGTGCAAGAAAGATCCAGCCGATCACCGCCGCGATCAGGGCCAGAATAATGCCCAGGTGCAAACGGGTTCCCGGCAACACGATGGGCAACAGAAAGCCATCGGAAAACAGCCGGGATTGGGGGAAACCAAAGCCATCGGGGTCGCGCAGCGCCCCATGCACCAGATAGCTGAGCAGGAGCTGGGCCACATAAACAAGCATCAACGACACCAGAATTTCGTTCGCGTTGTAGCGGTCGCGAAGGAAAGCCACAATGGCAGCCCAGATCATTCCGCCCAAGGCGCCGGCCACCACGGCCATGGTCAGCATCAACGGGCCGCCATTGGTATCGGTATCGACATATAAAATGAAGGCGCCTGCCGCGATGGCGCCCACCACCAATTGTCCTTCCGCACCGATGTTGAACACTTTGGCCCGGAAACAGAAAGACAAACCCACGGCAATAATGAGCAGTGGAGCAACCTTGACGCCGACCTCTGACCAGCCGTGCAGATCCTTGAGCGGCTCGTAAAAGAAAACGGCCAGGCCGGCCAGAGGATCTTTGCCAAGTGCCAGAAACAACAGCAGCCCGCACACCATGGTAAGCAGCACCGCCAGCACCGGCGATAGCCAGGCCATGACAAGCGAGGGTTGCGCACGCGGTTCAAGCTTGAGCATTCGCGCCCCCGCCGGCCGTCTGAGACGATGGCTCCCACAGGCCGCTCATCCATTGCCCCACCCGGTTCAGGTCGGCATCGGCGATAGTCAGCGGCGGCGACACACGCCCCTTGGCCATGACAATAAGGCGATCGGACAATTCAAACAATTCATCGAGCTCCTCGGAGACCACCAGTACGGCGCACCCGGCATCGCGCAGCGCCAGCAGTTCGGCACGAATCTGCGCCGCCGCACCTACATCAACCCCCCAGGTGGGTTGGGCAACCAGCAATACCTTGGGCCGGCGCATCACTTCGCGGCCGATAATATATTTCTGCAAATTGCCGCCCGACAGACTGGCGGCTGCCGCGCCGGGCCCCGACGCCTTGACGTTGAAACGGGAAATGATGGAAGCCGCCACACGCCGTACCGCGCCTTTGCGAATAAAACCGCCGGCAACTGTGGCAGGGCCTTGATGGGAAAGCAGCACGTTATCGGCCAGGGAAAGCTCCGGAACGGCACCGCGCCCCAGTCGCTCTTCCGGCACAAAGCCCAGGCCCTGCGCACGGCGCCACGCTGCCGATCGCTGACCGATACCTTGACCGTCGAGCGTGATCATGGCATTTGCAGTACGCCGGTCTTCGCCGGACAACGCGGCCAGAAGCTCTTGCTGGCCGTTGCCCGACACCCCCGCCACGCCCAGAATTTCCCCGGCATGCAGCTGGAAGCTGATCGACGCCAGTTCGGTGGCAAAGGGATGCGCCTTAGGCAGAGACAGACGGTCGACGGATAACACCACCTGGCCGGAATGCGGTTGCCGCTGCGGTAACGCCGGCGGTTCGGATCCGATCATCAGGCGGGACAGGCTGGCCTCGGTTTCTTGCCGGGGATCGCACACACCGGTCACCTTGCCCGCCCGCATGACCGTGCAGCGCTGGCATAACGCGCGAATTTCGTCGAGCTTGTGGCTGATATACAGAATGCTGCAGCCTTCGTCGGCCAGCTTGCGCAGCGTATCGAACAGACGCTGCACCGCTTGCGGGGTAAGCACCGAGGTGGGCTCATCGAGAATGAGCAGTTGGGGACGCCCCAGCAGGGCACGGACAATTTCGACCCGCTGGCACTCCCCCACCGAAAGGGTGTGCACGTGGCGGCGAGGCTCCAGATCTAGCCCGTATTCTCGTGCCGTGGACTCGATGCGCTGTTCGAGCACGTCGAGCTGAACCTTTTCGGGCAACCCCAAAGCAATGTTCTCGGCAACGGTGAGCGTATCGAAAAGCGAAAAATGCTGGAAAACCATGCCGATGCCCAACTGTCTTGCGGCTGCCGGGCTGGCAATATGAACCGGTTCGCCATTCCAGAGCACCGTACCGGCATCGGGCTTGACCACACCGTAAATGATTTTCATGAGGGTGGATTTACCCGCCCCGTTTTCGCCCAGTACCGCATGAATTTCGCCGGGCTCGACCGCAAGATCAATGCCGTCGTTGGCAACGACGGCCGGGTAGCGCTTTGTGATCTGATGCAAGGCCAAGCGAGAAGTCATGTCATGGTAGCCGGTTACCTGCCGCTTCGGGCGACGTCTGGGTAAATGCGAATAGGTCAGCATTCTACCCGGAAAGCCCGGGCAGACTGGAAGGGGATTACCCTAAAAACGCGAAACGGAACTAGCCTTGGCGCTGACGCAGCGCACGGTCTATTTTTTGATCGGTTTTATATTGACTAAGGGCATACACCGCCCAGATGGCGGCGGGCAACCACCCGATCAGGGTGAGCTGCAATACAAGGCAGATAATGCCCGACCAGGGGCGCCCGATCGTGAAAAAAGTGAGCCAAGGTAAAAGAAGCGCAATAATCAAGCGCATGGAATCTCCTGATAACCCGGCACATGCCGGCATCGATGTGGGCGTATTTTACCTTGCCCCGTCCGGCAAAAAAAACCGCCGCGTGACCGCGGCGGAGATATCAGGAGTACTGCAGTTGACGATCAGGCGACCGCCTGTTCCACTACAGGCTGCTCGGCAGGCGCCGACGTGCGGATCAGGTGATCAAACGCACTGAGAGCCGCTTTCGCACCATCGCCGGCCGCAATGATGATTTGTTTGTACGGTACCGTTGTGCAATCGCCGGCAGCAAAAACGCCCGGAATGTTGGTCTGGCCTTTGGCGTTGACTTCAATTTCGCCGAAGCGGGAAAGATCCACCGTTCCCTTGAGCCATTCGGTATTCGGCACCAGACCTATCTGCACAAACACACCTTCCAGATCGACTTTGCGCAACTGACCCGACGTACGGTCTTCGTAGGTCAAGCCAACCACTTTCTTGCCATCGCCAAGAATTTCAGTGGTTTTGGCGGACAAGACAATATCCACATTGGGCAGGCTGCGCAATTTGCGCTGCAACACTTCGTCGGCGCGCAGAGCGTCGGCAAATTCAATCAGGGTGACATGAGCGACCACGCCGGCCAGATCGATGGCGGCTTCCACACCCGAGTTTCCGCCACCCACGACGGCAACCCGTTTCCCCTTGAACAGAGGACCGTCGCAGTGCGGGCAATAGGCCACGCCATTGTTACGGTATTCCTTTTCACCGGGAACGTTGATCTCGCGCCAGCGGGCGCCTGTGGCCAGGATAACCGTCTTGCCTTTGACCACCCCGCCGTTCTCCAGGCGCACTTCCGTCAGTTCGCCCGGCACAAGCGCCTGGGCACGCTGCAGATTCATGATGTCTACATCGTAAGCCTTCACGTGCTGCTCCAGCGCAGTGGCGAACTTGGGACCTTCGGTTTCCACCACCGAAATGAAGTTCTCGATGCCCATGGTGTCCAGCACCTGACCACCAAACCGTTCGGCCAGCACGCCGGTGCGTATACCCTTGCGGGCGGCATAAACGGCCGCTGCGGCACCGGCCGGGCCACCGCCCACGATCAGCACATCGTACGGCTCGCGCTCGCTGAGCTCTTGGGCTTTGCGGGCTGAGGCATTGGTGTCAAGCCGGGCCAGGATTTCTTCCACGCTGGACCGCCCCTGCCCGAAGACTTCGCCGTTCAGGAACATGGTCGGAACCGACATGATTTGCCGTGCATCAACCTCGCTCTGGAACAGGGCGCCATCGATCGCCACATGCTTGATGCGTGGGTTGATGATGGACATGGTATTGAGTGCCTGAACGACATCGGGGCAATTCTGGCACGACAACGAAAAATAGGTTTCAAACGCATAATCGCCGGGCAAATTGCGAATTTGCTCGATGACGGCTGGATCAAGCTTGATGGGATGGCCTCCCACCTGCAGCAAGGCGAGCACCAGCGAGGTGAACTCGTGCCCCATGGGAATGCCCGCAAAGCGGACGCTGACATCTGACCCGACCCGCTCAATAGCGAAGGACGGCGCGCGCTCCTGGGGGTTGTTGCCTTCGGCAAACGCGACCTTGTCAGACATTTGCGTGATTTCCTGCAGCAGCTCGCGCAGTTCGGCCGATTTGGCACCCTGGTCAAGGTTGGCGACAAGCCGGATGGGCTGTTGCAGCATCTGCATGTAGGTATTCAACTGACTTTTTATGTTCGCGTCTAGCATAGTGATCCACCTTCATTGGGGTTTTGTCTGCAGTCCCCGCACCGGCTTGTGGCCGGCACGGGGGGCACTTCAGGATGCTTGCACTTCAAATGCAAGCAGGACGACTACTTAGATCTTGCCGACCAGGTCAAGCGAAGGCTTGAGGGTTTCAGCGCCTTCGTTCCACTTGGCGGGGCAGACTTCGCCGGGGTGGGCAGCGATGTACTGGGCAGCCTTTACTTTGCGCAGCAGCTCGGAAGCGACACGGCCGATGCCGTTGTCGTGAACTTCCATGACCTTGATTTCGCCTTCAGGATTGATGACGAACGTGCCACGCAGCGAGATACCTTCTTCTTCGATCAGCACCTCGAAGTTGCGAGCCAGCGCGTGGGTGGGATCGGCGACCATGGGGTAGTTCACTTTGCCGATGGCAGGCGATGTGTCGTGCCATGCCTTGTGCGAGAAGTGGGTGTCGGTGGACACGCTGTAGATTTCGACGCCGAGTTTCTGGAATTCGGGGTACAGTTCGGCCAGATCTTCGAGTTCGGTGGGGCACACGAACGTGAAGTCGGCGGGATAGAAAACGAATACCGACCACTTGCCGGCGATCGACTCGTCACTGACTTCGACAAACTTGCCGCTGTGATAGGCTTGGGCTTTGAAAGGCTTGATTTTCGTATTGATCAGGGACATTGCGTTTCCTTTTTTGTGGTTGAACAAGTTGAATACAGCGTCAGTATAGGCAAGCCCACGCTATTTGTGAAATTGATTGATCCAATCGTTTCAATAGCTACTGCCTATTAGCCTGCACTGCCCTGCCAGGGTAGCCCATTACTGTGCCACGGCCATGACAGATCAGATACACATGGGGGCGAACGCCGGTTAAATCAAGTCGTCTTCACATGGGCATTGCGCCCGGCAAACCATCCGAAGCCGGCCGCCAGCCCGCCCAGCACCGTCACCAGCCAGGCGGCAGTCACGAAGTTGCCGGTGACGCTATGCAGCACCCCGATCAATAGCGGCCCGAAAGCCGCCAGCAAATACCCCACCCCCTGCGCCATACCCGACAAATGCGCGGCTACCCGCGAATCCGGCGAGCGCAGCACAATGACTGTGAGCGCAATGGCAAACAGGCCGCCCTGACCGATGCCTTGCACAACGGCCCAGAACCAGATGGTCGACAGCGGCGCCAGCACCAGACCAATGAACCCGACGATGGCAAGCAACGAGAGCAGCACATTGAACAGGCGCTGATCCTTGCAGCGCACAGCCAGGCTGGGCACCACCAGGCTGGTCGCCACCTGCACGAGCAGCGATGCGGAAACAATCACGCCGGCCGTCACTCCATCGAGCCCGCGATCACGCAAAATAGGCACCGCCCAACCCATGATGCAATATGCCAGTGACGACTGCAGGCCCATGAAGAACGTAACCGCCCAGGCCAGCGGATCGCGTTTCAACCCCTGCGGCGCCTGCGTTGCGAAACGCACAACCTTGCCGCCGCGCAGCGATTGCGGCCACCATACCAGCAGGACAATGACGGCGGGTATGGCCCACATGGCTAATCCCGTTTGCCACGACGCCGAAAACGCATACATCAGGGGTAGCGTGAAGGCCGATCCCGCCGCCGCGCCGCCGCACAACGCCATGGTGAACAACCCCATCATCAGGCCCGATTTATGCGCGAAATCACGCTTTACGACGCTGGGAAGCAGCACATTGCCCATGGCAATGCCCGCCCCCGCCATAGCCGTACCGAGAAACAGCGAATAAAGGTCGCCGAATCCGCGCCACGCCGTGCCGAACGCCAGTAAAGCCATCACCACCAGCAGCGTACGCTCCGGGCCGATGCGCTCCGAGAGCCGTGGCGCAACCGGAGCAAACAAACCAAGGCAGATGACAGGCAGCGTGGTGAGGTAGCCCGCCCCGGCCGATGTGAGCGACGTTTCGCGAATCAGGTCCGGCAACAACA
>JBFWLP010000095.1:0-12842 GCA_050252075.1 Burkholderiaceae bacterium | reverse complement strand
TTCGAGGGTCGCGGCCATGGCAGTCTCCTGCGGATCTAGGTTGACGCTTTATTGGTAATGCAACTGCATTGTCTTGTCAATGCAGTTGCATTACCTGCAAGGACACCCGGCTCGAATGGGTGTAAATGGGTGCACTATTGGGCGCAGCCTCGCACCGGAGGCATCGTCTTTCACCTTGATGTGGCGCAGACGGTCGTGAACTGCACCACAATTGCGCCACATGTACTTCGAACGGCGCCAAGCGCGATTTGCCCTACCTGCAGCGTTTTGCCGACATCAACGTCTCCTGCGCTTAAACCACGAAATCGCCCGACGGCGCTCTCAGGTGGCCGGTGATGTCCACCCAGTTATCTTCGCCGGGCGAGGGCTGCTCTGGTTCCGTGCTTTGCAGCACGGTGGGCGCCTGGGGCCTGTTTTCCTGATAACCCCAACGATAAAAGTGCAGCAGCAGGCTTTCTTGCTGCGCGGTGGTGAGTGCGATGGCTGATTCTGCAATGGCGTAGGCGCTCATCAGGTCGGGATTGGCCAGCGCATACGACAGCAGGCTGTCGGCGGTGACGGGATCGTCGGCGGACAACGCGTTGGGCGCGCGCCATTCGTGCATGCCGTGATTCACGAAATGCACGAATGCATCGTTGGCATGCAAACCTTCACGGGCCAGGTCGGGATGGGCGTTCATGTAGTACTGAACATCGAACCAGGGGTTGGGCGCACGCCCGCTGTCGCCCAGTGTGTACGCTTCGGTTGCGCCAAACTGCAGGTAATGATTCCATGCCATCACATGGTCGGCCTGCGTGGCATCGCGCACATCGGGATTCTGCCGCAGGTAGAACACGGGATCAAACACCGCGGGAAGGGAGTCATTCGACGGGGCCGTGAACTCGTCGCTGACATCGAAGGATGCGTAGAAAATTCGCCCGTAAGGGTCGATATACTGATGCACCTTGTGGCCGGTTTGGGTGTCGTGCAAGGCGATGCCCTGGTCCTCGCCCACCGGCTGCCCCGTCACCGGGTCGCGGTACACCGAGCCGTCGATTTCCACAAAGGTAACGTAGGGATTCAGGCCGATCTGTTGCGATACCTGCGTGAACTGCTCGGAACTGGGTACAGTGAAGGGAACCGGCGGATTCGCGCCGGGATCGTTACCCGGCCCGCCCGGGTTGTAGACCGGCGAGTAATCGCCGCCCGAGGGCATGTGAATGCGGGCGATCTGCGCAATGGCGGCCTGGTCGCCACTAAGAATAATATCGTACTGGTTGTCATGATCCTCAACGTAGGACATGTCGTAAGACGACTGCGCCGGGCCGGTGTCGGCAATCCCAGCGATGCGCACCGTGCCGTAGTTCCCTATGGCGTAATCAATGCCGGTGTCGAGCAGCCACACCGATTCGCCCTGCTCATCCACGGCTTCCAGCTTGAAATAGCGCGAGAAATCGGTGGGCAAGATGCTGCCGATACCATCGGGCGAGAACCCGGCGCTGGTGTAGACACGCAAGCGGAACTGGGCTTCATCGGCGAACAGGTCAGACCCGGCGTTGCCGTTCGATGCTGCAAGCCAGATCGGGGCGCTCTCGCCCAGATCGGTATAGGCGTCCAGGTTGGCGCGCACGATGCGTGGTCCGTTACCTTCGGCATAGGGATTGCGGCTTTCGATCTGATCGCCCGTCGCAGCGACCAGACCTTGTTCGGTCACCAGCATGAGCGGGGTATCGGTATTGACGATGCGCACGGTTACCGGATGCTGTGCGTCGGGATCATCGGGCTGCAGACGGTTACCCCAATACCCGGTCAGAACGACGGTTTGCCGTTCGTTGTATTCGCCATTGGGCAGAAAACTGGCGGCCAGCGGCGTGACTAGCTCGCCCGTGTTCAGCTCGATCTGGAAGGCTTCGGGTGTGAGCGATGTGCCCAGCACCGGATGGCTGAACACCACGGGAATGGTATCGGCCAAGAAGGCAGACACTTCGTACAGGGCAAGGAAATTGGTATCGCCCACCGCCGAGTAATAGGCACGCGCCCCGGCATTGAGCGCCGGGTCGAGCCACTGCCAGGACACGCCGTACTGATAGGCGGCGTCGCGCGAATCCTGGTCGGTGCCGGTCAGCCCCGGCACCCCCATGTAACCATCGAAACCGTAATTGGCCGTGAGCATGCCGGGCCGGCTGTCGTAAATATCGGCCCCCAGCAGAACGCTGACATTCAGCGCAGCCGACGTAACCGGTTGCCCAAGGTTGATCTGCGCCAGATACTGCAGTAACGGGGTGATCTTGCTGTTGCCCAGAATTGCCATGCCGTCCTCCGGAGTATGATTTTCCCGGATCATACCGATGGCAATAAAGGATGTCGAGATGTAATGCCGGGCACGATTATGCAGCGGCCGTCAAGTCAGTTACCCTATAAAGCGTACCGCCGGCAGCCATCCTGGCCGCGTGAACAGCAGTCACCCTGCTGTGGCGGAAACGGTTCAAAGGAGACACCATGACCCAGAAGAACCCTGACAAAGGCTATGTGGCCGTACTCGGCTGGAGCCTGCGCTGCATTGATGCGCTTGAAAAATTTGACCGCCGCTACATTATCGTGGCGCCTCCCTGGGCGCAGGAATACGCCAAAGAACACAACATTCCCTTCATTTCCTGGGATTTCGAGCGCCTGAATGATCGCTCCTACGAGCTGGCCATCACCTTGCAGGAGCTGGGCGTAGATGTTGCCATTCCCTTGTTCGAGGAAACCGTGGAATGGGCCGGTGCGGTGAACTCCGTGCTGCTGGGCAACCCTCGCCTGCTGGGCCAGTCCATGCTTTTTCGCGATAAATCGCTCATGAAACGCCGGGCGCAGCTGGGCGGCATCCGGGTGGGTATTTTTGAAGAGGCGATGGACCGCAATGATGTCATTCGTTTTCTGAAGCGGGTGAACCAAACCCTGCTCAAGCTGGATGGCGATCCGAACGACCCCATTCACTTCAAGGCCTTCGACAAGGCCGGTTGTCTGGGCCACCGGGTGATACGCACCGCCGATGATGTGGCGACCATTTCCGACGATGAGTTTCCGGCCCTGATGGAAAGCCACTTGAGCGGATGGGAGTTTGCCGTTGAGGCGTGGATCAAAGACCGGAAAATCCAGTTTCTGAATATCTCGGAGTATGTGACCCTGGGGTACTCGGTGTTTGTACCCGCCACCCCCGAACTGGAGAAATGGCGTGAACGTATCACCCAGGAAATCGAAAAACTGATCGATGTGTTCGACATCGATTTCGGCTTTATCCATCCGGAATATTTTGTCACCAGCGACGGCACCATGTATTTCGGCGAAGTCGCCTACCGGCCGCCCGGCTTCAATGTGTTTGAACTGCTTGAGCGCGTTTACGGGTTCAACGCCTATCAGGCGCTGGTGCTGGCGTTTGACCCGAAAACGGCACCCGACGAAATCGAGGCCTTCTTCCCTACTCCCGTGAAAGACGCCAATGGCCATGCCGGATGCTTCGGCGTCTACCCGCGGCGCCGGGTCGTCAGTACGCTGGCGCTGCCCGATGACACTGTCAATGATCCGTATTTCGAGTTTCACGAACTGGTGCCGCCGCTGGAACAGAAAGTCACCAAGCGTGCCGCCTTCGGCACACACTGGGGGCTGGTGTATTTTCACGGCAGTGACCCTCACCGTCTGCGCGACACACTGAAGGCGCAGGAAGACCTGGACTTCTACATCTGATCTGATTGCCATGACGAACCCGGCCGATACGCCATCGCTTGCACTGCTCGTTGAAAAACTTGACTACATGATCGGTCAGCTCGACGCGGCTTCGCCCGTGGCCAAGGCCACGTACCAGTCGCGGGTACTGGACGGTACCTGCCGGCTGCTGGCTTTCCCGAATGCCATCGGCCCGCTGTACGAGCGTATCGTTCAACTGGAGCGCGCGGGCATATTTGCAGGTACCGACTGGGCCAACCCGGCCGGCCTACTGCCCCGCCTGGTAAGGAACACACTGGAACATGGCCAGGCGCAAACCGTGGCGCTGGAGTGCCTGAGCCTGCTGCGCTTTCTGGCGATCATAAAGCGTGAGCCCGGCGCAACCGGCCTTCCGGCCGCGCGTGCGCATCACTTTCTGGCACAAGTACTGGCCCTGAACCTGGATCGCATTCTGGGGGCCTCCACCGAAGCAACGCGGCAGGCCGGCGGCGGGCTGCGCGGCGCCGTCGATCGCTTGCTGCAGCACTTGCTGACAGCCATTGGCGCCGAAAGCATACTCGGGGAACTGGTAGATGAAATATGGCGCCTGCTAACGCAGCGGCCACTGCAGGTCGATCCGGTCAAATCCATGATTGTGCAAATTGCAGTGGCCATGGGCAAAGGGCACCACAGCACGGGCGACGCGCGCGTGCTGGGCGCGGATCGCCTGATCAGTGCGCTGTTTGGTCCCAGCAACCTGTCGCGTGAAGATCCGGGCGTGGTCACCTATCGGCAACGCCTTGCGAGCGCCGACAAGGGAACCTTGCTGGCGGAAGCCTCGGGCATGGCCCGGGCCATGCACGACACGGGGCTGGTGTCCGACTATCAGGTTGAATTCATACGGTACGCCCTGGAAGCCAGCGACGGCGATCTGTTGCCCCAGGCCCTGGGCTTGTCCAGCACGGGGCTGGACGCCCTGCGCTGCTATCAACCCCTGATGGAAGCCTTGCTGCGCCAGGCGGTTCTTCCCGGCACAGGGCAGGCCGCCCTGGGCGTCGCCCTGATGCTTGAACGAGGCATTCTATATGCCCCCCCTGTTGCTCCGTCGTTGTGGCGCCTGCTGGCCAGCGAGCCCAGCACTGCCTGCACTGACGCACTGACAGCGGCCTTCGGCCCCGCCATCTGCCCCAAGCAATACCTGGTGGCCGGTGTACTGCAAATGCTGGGCCAGCCTTTGGGCGTCGGCCAGGGGAACAACCCAACCTGCCAGTCGGCGCGCGCCTTGTCCCTGTGGGCACTGAACGATCCGGACTACCTGCTGTGGCTGCTGGCACAGGTAAGCCATAACGACCGCATTCTTATGCATTTTGAAGGGCAACTGCTCGATTCGGGCACCTTGCCCCCCGGCCTGGCGTCACATATTCCGCTAGATTCCGATGCAGTATCGGTGCTGCTGGTACCGCATCTGGATCGCCTGTATGCCGAAATGGGCCGACGCGTTGCCGATCGCGGTGAAGACCCGCACAAATGGATCAACCGTGAGCTTCACGGATGGTGGGTAGGACGGGAGTTCTATATTGCCGTCGACATTGCCACCGGCAAACTGCACCATTATCACGAGTTCATCAATACCTTCTACCGCACCTACCACCCGCTGTACAACGGCAATGAACCGATTATTCATCCGCAACCGGCCGGCATCGCCGTCACCGACAGCGCGGGTGGCTTTGTCGGCTGGCATGCCATTACGCTGATCCGGGTGGCACTGGACCAAACCGGTGACATGCGCGTGTATTTCTTCAATCCGAACAACGACAGCGGACAAGACTGGGGACACGGTGTGGTGGTGTCCACGCAGGGCAACGGCGAACTTCCCGGCGAGGGCTCGTTGCCTTTCAGCGACTTTGCCTCGCGGTTGTATCTGTTTCACGACGACGGCCTGAAAGCGGTGAACAACCAGCTGGTGGAACCCGAGGTGCTGAATGCGGTTTATGACAAGGCCGCCGCCAGTTGGGCCGCCGACCGGCGGGTCGACGATACGGCTTTACACTGACCCGGTTTCCGGCCTGCTATAATTCGCGCGTCATTGGGGAGTAGCCTCTCTTCACACGGAAGAGGCTTGCGTCAACACACTTGGCCTGCGGGCCATGGCGCAAGCGGTTCTGCAGCTTGGCAAGACCTTTGACCACAGCGCCTCCGAACTGGCCGGGGATGCGCCGTGGTCAATTGTCTGTTACCGGCCTGAGAATACGTATGGAATCCCTTCTTGTCTCAACCGGGGTGGTTGCCCTTGCCGAAATCGGCGATAAAACCCAGTTGCTTGCCTTTCTTCTCGCCGCCCGATTCAAAAAGCCGCTGCCCATCATTCTGGGCATTCTTATCGCCACGATCGTGAATCACGGCCTGGCCGGTGCGCTGGGCGCCTGGATCACGGCCACCCTTAGCCCCGACGTTCTGCGGTGGGTGCTGGGTTTGTCGTTCATCGGCATGGCGGTATGGACCTTGATTCCCGACAAGATCGAGGAAGAAGAAACCCAGATCGCGCGAAAATTCGGGGTGTTTGGGGCCACGCTCATCACCTTCTTTCTGGCCGAGATGGGTGATAAAACCCAAATAGCCACCGTCGCCATGGCCGCCCACTACGCCGCGCCGCTACTGGTGGTCATCGGAACCACGCTGGGCATGCTCATTGCCGATGTGCCGGCGGTATTTGCCGGTGACAAGCTGGCCGGAAAAATTCCCATGAAGCTGGTGCATTCCATTGCCGCTGCCATTTTTGCCGCCCTGGGCGTTGCAACACTGCTGGGCGCAGGATCGGGGCTGGGTTTCTAGCCGGGCCGGGCGCTCGGACGGAACGGCCGGCTGTGATAGCGTGAGCCCGCCAGCCCGAAGCGCCAGGGAACCTGCACTGCCTTGGTCAAGCCTATACGCGCGCCGCACACGCAAGGCAGCAGTTCGTCGGGCATGATCAGGGAAAACGGCGGCAGCGCAATGGACAAGCCGTTCACACTGCGGTCGATGCCCAGTGCCTGGGCCAGGCGGCCCGGGCCGGAACATAACAGCGCCGGCGACTGCAGGCCGCGACGCCTGCGCATGATGTCCAGGCCATGCGTGGGTTCCAGTGCCCGTATCAATACCCCGGCGCCATGACCGGCTTCCCGGCACACCATATTGAAGCACCAGTGCAAGCCATAGGAGCGGTACACGTAGGCGTAACCGGGCGGGCCGAACATTACCCGGTTTCGGTCGGTTGGACCACAATAGGTATGCGAGGCCGGATCAGCCTGATCGTAGGCTTCGGTTTCCACAATGCGCCCGCCGACACCGTTGACCAGCAGCACAGCCCCCAGCAAACGCCGGGCGACGTGAACGGCGTCGTCGGCGAAAACCGCAGCAACCGTTGTGCCGGCCGACATCGCCACCCTACTCCTGAATGTTGAAGACGGATATCTTCATGGCCTCGCGCCGCCACAACGAATAGCATTCCTGCTGCGCGATCCGTGCCAGCTCGGGCTCATGATCCTGCAATGCCTGCACCACGGCGTAATAGGCATCCACATTGCGGTCGAAGGCACCCGGCACCATGGAAAGCATACGCACGCGGTTCAGCAATACCGCTCTCATGACACGCGCCAGCCCATCGATCAACAAACTGATGACCGGGTTATGGCAGGCCCGGGCAAGCCCGGCATGAAACTCGAACTGCCCCTCGACAAACTGGTTGATGTTACCGGCGTCTTTCATGCCCTGAACGGTTTTCTGCAGTTGCTCGACATCGGCCGCATCGGCATGAATGGCCGCATTGCTGACCATTTCCAGACCGATCATTTCCATGGCGCGCTGCATCTGCTCAACGGAAAAGAAGCCCAGCTTCAGGCTGACCTCGAAATAAAACTGCAGAAACTGGGCGTTGGGCAACGACAAATACGTACCGCTGCCCTGCCGCCGCTCAAGAAACCCCAGAGTTTGCAGAATGGTCAGCCGATCGCGGATGGTGGGTCGCTGCACCGACAGTTGTTCCGACAGCTCCCGCTCGGTGGGCAGGCGGATTCGGCCCGACTCGTCTGCGCGGGTGCGCATGGCGATATTGATGATTTGGGCGAGCAGGTCGTCGGCGTCTTCTGTCATGTACTTGCAAAGTAAGGCGATTTAAAGCGCAACCATACTACCTTAATTTTTCAGTACTTATTGAGGACGAACGGCAGGCGGCGCGGCGTGCGGCAAGCTGATGCATGGCGGACTCCATGGCGGGATACAGCGACGCAAAAATGGAGAACTGGCGATCATACACGTCGCGCCGGGACGCTGATCCCGATTTGATGCTGTTCGGGGCCAGCCTTATGGCGGGCAGCGCCGGATCATCGAAACCTGTATATACCCCCCCTGCAACGCCACCCATCAAGGCGGCGCCCAGCGCGCTGGCATCGGTCTGCTCGGCCAGGCCGTATTCCAGCTGAAGCACATCGGCCTTGATCTGGGCCCAGAACCGGCTATGGGCGCCGCCGCCCACGCCCACCAGACGCTCGGGCTGCCAGTTCCACTGCGCCTGTGCCTTGGCCAGAATCTGGCGCAGACCGAACGCCGCCCCCTCGAAGACGGCACGCACCATATCGGCACGGCCATGTTCCAGGCGCAAGCCGATCCAGGCGGCACTGGCTTCGGCATCCCAGATGGGGCTGCGTTCCCCGGCCAGGTAGGGTAGAAAAATCAGCCCGTTCGCCCCCGGCTCCGATTCCTGCGCCATGCGCTCCAGCTCGGCAAACGACTGCACCTCGGGCCAGACCTTGGCCTGCAGCCAGCCAAACGAGCCGCCCAGCATCGACATGGCGCCATGCGCCAGCCAGCGATCAGGGAAAATATGGTAACGGTTCAGAAAGCAGGGATCGAAATCGGGCTGATCCAGACAAAACGTGATCACCCCCGATGTGCCCACCGACTCGAACACCTGGGCACTTTGGCGCAGCCCCATGGCCAGTGCCGCCGTTGCGGTATCTGCGGCACCCAGCGACAGCGGCGTGCCCGGCGCCAGTCCGGTCAGCCCCGCCGCCGTATCCGTCACCATGCCAATCTTTTCGGTGCCATTCTGCAAGGGCGCGAAAACTCCAGGATCGATTCCCCACAGCGCCAGCAACGACGGGGACCACGCGGGGGCGCGTTCGCGCACATCCATCAGTCCGGAATACGATGCCTGGGTGGGATCAATGCCTGTTTTTCCGCTCAGGCGCTGGGCCAGAAAACCGTTCAACATGCAGACGGTGCGGGTTCTCGACCACACCTCGGGCTCGTTGCGCTGCACCCAGCGCAAATTGGCCACCCAGCAGGTTGATGTACTGGCGCGATTACCCGTCTGGCCTTGATAGGCAACTGCATCGGCGCCCACCACCTCGCGAACGATGTCGTTGGCGCGACCATCCAGATACACGATGCCGGGCCGCAAAGGTTGTTGCTCGCGATCAAGCAGGATAGTGGTGGGACACGTGGTCGACAGACCAATGCCGTGTACCTGCCCCACCCGGCCGATCACTTCGCGTATGGCCTCGGCGGTCAGCTCCCAGTAGCGCTCAAGGTCGACCTCGACCCACAGAGGGTGCGGCGTGATCACCGGCACGGAACGCTGCGCCTTGCCAAGCAATTTTCCCGTGGCATCGAACGCGCACACCTTGATTGCGCTGGTTCCCGCATCGACGCCGAGCAACACCTTAGTCATTGCGAATCGCCACCTTCAACGCACGGCCGCTACCGGCTTCCTCGAACGCCGCCAGCGAGTCCGCAACCTGGTAGCGATGCGTGATCAGCATGGAAGCATCGATCTGGCCGCCGGCCAGCATGTGCATGGCCAGCTCGTAATCTTTCCGGCGCAAGGCGCTGGCGCCCGTCACGACAATTTCGTTGTAGTGGATCAGGTTGACGTCGATCTGTGCCGTTGCTCCGGCCGAGAAACCGGCAAACAGATTGACATTGCCGCCCTTGCGCACCAGCGTCAGGGCCTCGTTGGCCAACTGGGGAACACCGATCGCCAGAATGACAACGTCGGCGCCCAGGCCGTCGGTTTTACCGTGCACGAAATCGAGCAGGGATTCGTTCGCCGGGTCACACGCATAATCGACGCCGCGCTCAACGGCCGCCTGGCGGCGCAAGGCATTGGGTTCGCTGATGATGACTTGCCGCGCGCCCGACAACCGGGCCAGGGCGGCATGCATCAAACCAATGGGGCCGGCGCCCAGCACCACCACGGTATCGCCCATTTTTACGCCGGCGTTGCGCTGGCCATTGATGCAGCATGCCAGCGGCTCAGCCAAGGCGGCGGCCTCGTAGCTCATGCCTTCGGGCATTTTGAATACATTGCCGGCTTTCAGGGCAATGGCGGGAATACGAATGTACTCGGCAAACGCGCCGTCGAATTCATACCCCATCGCCCGCCGGTTCTGGCAAACATTCTCGTGGCCATTCTTGCAATGAGCACACGACAGGCACGGAATGACAGGGTCCATGCAGACCCGGTCGCCTACCTTGAACAAGCTCACGCCTTCCCCCACCTGGGTCACTTCACCGGCAAACTCGTGGCCGATAATGGACGGAAAGCGCACCCCTTTGGTTTTACGGCCGGTGAGTATCCGCAAATCGGTGCCGCAGACGGTGGCCGCCCGCACCCGAAGTATGAGTTCACCCGGTTCGGCCTGGGGCGTGGCCACCTCGGTCAGTTCCAGGGCGTTCGGCCCTTGCAGGACGGCGGCTTTCATACGGACTCCGACGCGACGGCGGCATCATAGACACCCAACGCCTGCTCCACACTGACGTTGTCGTGAATCAGGGCGCTGAGCGCCTTGATGACGGCACTGGGATGCTGGTGCTGCCAGACAAAGCGGCCATACGTGACGCCGCCCAGCCCGACATCGAGCGCCTCGCGCGTCATTTTCAGGTAGTCGGCCAGGGTTTCCCCCATTTCGCCGCCGGCCAGCGCCACCATAGAGGGGCAGCCTTCCACCACTTCGCGAAAACTTTCCGCCGACCCCGTCCACAGGGTTTTAATAATATCCACCCCCAGCTCGGCACCCACACGGGCCGCGTAGGTGACCGCTTTGGCGTCGTGATGGTCTTTGATCAGGTTGCCCTTGGGGTAAATGTGCGCCACCAGCGGCATCCCCACCGACGCCGCTTCCTTGGAGACTTTTCCCAAGAAGGTTAGCTGCTGCGCCTGGTCGGGACCACCCACAATGCATCCCACGGAAATGGCATCAGCCCCCAGCCGAATAGCTTCCTCGACATCGGCCACCGGCGCGTCGTAGGTTGGATGGTATTGCACCGAATAGGCTGTTGCTTTCATGATGACGGCGGCACGGCCGGCATACGCCGGGAAGATCCGTTCGGCAATACCCTTGTGCATGGTGATTGCATCGGGACCGCCCTCGACTACCTTCTTCATGGTGGTGCGAATATCTTCCAGACCCGGCAGCAACCCGCGCGTAATGGGGTGGTCAATGGTAATGGCCAGCAGGCGGCCGGACCGGCCGACCAGACGTTTCATTCGTATCTCTTTACCGAGAAACATGTTTACTCTCCTAAGGAATCGATAAATGGCTGTATTTGCACTAATACAAGCCCAGTAACTTGAGCGGACCGACCACCAGCGCCGGAAACAGAACCAGCGCGATAATGGACAGAACCAGAACGGACATAGGCCCCATTGAGCGTCTGACAACCTCTTCAATGGGCATGTTGGCCACCTTGGACACCGCAAACAGACACACGCCCACAGGTGGAGTCACCAAACCCAGGGTCAGCGTAATGACGGTTATGACGAGCAGATGAATGGGGTCGACACCCATCGCCACGGCGGGAGGCAATAACACCGGAATAAGAATGAACATGGCGGCGATGGCATCCATGAACATGCCGACCACCACCAGGAACAAAAAGATGAGCAGCAAGACAAGCGTCGGGCTGGAAGTGAGTGTGGACAGCAACGTTCCCACCTTGACCGGCAAGCCGTCATAGGTGAACACCCAGGCGGCCAGCTTTGCCGTGGCGGCAATGAACAAAATGCCCCCGGTCATGCGGGCGGTTTGCACCATCATGGGAGCCAGGTCGCCCCATTTGAGTTCGCGGCACACGAACATGGCGACCAGAAAGGTATACAGCACGGCAATGGCGGCGGCTTCCGTGGGGGTGAAGAACCCGTCGAGAATGCCCACCATCAGAATGACCGGCGTCATCATGGGCAAAAATGCCCGGAACCCGGCCCTCAGAAACAGGCGTGCATTGAAAGGAACCGGCCGCCCCACCCCGTTGCGCACGCTGTAGAAATGGTTGTACACCATGAGCGTGAAAGCCATGAACAGCCCCGGAATAAGGCCGGCCAGCAGCAGCAGGCCAATGGACTGGTTGGCGATCGATCCCGCAATCACCATCAGCACCGAGGGCGGGATAATGGACGACAGCGTTGACGTTGCCAGCGTGATACCCACGGCGTAGCCTTTGTCGTAACCGTGACGAACCATCGCGTTGATTTCAACCGCGCCCAGCGATGCAATGTCGGCAACCGAGGAACCTGAAATGCCGCCGAACACGACCGATGAGGCCACATTCACATGGCCCATGCCGCCGGGCAGCCAGCCGACGGCCGAGCTGGCGAAATCAAAGATACGGTCGGCCACGCCGCCGCGTTCCATAAGCTGCCCCACCAGCAGGAACAGGGGCACCGCCACCAGCAAAAATGAATTCATGGCCGAAAACATGCTGTCGGACAGCAGCGTTAACGGCGTTGACGTGAAAAACACGAGCACCGACACCGCGGCCAGGCCCAGGCTGATCGCCAGGGGCACCCCCAGCGCCGAGAGCACCAGGAAAATAATCAATAAGGTGATGCTCATGGGGCCTCCGGGGATTTGTCCGCCGCAGGCGCGGATAGTCCGAGCGTTGCCCGGTGCTCGAAAAGTGAATCCAGCAAACACAGCACCGACAGCACGCCCGACAACGGCATCACCAGGCCGACGATCCAGCTCGGCCACCCCAGCGTGGCAATCATTTCATTCATCATCCATTGCTGGCGAACCATGGTCCAGCCCGTCCAGATCATGAGACCAAAGAAAAGAAGGCTGCCCGCCACATAAATGGGCAACGCCAGCCGTCGTATCACCGGCGTGGAAGACGCCATGAAGACAGTGATGCGCGCGGCATCG